>NZ_JBQFQR010000015.1:0-149530 GCF_056536985.1 Ruegeria sp. CH8 | reverse complement strand
TTCCAAACAACGTCCCTCGCCAATTCGCCGCCAAATCCTTCAATCAACCCCTCTGACAAACCCAAAATCAATACACTCATAATAATCAGGGGGTAAGCACTGTGCGGCCGTAGTTTGCGGCGGGGTATTAGGGCAGGTTTTTGCGGCAATGCGCTGAAAAACAAACCTTGCCAGACACCTTTCAGAATTTTTGGCGGATACGGCATTCTCAACTTTGAGTTGTTGTGATATCAACCGACCAAGACTTGCTTTAGGAGATTCACGATGATCAGAACTACATTTCTGATTTTGGCTCTTTCGACCACAGGCGCATATGCACAAGGTGCTACCGGTGGGGCGGCCGCGGCTCAGACCGGAAGCGGCACCGGAGCAGGTGCTGGTGCGGGAGCCGGAGGTGCCACCGCAGCCGGTGGGGCAGCGGCGGCAGCTGGCGTGACCGGATTCGTACCACTTGTTGTACCCGCGCTTGGCGTTGTTGCGGCCGCTGTTGGCGTGGCAGCTGCAGGCGGCGGTGGTGGCGGTTCGACGAACAGCACAACAAGCACCGTCGGCACCAACTAAGCCATCGGCTTCAACACAAAAAAGCGCGCTGTTGAGGCGCGCTTTTGTTCGACACCAGACAGTGCATCCTAATTGCTATAGTACGTGTCGGCGTAGTTTCCGTAGGAATAACCGTAATGTTTGGCGCTGCGCGTATTGATCTGGCCCAGCACCAAGCCGGTCAGGCGTTGGTTGTCCGTGTGGAATAGACGCATCACTTCGGTGACATCCTGTTCAGACGTGTCGTTCCACTTGATGGTCAGAAGTACAGCATCTGCATTTCGTGCAATCAGGCGCGCATCGGACACCAGAAGCGTGGGGGGCGTGTCGATCAGGATGACGTCATAGAGCTTACGCATATCCTCCAGGAATAGTCGGAACCGCTCCGAGGCAAAAAGGTCCGCCGCATTGGCCGATGTTTTTTCGCCAGCCAGAATATCACAGCCCAACAGTGAGTCCTGAAAGATGGCTTCTTGAAGCGTGCTATCCCCGGACAGAACAGACACGATTCCCTTTTTCGGTACGCCCTGCAGCTGCGCCGTCATGGTCAGGCGCCGGATATCTCCTTCCACCAGCAGAACTCTTTTCCCGATCCCGACGAAGTTTTGCGCCAGCGCCAACGCGTTCGTCGTCTTGCCTTCGCCGGGCAGAGCTGATGTCAGAACCACAACCTGTGGCGGATGGTCCACATTGGATAGCATCAGTGACGTGCGTAGGTTGCGCACCGCCTCTGCGGTAGCAGATGAAGGCTTTTCGGCGAGATACTCCAGAACCTTGCGTCGCCCGCGGGCCGGAAAGATCGGGATCTGGCCCAATACGCTGTAACCGGTCTTGCGCTCAAGTTCCTGCGCAGACCGATACCCTTTGCGGCGCATTTCGATCAGCAGCACGGTACCCGCACCCAACATGAGACCCAAAAGGACCGAGAACGCCAGGATCAGAGGCTTTCGGGGCGATGCCGGAGTGCTGGGGATCACGGCGCGCGACAACTGTCGGCTGTCCGCTTTTTGGATACCTTCTTGCGCCGATGTTTCTTTCAGGCGAGCCAGGAAATACTCGTACAGCAGCCGGACCGCCTCGGCTTCGCGTGCCAGTTGCTGCAGCGTGATCAGATCTGCATTCTGCTGTGAAATCTGATGGCCAAGCTCTTCGGACGACCGCGTCAGAGCCTGGACCTGCTGCGTTGCGCGGCGTGCCTCGAGTGCGGTGCGCGCGACCAGACGTTGGAACGCGGTGTCAAAGGCGTCCTCACTTGCGGCGGTCTCGTCGATTTGTGCAAACAGGCGTTGCAACTGGGGGTCCTGGCTGGTTTCGGCCTGCGCCGCGCGTGTATCCGCAGCTCCCAATGCGTCATAACGGGTCTGCGCTGCAACGCGGGTCGCCTCAGCTGACACGCGGCGTTCGCGCAGGTCTTTCAGTTGCACTTCCTGCACTTGGAGCGCCTCAGGCGAGACCAGGGCTGTCGTCGCATTGAACTCGCTGACTTTCGCCTCAGCAGTCTCCAGCCCGACCTGCAGGTCGGTCACGCGGTTGGTCAGCCATTCAGTTGCCTGTTCGGTGGCCTCGAACTTCACCTCAATCTGGTTCAATACGTAAAGCTCGACAATCGTATCGGCGATAAGGGCGGATTTGCGGGCCGATTCTGTCTCGACCGTCACTTCGAACACCAGGCTTTGCCGCACGTTGCGCACCGAAACCTTCTCGAGCAGCGCCGATATCACATCGTCTCGGGTCAATTGCTCGACAAGATCTTCTGAGTCCTGCCCCGGGGGCGTCCCCGGTGCCAAACATGGACATGAAAAACTGCCTGGCGCCGGCGATTGCAGATATCGGTTGAAGCTCGGCGTTGAACTCTGGATCGGACACCAGATCCAGCCGGTCAACAACCTTGCCCATCAGGCCACGGGACTTCAGTACTTCAAGCTCCGAGTTGATCTCGGCCGTGTCCCCGGCTAATCCGCCCACTACGCTTTGCAGATCGACCACGCTGGCCTGATCTGTCTCCAGCATGACCACAGCCGTAGACCGATACAACGGGACAGCCGAAACAAAAGCGTAATACGCTCCGACCAAAATGGCGGCAGCGGTGGTAAGGGCAATGATCCACTTACCCCGCCACAACGTGCCTGCCAAAGCGCCAATATCAATGGAGTCGTCTTCCGGCGCATCATCTGGCGTCGACCGGGGCGGTTGGAATTGCGCATCGCGTATCGGAGTTTGCTTCATATCTACTAAACAATCCCAAATGCCAAACACACGCAAAACGCGTGTGCCGCTGCTCTCTACACGGTCGATAGGCAAGAATAAAGGCCCGCACACCTGATGCGCGCCACTCAAGAAAAACAGGGTATCAAACCGGCAAACCACTACTCTGTTTCATGCAACCGCTGCTTGGCTTAGGCCCTTGGAGTTCCAGCCAGATTGCAGGGTTCATCCTCGCAGCAGGCGGTTGCCTAAAAAACGCTCTAAGCCGCGGCGGTCTGTTCTGGTTTACCGTGATGGGTGATGAAAAAATTGACTGAACAGTAAAAAAATGCTGCCATCCCGCCACACAGGAGAGAGATATGACCAAAACAAAATTAACGCGCAGAGTGCTGCTGGCCGCGGTGGCGGCGGCTTTGACATTGTATTCCGCCGGGCTGGCGGCGGCTGAAACGGTCAAGGTTGCGGCGATTTACACGCTGCCGGTGGAACAGCAATGGATCAGCCGCATTCACAAGGCCCTGAACACTGCGGCCGAGCGGGGCGACATTGAATATGTATTCTCGGAAAACGTGGCCAACACCGATTATGAACGCGTGATGCGTGAATATGCCGAACAGGGCGCGCAGCTGATCGTGGGCGAGGTGTTCGGTCTGGAACGCGCTGCCCGCAAGGTGGCCAAGGACTATCCCGATACAGCGTTTCTGATGGGCTCGTCCTTTGGTCCGGTGGCGCCCAATTTCTCGGTTTTTGACAACTGGATTCACGAGCCTTCCTACCTGACCGGAATGGTGGCTGGCGCCGCGACGGAATCGAATGTGATCGGCATGGTCGGCGGCTATGCCATCCCCGAGGTCAACCGCCTGATGAACGCCTTCATGGACGGCGCGCGTGAGGTGAACCCGGATGTCACCTTCCTCGTGACCTTCATCGACAGTTGGTATGATCCGCCCAAGGCCAAGGAAAGCGCCATCGCGATGATGGATGCGGGGGCGGACATCATGTATGCGGAACGCTTTGGCGTGTCGGATGCGGCGGTCGAACGCGGCGTGAAGGCCGTGGGTAACGTCATCGACACGTCGGGGGACTATCCCGGCACGATCATGGCCTCGGCCCTGTGGCATATGGAACCGACCATCGACAAGGCGATCGCCAATGTCGCGGGTGGCTCGTTCGAGGCCGCGGATTACGGCCAGTACAGCTTTATGGGCTATGGCGGCGGATCGATGGTCCTGGATGAGGAACTGGTTCCGGCTGATGTGCTCGAAGCGGTAAATGCGCGTCAGGCCGAGATTCTGGACGGGCTGTTCCGCGTGAATGTCAACGACGACCGACCGGTCTCGGACAACTGATCGTGCTCGGGCCGGTTTCTGCACCGGCCCGCTTTCCCAATGACCACAGTTCTCAAGCTCAACGGGCTGAGCAAGCATTTCGGCCCGGTTATCGCCAATGACGATGTCAGTCTGACCCTGAACAAGGGTGAGGTTCTGGCCTTGCTGGGCGAAAACGGCGCGGGCAAGACCACGCTGATGAATATGCTGTTTGGGCATTATTTGCCCGATTCAGGGTCTATTGATGTCGCCGATGAGGCGGGTGTTCTGCAGCCGCTGCCGCTGGGCCATCCGCAGGTGGCCTTGGCGGCGGGTGTCGGCATGGTGCACCAGCATTTCACCCTAGCCGAGAATATCTCGGCATTGGACAATATCACCCTGGGGGCCGAACCCCTGTTGGCCCTGCGTCGCAACCGGCGCGCGGCGCGGCTTAAAGTTGAAGAAATCATCGCCCAAAGCGGCCTGACTGCACCGTTGGATACGCCGGTCGGGCGGTTGTCGGTCGGGGAACGTCAGCGGGTCGAAATCCTCAAGGCGCTGTATCGGCAGGCCCGCATTCTGGTGTTGGACGAACCCACCGCTGTTCTCACCCCGCAAGAGGCTGATACGCTGTTCGAAAACATCCGCATGATGACGGCCGAGGGGCTGTCAGTCATTTTCATCAGCCATAAACTGCGCGAGGTTCTGGCCTTCTCCGACCGCATCGCCGTTCTGCGCCACGGTAAGAAAGTAGGCGAGATGGCGACGTCTGAGGCCGATGAGAAATCCATCGCCCGGATGATGGTCGGGGCGGACACACCGGAATTGGCGGGCACTGCGATGGCACCGGGTGCACCGGTACTGACACTGTCGGGTGTGTCGGTTGCAGGTCGGTCCAAGCGAGATACGCTCAGCGGCGTAGATCTGACGGTGCACGCGCATGAAATCCTCGGGATTGCAGGGGTGTCTGGTAATGGGCAAAGCGGTTTGGCCAATGTGATCTCAGGTCTGACACGGCCTGAACAGGGTCTAATCAAGGTGAAAGAGGTGGAAATTAACACACCCACCCCTTCGGCCATGGTCCGGGCAGGTGTTGGCCGCATTCCCGAAGACCGCCACCACGAAGGCATCGTTGGCGCGATGAGCGTGGCCGAGAACATGATCATCGAACGGCTGGATGATAGTGACGTGCAATCACGTGGCCTGCTGCGGCGTGAGGCGATTTCCGAGAACGCCGAACGGTTGGCCAAGGCTTACGACGTGCGCGGACCGGGCGTTGAGGCCCCTGCGCGGCTTTTGTCCGGCGGCAATATCCAAAAGCTCATTCTGGCGCGTGTGTTCGACCGGTCGCCAAGCCTGATTTTGGCGAACCAACCCACCCGCGGTCTGGACATGGGCGCCGCGGCCGAGGTCGGGCGACGATTGCTTGAGGCGCGAGCGCGTGGCGCGGGGGTGGTGCTGATTTCCGAGGACCTCGACGAAATTCTGGGCCTCGCCGACCGGATTGTGGTGATCCGCGACGGCGAGCTACACGAGGCCCCAAGCCGCGACCGCGAACAGATCGGGCTGATGATGGCAGGAGAACCGGCATGATCCGCATCGAACCGCGCCAAACACAGTCACGTGCCTTTACGCTGGGCGTTCCGATCCTGTCTGCCGTGATCGCTTTGGGCTTTGCTGCGATTCCCCTGCTGGCTGCCGGGGCCAACCCGATTGCAGCTTATGCCGAGATGTTTCGCGGTGTGTTTGGTTCCGTTTTTGCCTTTTCCGAGGTGCTGACCCGCGCCACTCCGTTGATTTTTACCGGGCTTGCCGCCGCTTTGGCCTTTCGCGCCAAGCTGTGGAACATCGGGGCCGAGGGGCAGCTTTATCTTGGGGCAATGGCTGCTGTGGCCATCGGGTCCGGGGCGCTGGATGTGTCTGGTATCCTGCTACTGCCATTGATCGTCGTGCTGGGCGCGGTGGCCGGGGCTGCCGGGATGGTCGCGCCTACATACTTGAAAACACGTTTTGGCGCGGATGAGGTGGTGACCACACTTCTGCTCAACTTCATCATCCTGATCTTTGTGCAGATGATGCTTGAAGGCCCGTTGCAGGACCCGATGAGTCTGGGCTGGCCGCAATCGGCGCCGGTTCTGGATCAGGGGATGCTGCCGCCGTTACTGGATCGGATGCGAGTGCATTTCGGGCTGATTCTGGCTCTGATATTGGCCGGAGTGGCCCAGTTCATGCTGGCGCGCTCGGTCTGGGGGTTTAGGTTGCGGGCGGTGGGAGAAAACGCCGCCGCCGCACGCCATGCAGGGATCAACGTGAATCGGTCGCTGTTCGGAGTAGCCGCCCTGTCAGGTGGTTTGGCTGGTTTGGCGGGCGTCAGCGAGGTCGCGGGGTTGAAGGGCTATCTGACCGCCGACCTTTCACCCGGCTTTGGCTATACCGGCATTGTCGTGGCGATGCTGGCCGGGTTGTCACCAGTGGGCGTGGCCATCGCGGCGCTGTTCATCGCCTCGGTCTTCGTGGGCGCTGACAGTATGAGCCGCGCGATGGGCGTATCCTCGTTCCTTGCTGATCTGGTGGTGTCGGTTTCCCTATTGTGTGTTCTGGTCGGCGGGTTCTTTGCCCGCTACCGGATTGTCCGGGCCAGCACCTCGAGGGCGGCGTCATGATGGATATTCTCAACATCCTGCTGTCAGAGAGTTTCTGGGCCGCCTCTCTGCGCATCGCCACACCGCTGATCTTTGGCGTGTTGGGCGCGCTGATCTGCGAACGGGCAGGTGTGTTGAACCTTGGGATCGAGGGGATTTTCGTCGTCGGTGCCATGTGCGGTTGGATGGCGGTCTGGCTGGGCGCGGGTCTTTGGGGCGGGGTGCTGGTTGCGGCCCTGGCCGGAGCGTTCTTTGGTCTGCTACATGCAATCCTGACCGTGCCGCTTGGGCTGTCTCAACACGTCTCGGGGCTGGGGATCACGCTGTTTGCCACCTCGGTCAGTTACTACACGTATCGTACGGCGCTGCCGAATGTGTCCTCGCCGCCGCGCATTGAACCCTTCCAGCCGCTGGATCTGCCGGTCCTGTCCGAATTGCCCTTTTTAGGGTCTGTTTTGTTCCAGCAAACCGCTCTGACATGGTTGGCGCTGCTGATGGTGGCGGTGGTCTGGTACGTGATGAACCGCACCGCTTTGGGCGTGGCGATCAAGGCCGTAGGGGACAATCCGGACAGCGTCGATGCGCAGGGCTTGTCGGTCTATGGGCTGCGCATCGGAGCTATCGTTGCGGGCTCGGCCCTGATGGCACTGGGCGGAGCCTTCCTGACCATGAGCGCCTTTGACGCGTTTTTCTTCGGCATGGTCAACGGTCGCGGCTGGGTCTGTATCGCGCTGGTGATCTTTGCCAGCTGGCGTCCCGGCAAGGCGCTGCTGGGCGCGCTGCTGTTCGGCGCCTTCGATGCGCTGCAGGTGCGTCTGCAGACCGAGATGGGCGCGCTGGTGCCCGGTCAGGTGTTCCTGATGGCGCCCTATATCCTGTCGATCATCGCGCTTGTCGTTGCCGCGCGGTCGGCGGATTATCCGCGCGCATTGCTAACCCCTTGGTTCAAAGGCCAACGATAGGAGCCGCCATGTTCGATCTGATCGTCAAGAATGCCACTCTGCCCGATGGCCAGACCGGCGTGGATATCGCCTGCGCGGATGGAAGGATCGCTGCCATCGAGCCCGGGATCACTGCCGAATCAGCTGAGGTGATCGACGCCGACGGGCAACTGGTCTCGCCGCCATTTGTCGATCCGCATTTCCATATGGATGCGACTCTGTCGCTGGGCACGCCGCGGATGAATGTTTCGGGCACGTTGCTGGAAGGGATTGCCCTGTGGGGAGAGTTGAAGCCGATCCAGACGGTCGAGGATATCGTCGCCCGCGCCCTGCGATACTGCGAATTGGCGGTGGCCAAGGGCATCGGTGCGATCCGCAGCCATGTGGACACTTGCGATGATCAACTGAAGGGCGTGCAAGCGCTGTTGCAGGTGCGCGAGCAGGTGAAGGACTACCTTGATCTACAACTGGTCGCCTTCCCGCAGGATGGCGTGTTGCGAGACCCGACCGCGATGCAGAACACGATCCGGGCGCTGGATATGGGCGTGGATGTGGTGGGCGGCATCCCGCATTTCGAACGTACCATGGCGGACGGGGCCGAATCCGTGCGCCTATTGTGTGAAATCGCGGCTGAGCGTGGGCTGATGGTCGATATGCATTGTGACGAAAGTGACGACCCACAAAGCCGCCATATCGAAACCCTCGCCTATGAAACCCAACGTCTGGGTCTGAACGGGCGGGTTGCAGGGTCACATCTGACCTCGATGCATTCCATGGACAATTACTATGTCTCGAAGCTGATCCCGCTGATGGTCGAGGCCGGGGTGCACGCGATCCCCAACCCGCTGATTAACATCATGTTGCAGGGGCGCCACGACACCTATCCCAAACGTCGTGGTCAAACCCGTGTGCGCGAATTGCGCGATGCCGGGATCACCGTGGGGTTCGGCTCGGATTGCATGATGGATCCGTGGTATTCGCTGGGCAAGGCCGACATGCTGGACGTGGCCTTCATGGGGTTGCATGTGGGGCAACTGTCCAGCCGCGCCGATATGGCGTGGTGTTTCGATGCGGTCACTGAAAACTCGGCCAGGATCATGGGATTAGAGGGGTACGGCGTCGCCAAAGGCTGTGCGGCGAACTTTTTGCTGCTACAGGCCAGCGACCGGATCGAGGCGATCCGGCTGCGCGCGCACCGGCTGGCCGTGGTGCGCAAGGGGCGGGTGATCGCGCGATCAAACCCGATTACCTGTGACCTGTCCCTGCCCACAGGGCAAAAATCTCTGGACGAGGCGCGGGTGCCGTTTGCCTGATTCAGGTCCTGCGCTCCGGGTTTCCATCGGGTCGCCACACTTATGTTCAATCTATTGTTGCAACCATCAAAATGATCTGGATGATCGGTTGCACCATGGCCGCAAAAAGCGGCTGGCCGTCACAAAGACGGCGCTAACAATAAAACCGGGGAGACTACAATGATCCTAAGAAACCTGATGATTGCTGCCAGCGCTACTGCGTTGATGGCGGCGGGCGCGTCGGCCGAAACCCTGCGCTGGGCGCGGGCGGGCGACTCGCTGACGCTGGACCCACATGCCCAGAACGAAGGCCCGACCTCGGCGCTGGCGCACCAGATCATGGAAACGCTGGTGATGCGCGACCATTCCGGCGCACTTGTGCCCTCGCTGGCCACCGAATGGGCTCCATCCGAGGAAAATCCGAATATCTGGGTGTTCAAGCTGCGCGAAGGCGTGACCTTCCATGATGGCGCCGAGTTCGACAGCGAAGACGTCGTATTCTCGTTGAACCGGGCGATGACGCCGGATTCGGACTACAAGGAACTGCTGGCCTCGGTGAAAGAGGTGCGCGCGCCAGACAAATACACGGTTGAGATCGAAACCGATGGTCCGAACCCGATCATGCCTAACAACCTGACCAACATGTTCATGATGGACAAAGGCTGGGCCGAAGCGAACAACGCTGTGAAGGTGCAGGACTATGAAGGCGGCGAAGACACGTTTGCGGCCAAGAACGCCAACGGCACCGGCCCCTACAAGGTGGTTAGCCGCGAACCGGATGTGAAAACCGTTCTGGCCCTCAATGAAAATTACTGGGGCAAGGATGAGTTCCCGCTGGCCGTGACCGAGATCATCTATACCCCGATCCAGAACGCCGCGACCCGTGTGGCTGCGCTGCTGTCGGGTGAGGTTGATTTCATTCAGGACGTCCCCGTGCAAGACCTTGAGCGTGTTGCCGGTGCCGACGGTCTGGACGTACGCACCGCGCCGCAGAACCGGGTCATCTTCTTTGGCCTGAATATGGGTGATGCCGATCTGGCCAATGACAATGTGGACGGCAAGAACCCCTTGTCCGATGTCCGTGTCCGTCAGGCTATGTCAAAGGCGATCAACCGCGATGCGATCAAACAGGTCGTGATGCGCGGCCAGTCGGCCCCGGCGGGCATGATCGCCCCGCCCTTCGTGAATGGCTGGGATGAGGGCATGGACAGCTCCTCAACCACTGATATCGAAGGCGCCAAGGCGCTGATGGCCGAGGCTGGATACCCGGACGGATTTACCATTCAGCTCGACTGCCCGAATGACCGCTACATCAATGATGAGGCGATTTGTCAGGCCGCCGTCGGGATGCTGGCGCAAATCGGGATCACCGTGAACCTGGATGCAAAACCCAAGGCGCAGCACTTCCCGCTGATCAACAACCTGGAAACCGATTTCTACATGCTGGGCTGGGGTGTTCCGACCTACGACTCGGAATACATCTTCAACTTCCTAGCCCACACCAAGGGTGAGAAATACGGCTCGTGGAACGGAACGCGGTATTCCAACCCGGAACTGGATGCCAAAATTCAGGGTCTGGCGTCGGAAACCAACTTGCCCGAGCGTGACAAGCAGATCGCTGAAATCTGGCAGGTGGTGCAGGACGAACAACTGTACATCCCGATCCACCATCAGGTGTTGAACTGGGGCATGAAGTCCAACGTCGGTACTGTGGTCGAGCCGGAAGACTCGCCCAAGATCAAGTACTTCACTCTGAACTAAGGATTTCAGATCAGTAGCTTGGCAGGGCGTGATCCTCGCGCCCTGCCTTTTGCGTTATCCTTCAACACCGCCCCTTTGCGGCAAATACAGGGAGATTTCGCCATGATCCTCAGACACAGCGCCATCGGTCTTGCCATGCTTGCCGCCACCAGCACGCAGGCCGCTGAGTTCACGTGGGCCTCGACCACCGATCCGCAGACGATGGATCCGCACGCGGTCAATTCGGCCCCGGTTCTTGGGTTTCTCAATAATGTCTACGAAGGGCTTGTGCGCCGCGACAAGGATATGAGCGTCGAACCCGCCCTGGCCGTCAGTTGGGAGAGCATAGGCGATGGTGAGGGCTGGCGGTTCAAGCTGCGTGAGGGTGTGACCTTTCATGACGGCAGTACATTTGATGCGCAGGACGTGTTGTTCAGCTATCAGCGTGCCTCAGGCGAGGCTGCGGACACCCGCAGCTGGTTTGCGCCGATCAATGAGGTGATCGTGGTCGACGATTACACCGTCGATTTCATGACCACCGCGCCGAACCCGCTGTTTCCGTCTTCGATCGCCAACTGGATGATCATGGATCAGGGCTGGACCGAGGCCAATGACGCCACTGTCCCCGACAAGGAAACCGGCAACTATGCCACGCTCAACGCCAATGGCACCGGCGCGTTCAGGGTCACCGCGCGCGAGCCGGGCCTACGGACTGTGTTAGAGCCGCATAACGGCTGGTGGGACGAAGCCGAACACAACATCACCAGCGCTGAGTTCAACCCGATCCAGAACCCCGCCACCGCCGTTGCGGCGCTTTTGTCGGGGGATGTGGACATGATCAACCCGGTGCCGATTCAGGATGTGGCGCGCCTGCAAGGCAACGGCGACGTGAACGTCATTCGGGGCATCGAAGCGCGCGTGATCATGCTGGGCTTTGATCATCAGGCCGAGGCGCTGAAGTACACCGACGACGCGGGCAAGCCGAACCCGTTCCGTGACCCGCGCGTGCGCAAGGGCGTGGCGCAGGCTGTGAATGTGGATGCCATTCTGGCCACCATCATGCGCGGCAATGCCGAGGCGGCTTCGCAATTGGTCAGCCCCGCCATGAGCGGTTACTCCGCCGCCAACGCCGACCGCCCGGCCTTTGATGTCGACGCCGCCAAGGCCCTGCTGGCCGAGGCAGGGTACGCGGATGGCTTTTCCTTCGGTCTGAAATGCCCCAATGACCGCTATCTGAATGATGAGGCTGTTTGCCAAGCCGTGGTCTCTATGCTGGCTCAAATCGGGCTTACCGCAGAATTGGATGCCATGCCGGTCCGCAACTACTGGCCCGAGCTGCGCAAGGATAACTACGACATGTACCTGTTGGGCTGGAGCCCCGGCACCTTTGACGCCGAACATCCGGTGCGGTTCCTTGTGGCCACACCGAATGAGGAAAAGAAGCTGGGCAGCTGGAACTTCGGCGGCTTTTCAAACGCGCGCGTGGATGAGCTGTTGCCGATGGTTCAATCCGAACTGGATGAAACCAAACGGCAGGCCATGCTGGATGAGGTGGCGCAGATCATTCAGGACGAGCAGGTCTATGTCCCGATGTATGTGCAACCTCTGGTCTGGGGTACGCGCAGCAATGTCGAACTGACCCAGCGCCCGGATAATTTCTTTCTGCTGCGCTGGGTGACGGTGAGCTGATGGAACGTCGCGTCTGCCTGTTAGCGATACCTTGACCATCTTGCCAAAGGCGTCCTAGGAAGACCGATCAACGAGGGAAACGCATGTTCGCATATATCGTCCGAAGGATGTTCCAATCCGTGATCGTGCTGCTGGTCGTGGGTCTGGTGGCCTTTTCCATGTTTCGCTTTGTCGGTGATCCGATCGACAATATACTGGGGCAGGAACGCACACAGGCCGACATTGACCGGTTGCGCACCGAGTTGGGTCTGGATCAGCCCTTTCCGGTTCAGTATTTCAAATTCCTGAAAGGTGCGGTGCAGGGCGATTTCGGCGTCTCGTACCGACAGGGGCGTCCAGTTTCGACGATCCTGGTCGAACGTGCGCCCGCCACGTTGGAACTGGCCTTTGTTTCGGGCTTTCTGGCCATCACCATGGGCATCGCGCTGGGCGTGTTTACGGCGATCCGACGACAAGGCATCGCTGCGAATGTCATCATGACCGTCTCGCTGCTTGGGGTGTCGTTACCAACCTTCCTGATCGGGATATTGCTGATCTATGTCTTTTCCATCGAACTTGGTTGGCTGCCCAGTTTCGGCCGGGGTGAGACGGTGAAAATCGGCAATTGGTCCACCGGGTTCCTGACCGCCTCGGGGCTCAAGGCGCTGATCCTGCCGGCGATCACGCTGGGCCTGTATCAGATGACGTTGATCATGCGCTTGGTGAGATCCGAGATGTTGGAGGTGATGCGCGCCGATTATGTCCGCTTTGCCCGAGCGCGCGGGCTGTCGGACCGGGTCATCAATTTCCGCCACGCGCTGAAAAACACGCTGGTGCCGGTGATTACGATCACCGGTCTGCAGCTGGGATCGATCATCGCCTTCGCCATCATCACCGAGACGGTGTTCCAGTGGCCCGGCGTCGGTCTGCTGTTCATCAACGCGATCCAGTTTGTCGATATCCCCGTCATGGCCGCTTATCTGATGCTGATTTCGGTCATGTTCGTGACGATCAACCTGATTGTCGATCTTCTCTACTATGCCATTGACCCGCGCCTGCGTGTCGACGCGAGGGCCACATGACCGATACTATCGACACCCCGCCATCCGCGCCCAAATCGCGTTTCGCCAAGTTCTGGGACAGCGATTTCGCGTGGTCGTTCCGGCATTCTCCGGTGGCCATGGTGGCATCGCTTGTGGTGGTTATCCTTGTGCTGGCCGCCATCTTTGCGCCGCTGATCGCACCCTATAATCCGTTCGACCCGGCGACGCTGAACCTGATGAACGGCTTTACCCCGCCCGGCACGCCAAATGCATTCACACAAGAGACGTTCCTGCTGGGCACAGACGATCAGGGCCGCGACGTGTTCTCGACCATCCTGTATGGCTTGCGCATTTCGCTGTTCGTAGGGGCCTCAGCGGTGTTGCTGGCGATGATCATCGGGGTGATCCTTGGTCTCATGGCCGCCTATTATGGCGGTTGGATTGAGACCCTAATCATGCGGATTGCCGATGTGCAGCTGACCTTTCCGGCCATTCTGGTCGCCATGCTGATCTTTGGCATCGCCAAGGGGGTGACGCCGCCGGAATACCGAAATGCGATGGCGATTTACGTTCTGATCATCGCGATTGCCCTGTCTGACTGGGTGCAGTTCGCCCGTGTCGTGCGCGGTGCCGCGCTGGTGGAAAAGAACAAAGAATACGTTCAGGCCGCTCGTCTGATCGGACGCGGGTCTATCCCGATCATGTTCCGTCACATCCTGCCAAACGTGCTCAGCCCGGTTCTGGTGATCGCCACCATTTCCTTGGCGCTGGCGATCATTGCTGAGGCGACGTTGAGTTTCCTCGGCGTTGGCGCGCCTCCGACCCAACCTTCGCTGGGCACGCTGATCCGCATCGGGCAGGGCTTCCTGTTCTCGGGCGAGTGGTGGATCCTGTTCTTCCCGGCCTGCACCCTTCTGGCGCTGGCCCTGTCTGTGAACCTGCTGGGCGACTGGCTGCGCGATGCGCTGAACCCCAAGCTGCGGTGATTTCATGAGCCTTCTGACGATCAATGACCTAACGGTCGAATTCCCGACCCGCCGCAAACTTTTCACCGCTGTGGACCACGTGGACCTGTCGGTGGAACCCGGCGAAATCCACGGGCTGGTGGGTGAATCCGGCGCCGGCAAATCCACCATCGGTTCCGCCATCATGGGGCTGCTGGACCGCCCCGGCCGCATTGCCAGCGGCACCATCCGGCTGAGCGGCGATCAGATCAGCGGTCTGGACGCCGAGGCGATGCGCGGTCTGCGCGGCAAGAAGATCTCGATGATCTTTCAGGACCCGCTGACCTCGCTGAACCCTCTGTTCACCGTGCGTGAGCAGTTGGTTGAGACGATTCAGGCCCATCTGGGCGGATCCGAGGCCGAGGCCAGTAAGCGTGCGCGTGACCTGATCGACCGCGTCGGCATCCCCGATCCGGACACGAGGCTGGACCAATACCCGCACCAATTCTCGGGCGGGATGCGGCAGCGTGTGGTGATTGCGCTGGCGCTGTGTACCGAACCGGACGTGATCATCGCGGATGAGCCGACCACGGCGCTGGATGTCTCGGTGCAGGCGCAGATTCTGGACCTGATCAAGGAGTTGGCGCGCGAACGGCAGGTGGGCGTCATCCTTATCACCCACGATATGGGCGTGATCGCTGATACCACCGACAAGGTGACGGTGATGTATGCGGGTAAGGTGGTGGAAACTGGCCCCACGTCTCAGGTCATGGGCCAGCCCAGCCACGAATACACCAAGTCCCTGATCGCCGCCGTTCCGCGCCCGACGTTGAAGCTGCACCGCTTTCCGCAGATCAGCTATGGCGGGCGCGAGACGCGGTTTGCCATCGAGGACATGGCCCGCCACTGGCCGAAGGTGGACAACGACACCACCAAACCGGTGTTCGAGATTCGCAACCTGACCAAGAAGTTCCTGCAGCGCAAAGGTTTGCTGCCTTGGGATCGCACCTATTTCACCGCCGTGGATGATGTCAGCTTTGACATTCGCGCCGGTGAGGTGTTCGGCGTTGTGGGCGAGTCCGGCTCGGGCAAGTCTACCGTCGCGCGAATGATCGCAGGACTTTACCCGGTGGACGGCGGCAGCATCACGTTCGAAGGCCAGGTGGTCAGCGATCTGACCAACAAGGCCGCGCTGGATGCTTATCGCAAGAACATCCAGATGATCTTTCAGGACCCGTATTCCTCGCTCAATCCCCGGATGCGGGTGGACGATATCGTGGCTGAACCGATCCGCCATCACCGGCTGATGGATGGGGCAGACATCAAGCGCCGCGTCGATGAACTGCTGGATCAGGTCGGACTGGGCCATGAGGCCGGGCTGAAATACCCGCATGAATTCTCGGGTGGACAGCGGCAGCGGATTTCGATTGCCCGCGCACTGGCCACGCAGCCGCGTTTCCTGATCTGTGACGAACCGACCAGCGCGTTGGATGTGTCCATTCAGGCGCAGATCTTGAACATTCTGAAGGACCTGCAAGAGCACCTGGGCCTGACCCTGCTGTTCATCAGCCATGACCTGCCCGTGGTGCGCCAGATGTGCGACCGGGTTGCGGTGATGAAGCAGGGCAGGGTGGTTGAATTGCAGGAGACCAACGCGCTGTTCGCCAACCCCCAGACCGACTATGCCAGCGAATTGCTGCGGCTGATGCCGAGGCTGGACGATCTGTCGACCGAAGGTCTCAGTGCCGAAGTCTGACGCCCTATTTCGGGCATATGGGCGTACATAAACATTAATTTCTCCAGGCATTGCAGACTCAGGCGGGTTTGATGTGCTAGGTCTGACTCTGAAGTATGGGGGCTTCAGAGGGGCGATATGTCTCAGGACCTGAGGGACTGGCTGGGCGCGCTTGGACTTTCCGAATACGCGCAAGCCTTTTTGGATAACAAGATTGATTTCGCAATTCTGCCCGATCTGACGGGCGAAGACCTGATCGAAATCGGAGTGACCGCCGTCGGAGATCGCCGCAGGCTGCTGCGCGCGATATCTGAACTTGAGACGGTTGAAGCCGTTCAACCCTACGAACCAGAAGCACCGCTGGAGCCTGCCAAGCGGCAGGTGACTGTGATGTTTGCCGATCTTAGCGGCTTTACTCGCCTGACCAGCGAGCTGGACGCTGAGGACATGCACGCGCTGCTGAACGCTTTTTTTTCCAAGGTCGATCACGTGGTCGAGAAATTTGGCGGCCGGATCGACAAGCATATCGGCGACGCAGTCATGGCCGTGTTCGGCGCGCCGATTTCTCACACCAATGACACCGAGCGAGCGGCGCGGGCAGCGCTGGAAATTCACGCGGTTCTGCCCAGCCTGAACCCGCCGGTTTCCTGCCATATCGGCATCGCCTCGGGTCAGGTGATCGCCAGCACAACCGGCAGTCAGGCGCATACGGAATACACGGTGACTGGCGATGGCGTGAACCTAGCCTCGCGTATCACAGATATGGCCGTGCCGGGCGAGACCTTTGTCTCACATGACATTCAGCGTGCGTTAGGGCCGCTTTTTGTCGGTGAGTCCATGGGCAGGAAGGATATCAAGGGGCTGAACGCGCCCATCGAACTGTGGCGTCTGGACCGTTTGGCGCGCAACATCCGGTCGCGCCGGCACCGCTTTGTCGGACGCGAGCGCGAGATGTCGCTGTTCTCGGCCACGTTCGACCGCTGCCAGCAGCATGGCAAGGGCGAGGTTCATATCGTTCTGGGTGAACCCGGGATTGGCAAGACCCACCTATCCGAACAAGTGGCCGAGATGGCCGATGCTCTGAATTACTCGATCCACAACGGCGTCGTGATGGATTTTGGTGCGCGTGAGGGACACTCGGCCATTCAATCTGTTGCCCGCAGTATTCTGGGCCTTGAGGCTGCGGATGACGCCACCACTGGCGCGGCGATGGCGCAGGAGGCGGTGGCCAAGGGCTGGGTTTCGCCCTCGAACGCCGCCCATCTGAACGCACTGCTGGAACTGGAGCAGGACCCGGGTCTGGCCGAGATTTATGCTGTGATGGACAACGCCACCCGCCTGCGGGGTCGGCGGCAGGTTATCGATGAGTTGATCGCCGCACGCAGTCGTGAAGCACCGATGCTGATCCAGATCGAGGATATCCACTGGGCCGCGCCGGATATCCTGACGGCCTGCGCCCATATCGCCGCCACCACGCGAGATTTACCCTGCGTCTTGCTGATGACCAGCCGCGTCGAAGGCGACCCAATCAATCGCGAATGGCAAATGAGCACAGACGGCGCGCTGATCTCGAAACTGGAACTGGCGCCAATGGGCGAAGCTCAGGCTCGGCAACTGGTCGAAGAATTCACCGGTATCGCCCCCGAGCTTCTGGACGCCTGTGTGCAGCGTGCGGGGGGCAATCCGCTGTTTCTGGAACAGCTCTTGCGCAATATCGACGTGCTGAAACGCGAATCCGTGCCCGGCAGCATTCAGGGGATTGTGCAGTCGCGGCTCGATGCACTGGATCGGTCCAGTCGGGCGGCAATTCAGGCGGCTTCGGTGCTGGGGCAGCGGTTCTCGCCCGAGGTGCTGAACTTTGTTCTGGGTGAAGGGCATCTGGATACTTCGACGCTGATCCGCTCGGCCCTGATCCGCGAGGCTGGGACTGATCTGATGTTTGCCCACGCACTGATCCGCGACGGGTCTTACGCGACGCTCGTGAAATCGGAACGCGCGCGCCTACATCGTCAGGCCGCGAAATGGTTCGAAGATCGTGACGCCACCTTGCGGGCACAGCATTTGGATCGGGCCGGCGCAACCAACGCAGCACAAGCCTATCTGGATGCTGCCGAGAACCTGATCCAGGCCTTTCAGTTCGACGATGCCAGCCCGCTGATCGAGCGTGCGCTGGAACTGCCCGCGCCGTCAGGGGTGCGGTTTGATCTGTACTGTGCGCGGGGTGAGACGCACCGATTGCAGGGGTTATCGGATGACGCCCTGCGCGAATTCAAAGAGGCCGCAGATCTGGCCGAGACCGATGAGCAGGTTAGCCGGGCCCATATCGGGTTGGCGCAGGCGGCACGGCAGGCCAGCCTGTACAAGGACGCACTGCAAAGCCTCGACACTGCCGAGATCGCCGCAGAGCGGTGTGGGTCCGAGCGGGACATCGCTCAAATCAATTACGTGCGTGGCAATGTCTATTTCCCGCTGGGTCGGGTTGAGGACGCGCTGCGAAGCAATGAAAAGGCTCTAACACTGGCCAGAAAGCTGGAATCGGCGCGGTTGGAGGTTGGCGCGCTTAGCGGGTTTGGCGATGCTAATTTCATGAACGCAACGATGCAGACCGCCGCCGGGTTCTATACTCAGGCAGTTGAACGGGCGCGTGAAAAGGGGCTGGTGCGGGATCTGGCGGCGAACCTGCATAACCTTAGCGTAGCGCGCAGTTATACCGGCGATGTTGCGCAGGGTAAGCGGGACGCTCAGGAAGCCATAGAGGTTTCCCAGAAGTACTTTGCCTTTGTCCCGGAATGCGTGGCGCAGACCTGTCTGGGCGTGGCGCATACGTTTCTGGGCGAACTGGATCAGGCGCTTGAGACCTTCACAGTCTCAGCCGAGATCGCCAATCGCGTGGGCGCCAAACGGCTTGAGGCACAGGCGCTGGAGCATTTGGCCCGTACACAGGTCTATGCAGGGCGGTTGGATCAGGCGCGTGAGACAGGCGAGCATGCCGTTGAGATCGCCTTGGAACACGGTCGCAACTTCGTCGGGCCAAAGGCACTGTCAGCGCTCGCCATGGCGGAAACAGACCCTAATAAGCAGGATCAACATCTGAAACTGGGCGCTCAGATCATTGCCGAAGGCTGCGTGGGCCATAGCCATCTGCATTTCTATCCTGATGCCAGCGCCGTCATGTTGGCGCGGCAGGAATGGGACAGGGCAACGGAATACGCGGATGCGCTGGCCAAATTCACCGCTGAAGAACCCCTGCCAATGGTTGATCTGTCGATTCATCACGCAAAGGTTCTGGCCGCGTGCGGCGGCTGGGGCATTCCGATGTCCGCGCATGAGGACTTTGACGCGCTGGACACACGGTTCGCCGATATGGGCGTTACGCAGTCTCTGGTCGGCAACTGGACCACGCATGAGAGGAGCTGAATGAGCATCGAAAAGAAGGTTTGGTGGATTTCCGGTGCCCTGACCTTTGGTCTGGCGGTGTTGCTCTTCAGGCTTCTGGTCGCGTTGAATCACTTCGAAGGCGACCCGACGCAGCTGCCAGATCAGGCTTCGGTCGATGGTTACCTGCAAAAGCTGGGAAATGCGCCGGAGTACCGGGTGAAGACCGGGATTTTCATCAAATCCTTCAACTTTGTCGGTGCCAGCGACGTGCATGTCAGCGGCTATATCTGGCAGCACTACGAAGACGGTCTTCATGACGCGATCAAACCCGCCGAAGGCGAGGTCGGATTCATTCTGCCCGAAGCCACCGATGCCGCAAATGGCCTGATCGAAGAGGTCTATCGCATGGAACAGGACGGATCAGAATTGATCGGATGGTATTTCGAACAGACCCTGCGGCAGAGCTTTGATTACACCAGCTATCCGTTCGACCATAAAACCGTCTGGGTCCGGTTCTGGCCCGGTGAGTTCGACGTGAATGTGGCTCTAATACCAGACTTTTCAGCCTACCCTGCCACCGGACCCGAGGACATATTTGGCATCGACCCTCGCATCGTCATGGGTACCTGGGAACGGGAGAACACCTATTTCGACTATCGTCTGTCCGACCTGGATACCACGCTGGGCATCGGAGATAGCGAGTTCCAGACCAATCTTCCGGAACTGCATTACAACTTTGTCATCAAGCGGAACTTTGGGAATGCCTTCATTGTCCACATGATCCCGTTGATCGTTGTGACGATGCTGCTGTTCGGCGCAGTGATGACCGTGACCCGCCGCCCCAATCTGGTGGAACGGCACGATTTTAGCACCTCCAGCGTGATAGGCACGTGCTCGGTTCTGTTTTTCGTGATCCTATTGGCCCATGTCCAATTGCGCGAAGGCTTTGCCGGATCGCCGGTGATCTACATGGAATCGTTCTTTTTCCTGATGTATTTCCTGCTGCTTGCGGTCTCGATCAACACCTATCTGTTCGCGTCCGAGGCGGTGCCCTCGCTGCGGTTCATCCACTACAAGGACAACCTGTTCCCAAAGGCCGCGTTCTGGCCTTTCGTCCTACTGTGCACGGTGGCGATCACGGCCTATAACCTCAGCCTCAAGGCCGACCCCGAGGATGAGACCGTGATCGAGCGGCAGAACTAGGCCGGAGGCTGGTAGCCCGGTTTGGGCGTGCCCGTGGCCATATCCAACGTGTATTCCGCAACAATCCCTGATGTGCCCTGTTCCCATTGATCCAGATACTTGGTGGGATGCGCAATCACATAGGTATAGGCAGGTTTTTTCACGCCGTTGATCAGCACATTGATCCGTTTGCGTACATAGACATTCTCGGGAGAACCGGGGCCGTGATAGCCTTCCAGTTTGTCCAGCTCCTTCATCCCGCTGGATGAGACGCGATAGACCTCGCCCTTCACGGCTTTGCCGCGGCCTTTCTGGTCGACCAGCGTGGCCATGCGGTGCAGGAAGCCGCAGTTCGGGTTGTCGCAATGCGGCTCGTTCGGGACGATCAGGGGCATCCGCTGCCGGGTTATGGCCTCGCCCACGAAATCATCCAGCACCTCGGTATGGGCATCGTGGTTCGGGAACCCTTTCTTGAGCGAACCGTAGGTGAAGTAGAGATAGGTCTTTTCCCGATCCTCAATCAGATCGTTTTCGTCCTCTTCCTTTAGTTCGGTCAGGGTATGGGTGTTGGCCCATTCGTCCAGCATCTCGACGATCTCTTCGGCCAGTTTGATGCCCTTGGTGTTGTTGGGGTTCTGCAGGAAGTGGATGCAGGAACTGGCGTCGATCCCATCCGCCCCCAGCAGGACTTCCACCATCTCGACCGAGTTGTTCATCACCGCCACATGCAGGCTGGTAAAGCCGTGGTCATTCGAGGCGTTGACGTTAATGCCGCGATCAATCAGGGCTTGTGCCGCTTCAAGGTCGGGTTTGCCTTGGTCTACCCCGCTCTCTTTCATCTCACCTTCGCCGCCTGCTGCGTAATGCAGCAGCGTGTCGCCATTGTTGTCGTCAACGATATCGATCCCGGCCATGCCGTTGTCGATCGCCTGGAACACGCGTTCCCATTGCGTGAAACTGTCCGAGGCGGCGGCCTCCTGCGCCCATTTGCAAATATTGTGTTCCTGATCGGCCAGTTCCTCGAAGGCTTCGTCCAGCACTTCTATGATCTGATCCGGGGTCGCCATCATGCCGATTCCCATCATGCCGTTCGACAGCCGCCCCTTGCGCGGGCCAACCAGATCGATGCCCAGATCGCGCAGCTTTTCCACGTTTCGCTGGGTGGTGACATTGTTCCACATGTTGGTGTTGCAGGCCGGGCAGAGGATTGCTGGCTTGTTCCGATATTGCCACGCCACAAAGACCGAGGTCAGCAGGTTGTCAGCAATCCCGTTGGCGATCTTGCCCATCGTGTTGCAGGTCACCGGTGCGACGATCACGCAGTCCGCCCAATCGCACAGCGCCAGATGTGAGGCGCGCAGGGGCATTCCGAATTCGGTATACCGAAAGTTCCACTCGTCATCGTCCCGATAATAGTCGTGATGCGAGATGTAGTCGTCGATCTTCTTGGGCCGGGTCTTTTTGATGTTCCCGGTTTCCTCTTCGACTTCGATATCGCGAAAGAACTTCTCGGCCGAGACGGAGGGGATGAGCTTGACGTTGTGGCCCGCAGCGGTGATCCGCTTGACCAGATCCGGCACCTTGTCTGCTGCCGAGGACCCGCACGCGCAGAGCAGCACATTACGCTTTTCACTTGGGGCGTCGGTCAGGCCGCCTTTGGGATATCCGAAGATGTTTTTGTCTAGGCTGGGGGATTCATGGCGCAGCAAGACCGGCAATCCAGCTTCTTTCACGCGCATCTGAAAACTGCCGTCCAACACAGCGTCGACAATGTCTTGCCGTCTTCCCATGCATTCGCCCTGGAAAAACAGGTAAGGCGGCTTTTCTTTGCCGGTCATCACCGTCAGCTGCCGCCGCATCTTCATCACATTCGCCCCGTGGCCTTCGATATCGATCAAACGCGCTGTGGTGATGCCGATGTTGCCCAGCATACTGCGCAGCATATAAGACCACGGGTCTTCGTCCGCATAGAACAGCACGATCTCGTTTTTCAGAACAATGCGGGCGACGTCGGTCGGATCTTCGGGCGGCTCCTGTTCTTCGATCACCAGCATTGCCGGGCTTTGGACGTCACGCAGACCACGGAAAATGTGACCGCGCGGCGCCTGCCAGACCTGCGAGGTGGCCGGGCTCATATCCACCACGGTCACAATATCAGTTTGCTCCTCATAAGCGATGCAAAGGCACCAGAACTCTTCCAGCAGTGCGGTCTCGCGATACACGTTCTCGGGCGGACGGATGACTTCGAATCCCAGAACGCGGTTGAAGTCGATATTGATCATCAAATGGCGATCCTGCTTCACGTTCAAGCTGTGAAGTTGATCGCGGAACCAGTCCTGGGGGGATTGGGCGCCTCCCCCCTTGCGCTTCGCGTAGCTGTGGAAGGTACTGCCCAGATGTACGTCGGGGGATTGGCTGAGATAGCGCTGTGCCAGCGCGTGCATCTCTTTTGCGGTCGACACCCGGCGGACCGCTTCGGTGAAATCGGTTTGGGTCGCGATCAGCAGCTTGTCTTCATCGACTTGCGCATCGCCCAGAATTGCAAGGCTTTCGGCCAGCACCCCAAGTGAGTTCATGTTCGGACTTGCCCGCCGGAACAGGTTGCGCCGTTTCTTGGGGTCTTTGGCCAGATACCGAGTGCTGTCGACATAATTGCAGTCCTGCTGCAACGTTTGCAGGTTGGTCTTGACCGCCTCACGTGCCGAAAATCGCAGGATGCCCCGTGACCGCATCGAGGTTCCGTCACGATCCGACATCCCGGCCCAGATGCGATCCACAGTGGTGACCCACAGCTTGCCGTATTTCTCGGGGTGCACATCCATCATATGCACCAGCCCGGTGCTGGGGTTGCATTTGGCAATGATGGCAAAATGTCCGCCCGGCATGTTTTCCTTGCCATGGGCGACGCCAACCTGAAAATTGGCCACCAGAATGTCGTTGTCCCCGCCCAGGCGGTTGGACTCGTCGATCGCTTCCAGCAGCAACTCGACCGAAGTTGTCGCCTCATCCATGAAATAGGCCTGAACCTGCACTTTTTCACGCAGCCCCTGCGTTTGAATGAAGGTACAGGCAACGTCATAGAGTTCACCCAGCGAGATGCCGTCATTCACCACGAACGACGTTGGCAGACCACATTCGCGGAAAATGTCGTTCACCTCGCAGCTGAACCCAAGCGCCGACATGCTGAGCGCCGCCGCAGTTACGCTGCAGCAGTTGATGGGCTGCTGGAAATTCTGAAGGTGCACGCTGACCAGATCGCCGAACAGCGTGTCGTAGCAGGCCTCGCGGATCTTGGTCGGTATTTCGAACCAGTTATTGCTGGAAAGATAGGCCAGTTTGGTACCGGGCGTGGCCAGCGCCTCCAAGCTTACCGGGATGTCAAAAATCTCAAGATGTTCTTCGTAGAAGTAATCGCCTGTGTCCGCAGTGGCCAGCACCGTACCGTCCTGCCGCAGCTGCACCTCACCCCCAAGCACCACATACATACCCTGCGGGGGCAGAACGGTTTCTTCCGTCACTTCAAAGCACTCAAAATGTGGTCTGATGACTGATGGATCATCCGCTGGCAGGATTTCCTGTATCAAGGTCCATTCGGTTTCGGTTGGTGTGACGGAAATGGTGTTTTCAATTGGGTCCTTAGGCACGTCTGTTCCCCCCTGAACTTTGCCGTGAAACACATCAAAGAACCAACGCGGTATTTGGTGCCTGAGTCTGGCTGCAGCGGTCACACGAAATTTCTTGACCTACCCGACGGGGCATTCTGCGCTGGCCGGGCCGTCAGATCGCTGGCATTTGCGCGAACAAAATAGCCCAATTGGTCATACCGTATCGTGTTTAGATACAAAAATCACGGATGTTCTTGATTTGACTGCACGAATTAACAAAGGCCAAACCTCAACGTTTTTCGAAGCTTTGGTGTCAGATTTCTGACAGCGCCCCCATCATAGGGAAAAGCTATAGTGTCTGGAAAAAACGGACTCATGCAAATAGCTGTTGCTTATGCCAATTCCGTGAACAAGGCCGCTTATCATGTCTTCCTTTCCCCGCCCCGAACTCGGAGAGCCCTACCTGCTGACGCCGGGGCCGCTGACGACTTCGTATTCCGTGAAACAGGCGATGCTGCGCGACTGGGGCAGCTGGGATGGCGATTTTCGCGCAATGACGACCGAGTTGCGTTCGCGGCTTCTGGATCTGCTGGGCGCCGGTAAAGAAGACTATGACTGCGTGCCCATGCAAGGGTCGGGTACTTTCGCGGTCGAGGCGATGCTGAACTCGATGATCCCACCCGACGGCAAGGCACTGGTGCTGGCCAATGGCGCCTATGGCAAACGCGCGGCGCAGACGCTGGCCTATACCGGACGCGCGCATGTGGTGCTGGACAAGGGTGACTACCTGCCGCCCCGCGGGGCCGAGGTGGCGCAGATACTGGCCGATGATCCGGCGATCACCCATGTGGTTGCGATCCATTGCGAAACAAGCTCGGGCATCCTGAACCCGCTGCATGAGATTTCTCAGGCCACGGCGGCGGCGGGACGCAAGCTGCTGATCGATAGCATGTCGGCCTTTGGAGCGATCCCGCTGCAACCAAGTGAATACACGTTCGAGGCGCTGGTCTCTTCGGCCAACAAATGCATTGAAGGCGTGCCGGGCTTTGGCTTTGTTCTGGCCCGCAAGTCGGCGCTGGCCGAGGCGAAAGGCAATTGCCCCTCGCTCAGCCTGGACCTGTACGCACAGTGGGACGCGATGGAGAAAACCGGCCAGTGGCGCTTTACCCCACCGACCCATGTGGTTGCGGCCTTCCTGCAGGCGCTGACCGAACATGCCGCCGAAGGTGGCGTAGCGGGGCGCGGTGCCCGCTATAAGCGCAACCGCGATGTCATGGTGTCGGGGATGCGTGATCTGGGGTTTGAGACCCTGCTGTCGGATGAATGGCTGTCGCCAATCATCGTCACCTTCTTCTGCCCGACGGATCCCAATTTTGACTTTTTGCGGTTCTACGATCTGATGAAAGATCAAGGCTTTATCATCTATCCCGGCAAACTGACCGTGGTCGAAAGCTTCCGGGTCGGTTGCATCGGTCGCATGGACGCGGACGTGATGCGCGCCGTGGTCGCCGCTGCGAAACAGGCCTTGGTCGAGATGAATGTCGCCAGCGCCGCCCCGCCGGCCGAGGCGGTCGCTTCGCGCATGGCGCAGATCGCTTAATGCATTTTGACGAAAATATCGTCAAAATGACGTAACTTTCGGCGTTTTCGTCAAGATACCCCCTGCGGATCGAACAGCCCGCGCTTCATACTTTCAATAAACGAAAGAGGAGGCGCGTTTTGAGCTGGACTATTTGTGTCATAGGGGCAGGCAAGATCGGTCAGATGATCGCCAGCCTGCTGCAAGCATCCCCCAGTTACTCGGTCACCGTGGCGGATCGCGATCTGGCCGCTCTGTCGGTGCTGAACAAGCAGGGGATTGCCACCCGGCAGATTGATGTGGGGGATGAGGCGCAACTGGCGCAGGGGCTGGCCGGGTTCGATGCCGTGATCTCGGCGGCTCCGTTCTTTCTGACGCCGAAAATTGCCAAAGCCGCCAAGACAGCAGGCGCGCATTACTTCGACCTCACCGAAGACGTCGCCGCCACCAATGCGGTGCGTGAACTGGCCGAGGACAGCAAAACCGCCTTCATGCCGCAATGCGGTCTGGCGCCGGGCTTTGTCGGCATTGCCGGGGCTGCACTAGCGTCCGAGTTTGACGATCTCGACAGCTTGCATATGCGGGTGGGGGCCTTGCCGCTCTATCCGACCAACGCGCTGAAATACAATCTGACATGGTCCACCGACGGGCTGATCAACGAATATTGCAACCCCTGCGATGCCATCGTGAACGGCGAGCGGGTGAAAACCGCACCTCTGGAAGACTACGAGGTGCTGGGCCATGACGGGGTGGAGTATGAGTGTTTCAACACGTCCGGAGGGCTGGGCACCTTGCCGGAAACGCTGGAAGGCAAGGCGAGGGCAGTGTCGTACCGCTCAATCCGCTATCCTGGCCATTGCGATATACTGAAGCTGCTGCTCAAGGATCTGGGGCTGGAACACCGTCGCGATCTGCTGAAAGACATCTTTGAAACTGCCCTGCCGCGCACCGATCAGGATGTGGTTCTGGTCTATTGCACCGCCAAGGGCATGATCGACGGGGCTCTGCGCGAGAAATCCCTGATCAACAAAAGCTTTGCCCGCACCATCAACGGGCAGGTCTGGAGCGCCATACAGGTGACCACCGCCGCAGGCGTTCTTGGCGTGGTCGATCTGATGCGCACGGGAGCTCTGCCCAGCACAGGGTTTGTCCGGCAGGAGCAGGTGAACCTATCCGATTTCCTCAACACCGAATTTGGCCGGCTCTATCGCGCCGGTGACGTCACCCAACAGAATAAGGCGGCCTGAGATATGAAAGACATCGTAATGACAGCCCAAACCACTCTCGCAAATCTGGACCTGACCGAGGCGGAGCTGACCGGCGGTACGCTGGCCGTGCGGTCTCCCATCGACAGCAGCCTGCTGGCTGAAGTGCATGAGACGCCCGACGCCGAAATGGATGCTGTCTTTGCCCGCTCGAAAGCGGCTTTTAAAGCATGGCGCACTGTACCGGCCCCGCGTCGGGGCGAACTGATCCGTCTGCTGGGCGAGGAACTGCGCGCCGCCAAGGATGATCTGGGCGCTTTGGTCAGTTGGGAGGCGGGCAAGATCACCTCGGAAGGATTGGGTGAAGTGCAGGAGATGATCGACATCTGCGACTTTGCCGTGGGTCTGTCGCGGCAGCTATACGGTCTGACTATTGCATCCGAACGCCCCGGCCACCGGATGATGGAGACCTGGCACCCGGCGGGTCCGGTCGGCGTGATCTCGGCCTTCAACTTCCCCGTTGCGGTCTGGTCGTGGAATGCGGCGATTGCGTTGGTCTGTGGCGATACGGTGATCTGGAAACCGTCCGAGAAAACCCCGCTGACCGCGTTGGCCTGCCAGAAGATTTTCGAACGCGCGCTGGCCCGGTTTGGCGATGCGCCTGACCACCTGCTGCAGACCCTGATAGGCGGCGCCGCGCTGGGCGAGGCGCTGGTGGCCAGTGAAGACGTGCCTGTGATTTCGGCCACAGGGTCCACCCGCATGGGACGCGCGGTTGCGCCCATCGTGGCGCAGCGCTTCGGCAAATGTATTCTGGAGCTGGGCGGCAACAACGCGATGATCGTTGGTCCCTCAGCCGATCTGGAAATGGCGGTGCGGGCGATTGTATTCTCGGCCGTCGGCACCGCAGGCCAACGCTGCACCACGCTGCGCCGTCTGATCGTGCATAAATCGATCCGCGCGGAATTGGTGAGTCGTTTGAAAAAGGCTTATGCCGGTCTGCCCATCGGCAATCCGCTGATCGAGGGCACGCTGATCGGCCCGCTGGTGGATGAAGCCTCGGGTGCGGCTATGACAGCGGCCCTGAAAGCGGCTGAAGCTGAGGGTGGTACCGTATTCGGCGGCAACCGGGTAACCGAAGGCGTGCCCGCCGGCGTCTACATGCAGCCTGCCATCGTCGAGATGCCCGGCCAGACCGCAACAGTGAAGACCGAGACCTTTGCTCCGATCCTCTACGTCATGGAATACAGTGATTTCGACCAAGCCATCGAGATTCAGAATGACGTGCCGCAGGGCCTGTCGTCTTGCGTGTTCACCCTGAATATGCGCGAGGCCGAGCAATTCCTGACCGCAGCCGGGTCCGATTGTGGCATTGCCAACGTTAATATCGGGCCTTCGGGGGCCGAGATCGGCGGTGCCTTTGGGGGCGAGAAGGAAACCGGTGGCGGGCGCGAAAGCGGATCGGACGCGTGGAAAGCCTATATGCGGCGCCAGACCAACACCGTGAACTACTCGGCCGAGTTGCCGCTGGCGCAAGGCGTCAAGTTCGACATCTGATCAAAGGGCCCGGCGGCAGTACCGTCGCCGGGTCAGTCAGCAAACAGGTAGTCCAGCCGCATCACGGCTTGTGCCTTGTCCTGCGAGACACCCAGAAACTCGGCCACGGCGGCCTCATTTTCGGCCCTCGGGTTGGTTTCCCGAATCCGCAAATAGCCGTCAAACCCAGCCCCCCGGATCAGCTCGGATTCGTAGGACATCGAGTTGCGCAGCGTCGGCACCAGCCCCGCAACGGTTTCGGTGGGGCTGTTTTCTCCGGCCAGACCTACCCGGCGGGCGTGACCGATCAGGTAGTCGTCGGAATACTCACACTCGATCTCAAGAACATGGGTCTTGGCCTGATCGGCGCAGAAATCCTGAATGATGTCCAGATTGGCCGGATCGACGCAGATCACCAGCTTGTCGGTGCCGAAATGGTCAAACAACATCCGCACCACCGCGCGCCGGTGGCGCGAACGTTTCTGTAGCGTTGTCTCGATCCCGCCGAGATCGGGCAAGGGGGTGTTTTCTTCGTTGAACAGGTATTCGACGCAGGGAATATCCGTCTCGGAGGTGATCTGATCGACCAACCGCTTGGCCACATGCCATTTCTTGCAGGCGATCAGAAAAACCTCACGCTCAGGGCCCAGCGTATTCCCAGCCTCCCAGAACCGCTGCCCGAACCGGCGGCCAACCCGTCCGCGCCCGGTCAGGAAACCGTAAAGGTTGCGGCCCTCATCCGAGATTTTGAACTCAACCCCTTCGCTTGCGTAAAGCGCGCCCAGCCGTTCTTTCAGTTCATGCGCTTCGGGGCTGATCTTGCGGGCGAACAGGTAATCCTGCCCCAGCAGCATGTCGTAATGGTCGTTGTAGAAGGTTACCGGCATTCCGTAATCCGAGAACATCAGAAAGGTGGGGGTGCGGTTTTCGATCTCTTCCTTGGGGATCAGGTGGCGGACCAGGGTTTGAAAGAAAGTTTCATCCGGAATCCAAGTGGTCGAGAAAAAGCGTTTCACATCCGGGCGCTGTTGCAGGAAATCGAGGATCATCTCGACCGTACGGCGGCGCAGGCACCACCACTGGCTGCCGATCATGACCTGAATATCAACCGGTATCTCGCGGGTCAGGCCAAAGCGTTTTTGCAGATCGTATGAGGTGTAGAACCGTTTGCTTTGGGTGCGTTCATTGAAGAAATGGCGATAGATCAGCCGGTCGTCCTTCATGCCGGTCTTGATCCAGTTACTGGCAAAGAAATCGTGGCTTTCGATAAAATCCTTGTCGTTTTCGTCCAGGAACCAATGGGCGTATTCGGCCGTTTTGATCGCCATGCAATCGCCCGACAGCATGTAGAAATGCGTGGCGCGGGGAAAGGCATCGACGGCGGCCTGCAGCGCGTTCAGCGTTGCCTGAACCAATGACCACTCGCCCCAGCCGCATTTGATGCGCTTGGCGGCGAAGGTGACATTCGGGTTGTCCTTCAGAGCCGAGCGAATGCGATCATAGGCCGCCGCATTGGCGCGCGCATCAAAGTGAATGGCCATGCAATCCCCTGCGGCGGTCAGTTGCCCTGCCTGGGCAATGATCGCCTCGGGGTCTTTGTGGCACAAAAGTATGTAGGCAATCTTTGCCATTTTCGCTCTGCTTGACCTGTTTCGGCTGGTATCCACCCGTGATACTGAGGATGAGCGATTGAATAAACAGAATATTTTTGGTTCTTTGGCTACAAAAGCAGGCGTGTTTAGTGAGTTCTGACCAGTTAAGGAGGCGCAGCAGATGGGTTTTCCCGGTACTTGGATGACCGAAAGCGAAAGTATGGTGTACCGTGTCGTGCCGAAATGTGCCTGCTCGACCATCGGGCAGATCATGTATTTCTCGGACCATGGGCGGTTCTTTGACGGCGATATCCACGACGCAAAAGACGGGATGCACAAATGGGCGTTCGATCATAGCCAGGACCGCATCACGGGCAATATTCGCAATCATGGGTCCTATTCCTTTACCTGCGTACGCAATCCCTACACGCGGATTCTAAGTTCGTTCTTCGACAAGATCTGCGGCATTCAGCGGAACGGAAAACGCTATCGGGGCAATCTGGTCCCGACGTTGATCTACAATTACGGAATCGAAGTGGGTGGCGATGACGGCAAAGGTGAGTTCGACCAGATTGCCAGTTTCCGCCGCTTTCTATTATTCGCACGGGATACGATCCGCTGGCGCAGGCCGATGGATCCCGACATTCACTGGTCGGCGATGTCAGGCCATGTCTCGACCTTCATTGTAAACGGAGGGCGGTACGACCGGATTTTCTGGACCGAGAAGTTCAACGACGGGATGCAGGGTGTTCTGGACAATCTCGACACGCCGCACGCGATAAACTTGTCAGATATCCCCCGTTTCAACGAATCCGAGGGCCACGGTCCCAAGCGCGCCCATCCGGTCGAGGACTACTTCGACGATCTGTCGATGCATCTGGTTTATGAAATCTACAAACAGGATTTTGAGCTGTTCAAATACGATTTCGAAAACCCTGCGAACAAGATGCCGATTGGCGAAATTGATCTGGATGAGGTCCACGCCAAACTCGGCGACTGACACTGCCTCAGAGCGCTCCCGCCCATCGTCAATGTCTCTGACGAGACATCGCCTCTGGTTGGGCCCGGCGCCGCGCAAAGCGCGGCGCCGGGCCCAAAGCCGAACGTGGCATCGGCATAGCCGATGGTGCGCTTCGGGCGCGGGAGCCTTTCGAGGCTGGAAAGAACCGGTCCCGATCTGGAACCGGTTCTTGTCGCTTAGACCTGACGCACAGCGCCTTTGGCGGCGCTGGTGGTCAGCTTGGCATAGGCCTTGAGCGCCGTGGATACCTTGCGCTTGCGCGGTTCGGCGGGTTCCCAGCCCTTTTCATCCTGTTCTTCCCGGCGCGCTGCCAGTTCTTCGTCGGACACGGCCAGATGGATGGAACGGTTCGGAATGTCGATCTCGATCTTGTCGCCCTGGCGCACCAGTCCGATCTCACCACCTTCGGCGGCCTCGGGCGAGACGTGGCCGATTGACAGGCCCGAGGTGCCGCCCGAGAAACGACCATCGGTCAGCAGGGCACAGGCTTTGCCCAGACCTTTGGATTTCAGATACGAGGTCGGGTAGAGCATTTCCTGCATTCCAGGTCCGCCGCGCGGGCCTTCATAGCGGATAACCACCACATCGCCGGCCTCTACTTTGCCGGTCAGGATGTCATTGACCGCCTGATCCTGGCTTTCGCAGACATAAGCGGTGCCGGTGAAGGTCAGGCTGGCCGGATCGACGCCCGCGGTTTTCACGATACAGCCGTCACGCGCGATGTTGCCGAACAGAACCGCCAGACCGCCATCCTGACTGAAGGCGTGTTCCTTGCTGCGGATCACGCCGCCTTCCCGGTCGGTGTCCAGTTCCTTATAGCGGTTCGACTGGCTGAAGGCTTGCGTCGTGCGAACGCCACCCGGAGCTGCTTTGAACAGTTCCTGCGCCTTCGGGTTGTTGGCGATCTTGATGTCCCAGTTGGCAATAGCCTCGCCCATGGTGCCGGAGTGAACCGTGCTGCAATCTTCGTGCAGCAAACCAGCGCGGCCAAGTTCACCAAGGATCGAGAAAATACCACCGGCGCGGTGGACGTCCTCCATGTGCACGTTCTCGGTGTTCGGCGCGACCTTGCACAGACACGGTACTTTACGGCTGAGGCGGTCCATGTCGGACATGGTGAAATGAACCTCGCCCTCATGCGCGATGGCCAGTAGGTGCAGGACGGTATTGGTTGACCCACCCATGGCGATGTCCAGGCTCATGGCGTTTTCAAACGCCTCGAACGTGGCGATCTCACGCGGCAGGAAGCCCTTTTCGTTCAGATCATAGTGGCGTTTGGTGATCTCGACGATGCGGCGACCGGCCTCAAGGAACAGATCTTTGCGGTCTGCGTGTGTCGCCAGAGTTGAACCGTTGCCCGGCAGCGCCAGACCCAGCGCCTCGGCCAGACAGTTCATCGAGTTGGCGGTGAACATGCCAGAACACGAACCACAGGTGGGGCAGGCGTTCTCTTCGATATGTTTCACCTGTTCATCGGTGTAATGATCGTCGGCGGCAGCGACCATCGCGTCGACGAGGTCGATTTTCTTGACGTCCAGATCTTCGATGTCGATCTTGCCGGCCTCCATCGGACCGCCCGAGACAAAGATCGCCGGGATATTCAGGCGCATGGCGGCCATCAACATGCCCGGAGTGATCTTGTCGCAGTTCGAGATACACACCATCGCATCAGCGCAATGCGCGTTGACCATGTATTCCACCGAATCCGCGATCACCTCACGCGAGGGCAGTGAATACAGCATCCCGTCGTGGCCCATGGCGATGCCGTCATCCACAGCGATGGTGTTGAATTCCTTGGCCACACCGCCAGCAGCCTCAACCTCGCGCGCAACCATCTGGCCCAGATCTTTCAGGTGGACGTGACCGGGGACAAACTGAGTGAACGAGTTGACAATGGCGATGATCGGCTTGCCGAAATCGCTCTCGGTCATGCCTGTAGCGCGCCACAGGCCGCGGGCACCGGCCATGTTGCGGCCATGGGTGGAGGTTCTGGATCGGTACATTGGCATGATGCTGTTTCCCTTTTGCCCCGGTTGCGATATGCGGGGTGCGTACGTTATAGCGCACGTACCACATGTGCGCTATAACGCACAAGGGGATTCGAAAGACGATTGATATGGCACCGGACGATATAACGCTGAAACTACGGGATGTACGGGCGGCCTCGGGGCTGAGCCTGTCGAAGGTGGCCGAGATGACCGGCGTCAGCAAAGCCATGCTGGGCCAGATTGAGCGTGGCGAATCCAGTCCGACCATCGCGACACTGTGGAAGATTGCGAAAGGATTCCAGCTGCCGCTCAGCGCATTGATTGGCCCAACGGCGCTGCGCGATACGGCTACGCCGGATGTGTTCCGCACCGTAACCTTCCCCGGCAGCATTGAGGTCAAGATAGTCTTTCCCTTTGACCCCGCCCTGCGGGCCGAGACCTTCCACGTCGATCTTGCACCGAACCAGAGCCACGAATCCGCCGCCCATGCCACTGGCGTAACCGAAGAGGTCTTCGTCCTGAACGGTTCGCTCGAGATTCTGCGCGATGGGGAGTGGGTGCCGCTGCAAGCCGGGCAGGGGTTGCGGTTTGCGGCGGACTTGCCGCATGGCTACCGTGCCGGTGATCAGGGTGCGGCGTTTCTGAACATGCACCATTACGCGCAGCTTGATGCGTTGGCAGCGATCGGCTGAACACGAATCCAAAAAGCCCGAGGGACGATATGGCCGCTTTTCTTGAAACTCTGACGCTGGCGGATGCTGTCGGCTCGTTCGGTGCGCTGGTTGTTGTGGCTGCGTATTTCGCCACTCAGATGCGGATGATGAATTCGGACGATCTGGCGTTTCCGGTGCTGAATTTGGCGGGGTCGATCCTGATCGTCTATTCGCTGCTTCAGAACTTCAATCTGGCGTCGATGTTGATTGAATCCTTCTGGATTCTGATCAGCATGATCGGGATCGTTCAGTTTTTCCGCCTCAGACGCGTGCACTAGGCGGACAACGCCCCTTCCAGCCTTGAACCCCAATGCGAGCGCGTATAGGGACAAAACAAGCTCGCTTAGGGGAGGCTTTGATGCAGGACGATCCGAAAACCCTCGTTTCAACCGAATGGCTTGCCGCCCATATCAAGGACCCGGATCTGCGGATTCTGGACGGTTCGTGGTATTTGCCGCAGCAGGGACGCGACGCCAAGGCGGAATACGACGAAGCGCATATTCCCGGTGCGCGGTTCTTCGACATTGATGAGATTTCCGACCGGCGGTCTGATCTGCCGCATATGGCGCCTCCGGTCGAAAAGTTCATGTCGCGCCTGCGGGCGATGGGTGTGGGCGATGGCCATCAGGTCGTGGTCTATGACGGTGCCGGTCTGATGTCGGCCGCGCGGGTCTGGTGGCTGTTCCGGCTGATGGGGCAGGAATACGTGGCCGTTCTGGATGGCGGTTTCCCCAAATGGCAGGCCGAGGGCCGCGAGATCGAGGATCTGCCGCCCGTTATCCGCGACCGTCACATGACGGTGCGCGTACAGAACCATCTGGTGCGCGACGTGACGCAGGTGTCGTCTGCTGCCAAGCTGGCCGATCACGAGATCATCGACGCCCGATCGGCAGCCCGGTTTGCCGGGGCCGAGGCGGAACCGCGCGAAGGATTGCGCTCGGGCCATATTCCGGGTTCGCGCAACGTGCCCTTTGGCACTCTGCTGAACAAAAACGGCACGATGAAATCGCCTGACGAATGCCGTGCCGTGTTCGAGACCGCAGGCGTGGACCTGTCGAAGCCCGCCATCACCTCTTGTGGGTCGGGCGTGACCGCTGCGATCCTTAGCCTAGCGTTGGAACGCTTGGGCAAGAAAGATCATTCGCTTTATGACGGCTCCTGGGCTGAATGGGGTGCTTTCCCGACCCTGCCCGTCGCAACCGGAGAGAACTGATGTTCGAAAACCTCAAACCGCAGCCCGCCGACAAGATCCTAGCGCTGATGCAGGCGTACCGCGAAGACCCGCGTGATCAGAAAATCGACCTGGGTGTTGGCGTCTACAAGAACGCCGAGGGCGTGACGCCCGTGATGCGCGCGGTTAAGGCCGCCGAAAAACGCATTCTCGAAGAGCAGGAAACCAAGGCCTATACCGGTCTGGCTGGTGACCCTGCCTATGCCGATGCAATGATCGGCCTGATTCTTGGCGACGCGGTGCCTCGCGCGAACATTGCCGCCGTGGCGACCCCCGGCGGCACCGGCGCGTGTCGGCAAGCGTTCGAGATGATTCGCATGGCCAACCCGTCGGCACGCGTCTTCGTGTCGAACCCCACATGGCCGAACCACCTGTCTATCCTGAACTATCTGGGGATAGAGACGGTTCAGTACCGTTACTTCGACGGCGAGACCCGAGGCGTCGATTTCGACGGCATGGTCGCGGACCTGAAAACCGCCAAAGCGGGCGACGTGGTGCTGCTGCACGGCTGCTGCCACAACCCCACCGGCGCCAACCTGAACTTGGTGCAGTGGCAAGAGGTCGTGAACATCATCAACGAGCTGGGCCTCGTTGCAATGATCGACATTGCCTATCAGGGCTTTGGTGACGGTCTGGAAGAAGACGCGCAGGCGACCCGTCTGGTGGCCTCGTCGGTCAAACGCTGCCTGATCGCAGCGTCGTGCTCGAAGAACTTCGGCGTATACCGCGAGCGTACCGGCCTGCTGATGGCGATCAGCGATGATGCGGCGCAAACGGTTCTGAATCAGGCGACGCTGGCGTTTCTGAACCGCCAGAACTATTCGTTCCCGCCGGACCATGGCGCACGGGTTGTCACCACGATCCTGACCAACGACACCCTGCGCGCCGACTGGGCGGCCGAGTTGGAAGAGGTCCGCCTGTCGATGCTGGGCCTGCGCCAGCAGCTGTCGGACGAGTTGCAGCGCCTGAGCGGATCTGACCGTTTCAGCTTCATCGCCCAACACCGCGGCATGTTCTCGCGTCTAGGTGCGGCACCGGAACTGGTCGAGAAGCTGCGCGCAGATCACGGCATCTATATGGTCGGCGACAGCCGCCTGAACATCGCAGGTTTGAACGCAACCACCGTGCCGATCCTGGCCAAGGCGATTATTGACGTCGGCGTCTGAGCCAGCCATCTGCGAATGACAAAAGCCGCGCAGCACAGCGCGGCTTTTTTGTTGACCCTGTCCAAAAGACCCCGCCGAATAGAAAAAGCCGGGCGCGAACGCCCGGCCTTCGAGTGGTTATTTCAGGTCTTAGCCCTTGGAGAACTCGGGGTAGGCTTCCATACCCAGTTCTGCCATGTCGAGGCCGTTGATTTCGTCCTCTTCGCTGACACGGATGCCAAGGGTGGCTTTCAGGATGATCCACAGAACAAGAGCGCCGATAAAGGTGAAGACACCGTATGCGATGATGCCGGTCAGCTGTGTGATCAGGTTTGCTTCGCCGTAGAAGATCACGGCGATGGTGCCCCAGATGCCTGCGAACAGGTGAACCGGGATCGCACCAACAACGTCGTCGATCTTGAACTTGTCCAGCATCGGAACCGCGAAGACCACGATGATACCGCCCACAGCACCGATCCACAGCGCACCGAACAGGGTTGGGGCCAGAGGTTCGGCAGTGATCGAAACCAGACCGGCCAGCGCGCCGTTCAGGACCATGGTAAGGTCAGGCTTCTTGTACAGAAGTTGGGTCAGGATCAGGGCTGCGATGGCACCCGAAGCTGCGGCCATGTTGGTGTTGGCAAAGATGCGCGAAACGTCCGATACATCACCCACGGTGCCCATCGCCAGTTGCGAGCCACCGTTGAAGCCGAACCAACCCAGCCACAGGATGAACGTACCCAGAGTTGCCAGTGCCAGGTTCGAACCGGGCATCGGGTGTACTTTGCCCTCTTTGGTGTACTTGCCGATACGCGGGCCAAGGATGATGACACCTGCCAGAGCAGCCCAGCCACCGACCGAGTGTACAACGGTCGAGCCGGCGAAGTCGGAAAAGCCCATGGCGTCCAGCCAGCCGCCGCCCCATTTCCACGAACCCGAAATCGGATACATGATACCGGTCAGTACGACGACGAAGATCAGGAAGGGCCACAGTTTGATACGTTCGGCCACGGCACCGGACACGATGGACGCGGTTGCCGCCACGAAGACCAGTTGGAAGAAGAAGTCAGAACCGATCGACGCGTAATCCAGCGCGGCGTCTGCGGGTGCAACACCTACTGCATCAAGCACGGTCGGGCCGCCAATGGCAAAGAAACCATTGAAGTCGCCCGGATACATCGTGTTGAAGCCAACCAGCCAGTACATGATTGCGGCGATGGAAAACAGCGCGATGTTCTTGATCATCTGCATGGCAACGTTCTTGGAACGCACCAGGCCGCCTTCCAGCATGGCAAAGCCTGCCGCCATGAAGAAGACGAGGAAACCTGCCATCAGGAACAGCAGCGTGGTAAAGATATACTGGGTGTGCAATGCGGCTTCGCCAGCGGCGGCCTCTTGCGCAAGACCCATCTGCGGCAGCGCGACAATCGCGGCAGCAGGGATGAGAGATTTCATCAGGTTCATTGTCAGTCCTCGAATGATAGTGAGTGGGGGCGCGTTACAGCGCCTCTTCGTTCGTTTCCCCGGTCCGCACGCGCAGGGCCTGCTCGACATCGAGAACGAAAATCTTGCCGTCGCCGATCTTGCCGGTTTTGGCGGTTTTGGTGATGGTTTCGACGATCTGGTCGACCATCGCGGCAGGAACCACGATCTCGAGCTTGATCTTGGGTACGAAATTCACGGCGTATTCGGCGCCGCGATAAATTTCCGTGTGACCGGATTGCGAGCCGAAGCCCTTGATTTCGGTCACCATCATGCCGCGCACGCCTGCCTCGGTCAGTGCCTCGCGCACCTCCTCGAGCTTGAACGGCTTGATTGTCGCAATGATCAGTTTCACGTTCTTCCCCTCTGCTTCCCCGGTCTGCCCGGCCTGTTTGCACCTGCAGAAAAAAGCGCGCCTGCGCCGTGTAAGGAACGGTCTGAGCGACGAAACGCTGGGGAAAATAGTGGCAAGGTGCACAATTTTTGCACAAATTGCGTGAGGTGATCAAAAATTAGGCAGTTTGGGAAGGGCAGCTTCCGGAAATTCAGACCTCTACTTCACCGTTGTGTCAGGGTATGGTGCCTCAAAATGATAACCGGGCAGAGTTTGAGCATGACTGAGTCCAGGCGCCGAAAGGCACCGCTTGTCGCGGACAAGAGATACCCGTCGAAAGGGCGTAAACCCACGGCGACCAAGCGGGCTGCAAAGCCCGCTGGAAAGAAGGCGACCGCGCGCAAGACGACGACCCGTAGGACGACCCGAAAGAAGACGCCCCGGAAGTCCGGTGGAAACGGAGGCGGCGGGTTCTTCCGTCGGCTGTTCCGCTGGATTTGGCGGCTGATCTGGGGGGTTACGTGGCGCGTGGGCGCGGTGGTTGCCATGCTGCTGGCGCTGGCGGTAGGGGTTGTCTACACCTCGTTGCCCGACGTGGATGCCTTGCTGGACGGCCGGGCGCGGGGCTCGGTCACGTTGCTGGACCGCGATGGCAAGGTCTTTGCCTGGCGCGGGGATCAGTTCGGCGGGGTGATCACCGCCGACACCGTCTCACCACATCTGAAAAACGCCGTGGTCGCCACCGAGGACAAGCGATTCTATCGCCATTTCGGTGTCAGCCCCCGGGGCGTCGCCAGTGCGGTTCGAATCAACCTCAGCGAAGGGCGCGGGCCGCTGTCGGGCCATGGCGGGTCGACTATTACGCAACAAACCGCCAAGCTGCTGTGTCTTGGCGTGCCGTATGTGCCCAGCGAGTGGGAATCCGAGGCCGCGTATGAATCCGATTGCCGTCAGGGATCGCTGTGGCGGAAGGCCAAGGAAGCGGTCTATGCAATGGCGATGGAGGTGAAATACTCCAAGGACGAGATCCTGACCATCTATCTGAACCGCGCCTTCCTGGGCGCGGGCGCTCGTGGGTTCGAGGCCGCGAGCCAGCGCTACTTTGGTATCTCAGCGGCCGAGGTGTCTCCATCGCAAGCGGCGATGCTGGCGGGTTTGCTGGTTGCACCTACACGCTATGCTCCCACGAATAATCTGCAGCGCTCGCAGGACCGGGCGCAGTTGGTGGTGGGCTTGATGGAGGCTCAGGGCTATCTGACGGCGTCGCAGGCAAGTAATGCCCGCAGCAACCCGGCGCAGTTGTCCGAAGCGGCTGCAGCGCGGGCTGGCGGTTATTTTGCCGATTGGGTGATCACCGAGCTGCCCAGCTATTTTGGCACCGATACCACGGATGACGTGGTGATCCGCACCACGCTGGACCAGCGCCTGCAGAAATCGGCGGAAGAGGCGCTGAAGTACATCTTTCAGGAAAAGGTGCGCGAAGGCTCCAAGGCGCAGGCCGCGATTGTCGTGATGTCGGCTGACGGGGCGGTGCGGGCCATGGTCGGCGGGCGCAAGACACGTGTGTCGGGCGCGTTCAACCGCGCCACACAGGCGTTGCGGCAGACGGGATCGTCCTTCAAACCCTTCGTCTATGCCACAGCGCTGGAGCTTGGCCATTCACCGTTGGATACGGTGGTGGATGAGCCCTATTGCGTCAACATTCCCGGATCGGGCCAGTGGTGCCCCAAGAACTATACCCACAAGTTTTACGGGCGGGTGACGCTGGCGGATGCGCTGAAGAACTCGCTGAACATCCCTGCCGTGAAAGTGGCCGAATTTGTCGGGCTGGACAATGTACGCACGGTGGCCAGCGAGTTTGGTATCGAAAGTAACCTCGCCGAAGGCCCTGCATTGGCGCTGGGCGCATCGGAAAGTACGCTGATCGAGATGACCGGGGCTTATGCGGGTATCCTGAACGGTGGCTCGGCTGTGGAGCCTTATGGCCTGTCCGAACTGAAACTGCTGGGCGATGAAACTCCGGTGATCGTGACAAGCTCGGGCATTGGTGAGCGGGTGATCAACGACAAGGCCGCCAAGCAACTGACCTGGATGATGGAACGTGTGGTGTCCGAGGGCACGGGCGGGCGCGCCAAGCTGCCGGGATGGCAGGTGGCGGGCAAGACCGGCACCACTCAGGCGGCGCGGGATGCGTGGTTTATTGGTTTTACCGCGGATTACGTAACGGGTGTCTGGATGGGGTATGATGACAACACGCCGCTGTCTGGCGTCACCGGCGGTGGCTTGCCTGCGGAGATTTGGAAAGAAACAATGCTGCGTGTGACCGAGGGGATGACGCCCACGCCATTGCCGATGCTTGCCCCCGATCCGCCGGTTCAGACGGCGCAGCCGCGGCAACAGCGCCAAAGACAGCAGACCGGTCTGGACAAGGCGATCAACAACCTGCTGAACAATATCTTCGGAAATTAAGGCCACAAAAAAAGGCGGTGCACCGGGCACCGCCTTTTACTTTGGAATGTCAGACCTGATCAGAGGCTTTCGTCCAGAGCCGCCAGAATCGCGTCACCCATTTCGGTGGTCGAGACCGGCTGAACCCCTTCTTCGGCCAGCAGGTCGCCGGTGCGGACGCCATCTGCCAGAACCTTTTCAATCGCGGCTTCCAGACGGTCGGCCTCGGCGCCCTGATCAAAGCTGTAGCGCAGCGCCATGGCGAAGCTGAGGATACAGGCGATCGGGTTTGCCTTGCCCTGACCGGCGATATCCGGGGCAGAGCCGTGAACCGGTTCGTACATCGCCTTGGGGCGACCATTGGCCATCGGGGCACCCAGGCTGGCCGACGGCAACATGCCCAGCGAACCGGTCAGCATTGCGGCACAGTCCGACAGGATGTCGCCGAACAGGTTATCGGTGACGATAACGTCGAACTGCTTGGGTGCGCGCACCAGCTGCATCGCGCCGTTGTCGGCATACATGTGGGTCACTTCAACCTCGGGGTAATCCTGAGCGACACGGTCCACGACCTCGCGCCACAGGATACCGGCCTCCATCACGTTGGCCTTTTCCATCGAGCACAGTTTTTTGTTCCGGCGCATCGCCAGTTCAAAGGCCGAACGCGCCGCGCGTTCGATCTCGGACTCGGTGTAACGCTGGGTGTTGATGCCAACGCGTTCGTTGCCTTCTTCGAAAATGCCACGCGGTTCACCGAAATAAACGCCCGAAGTCAGTTCGCGCACGATCATGATGTCCAGACCGGCAACGATATCCTTTTTCAGCGACGAGAAATCGGCCAGCGCGTCAAAGCACTGGGCCGGGCGCAGGTTCGAATACAGGTCCATTTCCTTGCGCAGGCGCAGCAGGCCGCGCTCTGGCTTTACGCTGAAGTCCAGATCGTCGTATTTCGGGCCACCCACGGCGCCCAGCAGGACCGCGTCGACTTCTTGCGCCTTGGCCATGGTTTCATCCGACAGGGGCTTGCCATGCGCGTCATAGGCGGCACCGCCGACCAAGTCTTCGCTCACGTCAAAGTGAAGGCCACGCTTTTCGCCGAACCAATCGATTACGCGGCGCACTTCGGCCATAACTTCGGGGCCAATTCCGTCTCCGGGCAGGATGAGGAGCGAAGGGTTGGACATGAAGGGTCTCCTTGCGTTTCGTCGCAATCGCCCTAGCGTCTGAGCGGCATCGGGTCAATGAGACGAACCCGTCAAATCACGAGGAAAACACATGTTGATACCGGGAAATCCCGCTCCTGCGCTCAAAATCGAAACTGTGGGTGGCGGAAACTTTGATCTGGACGCCGACAAGGGTGAAAACGGGACGTTGGTGATTCAGTATCGCGGACTGCACTGCCCAATCTGCATCAAGCAGATGACCGAGGTCGAAGAAACGCTGGATGACTTTGCCGCGCTGGGCGTTGAAGTGATCATGATCACCACTGACACCGGCGAACGTGCAGCGGAAACTGCCCAGAAAGCTGGGGTATCGCGCCTGCGTGTCGGTCACAGCCTGCCATTGGCTTCCGCGCGAGAGGATTGGGGCCTGAACATCTCGACCAAGCGCGAAGGCAGCGCCGAACCGGACCTGTTCGCCGAACCCGGCCATTTTTACATCGTGCCTGACCGGACGCTTTATTATGCATGGCAACAGACAACGCCATTTGGCCGTCCGGCAATGTCAGATATCGCGGGGGGTCTGAAATTCACGCTGGGCAACAATTACCCTGCGCGTGGCACCTATACCGGGCTACTATAGAGCCTAAAGAGCAGCTTTCAGGCCTTCGGCCAACAAATCCCAGACCCGGCGGATGCGCGGGGTCTGACGCATCGCTTGAGGGGCCGCCAGCCAAACGGGAAGGGGCTCAATCTCGACATCCAAGTCCAACACTTCGACATCCGGGTCAGCCTCGGCTACCTGAATCTGTGAAAATCCGATGCCGCACCCTGCCCGGATCAACTGCCAATAGGCACTTTGAAGATCGCACCTTGTGGCAAAGCTGTCTTTGCTTGCAGGCCATCCCCGTTTCTGCATCCTGTTGATAATGTGTTCATTGGCGTCAAAGCCGACCAGATCGTGATCGAACAGGTCCTCGGGTCGCTGCGGACGACCGGCGCGATCAAGATAAGTCTGCGCGGCGCAGAAGCAAAGGTTCACATCCCCCAGATAGCGCGAGATGATATCCATCTGCGCGGGGCGGTACATGCGCACCGCGATATCAGCCTCGCGGTACAGCAGGTTCTCGGTGGCGTCCGTTGCGACCAGTTCAAGCTGGATTGCCGGTTCCAACGCGCGAATCTGCGCGAGTATCGGAGGCAGCAGATGATGTGACGCAAAGACCGAAGCCGTGATGCGTACCGAGCCTTCCAGTTGCTGAGACTGACCCGCCGCCGCCAGACTGAATGAGGTCATGGCCGAGTGCATCTGCTGCGCCATCGGCAAGAGTTGTGTGCCCACTTCGCTTAGTTTGAGGCCACGCGCGTGGCGGTCAAACAGGGAGACGCCCAGTTCATCCTCGAGCGCGTGAATCTGGCGGCCCAGCGTTGGCTGGCTGCGATCCAGCTGCCGGGCCGCAGCCGACAGTGACCCGGTTTCGGCTACTGCGAGAAAACTCTGAATCAGGGACCAATCGGCGTGGGTGAGAGATTTATCCATTCAGAAATGAATACACGTTCTGACTGCTCGGGCAATTCCCCAGGTGAACTGAATGGATCAGTTTGTTGGCTGGGCTGGTGAGGTTACATCGACCCAGACCAGCCGGTGTCTGCTGGCTTGCTCGGCTGTTGTGCGCAGAGGCGTATCCGGTGCGGGCCAGAACACACCCGATCCCGTGACTTGCAGGTCGGCTGAAGGCAACACGTAATCCACCCGCATTTCACCCACGGCTTTCCACTCCACGGTGGTCAGTGCGCCCGACACGTCAGTAGGACGGGGGTCTTGCAGGCGGGGATCCGATAACAGTTCCCGGATCGCTTCCCTGCGTCCCTCGCCGCGTTCGGGATCCAGATTGGCATCCCCGGCGATCACAAACGGGCCGTCTGGTCTGTGCCCTGTCTTACCGTCCAGAACAGAGGACCAGAAGCGGATTTCGTCGCGGTTACGCAGCCCATTGCGATCTTCGGGGCCGTCGAACACCGGCGGGGCGGCATGGAACGTCATCAGGTCCAGTACGCCGATGGGCGTGTCCACTGGTACGATCCAATGAGCCACGGCGGATAAACGCTGGATGCTCTGCGCCTCTTCCGAAGGGAAAGGGCCGTCGTCCGTGACTGGCAACTGCGCGCCGGGCAGGTCGCGCCACAGCAGGTCGGTGAAGTCCTGTACGCCATCAAGTTGAATCGGATATCGCGACAGTACCGCAAGCCCGCCCTGGCCGGTGAACCTGCCCCAGCCTTGGGCATCCGCTGGGCCATGCGTCCGTCCGTCCCCGTTCAGATCCAAAGAGGTTTCGAGCCCCGCATTGGGCTGCGCGGCAAAGTGATAGGGGTAATTCAAACCTTGGGCGCGCAGCTGATCTGTCAACGCGGTCAGGGCCTTAGCGGTCAGGTCCCAGTCGATACCCTGAAGGGTCACGATATCCGGGTGCGCGGCCACCAGCACGTCGACAACAGCCTGTACCTGCGCGTCGCCGCGTCTTATGTCGCGCAGCAGCAGGCCCGGCCCGTCGCGGCTGAGTTCAGTGTTATAAGAGGCGATACGTACCACCTGCGCCTGTGCCATTACCGGCACCAGCAGCAGCAGTAGGGCGCGGATCATGCAGCTTGCGTGGACTCGGTCGTAGAATAAGCGCGGCGCTTTTCAACGATCAGATTGGCGATACGCAGAGTAGCCATGCCGCGCATGATCATACTGGCAGGCAGGAAGGCCCAGGCGCTCATGGTCCAGATCAGAGTCTGAGGGTTGCTCAGCGAGATCGGGCTGGCATAGTCAGTTAAAATTTTGATCAGGGCTGGGATCAGAAAGGGCAGCAGCACCCCGATCGAGATGTTCAGCCGTCCGTCCCGTTGCAGACGGGTAACGACGTCTCCGCCCTTGGTGGGGTCGAACAGCGGTAGATTGGTCCAGACGTTGAACGCACCGTTGGCCGTCGGCCAGCCACGCAGCTTTACCGCATAGGCAAAGCTGGCGATGGTCACCAGCGCCGCGACATAAGCCACGCTGGCCGCAATTCGCACAAGTTCTACCAGTGATGGGCCGGCATCTGCGGGCAGCATCAACACAACCAACCGGACCGGGGAATATGGAAAGTCGACCACATTGGCGACACCAAGACCCAACGCGTAGAAAGTCGAGGTCAGACCGGTGGGCAGGTAAGCGTTTTTGCAGATCAGTGTCAAGAACGTGACCATCGTCATCAGCCCGACAAACCGCAGTCGGTTCACAGGCGGTGCGTCGCGAAACTCGATAAAGCTGGGAAAGGCTGAGTTGTATTCGGCAAAGGTCAAAAAGAATGCGAGAATGGCGAGAAAGACAACAATCTCGGTGCCATTCGTTGACGATACGGGCAAGTACAACGCGGGGGTCAGCACCATAAGTGCGACCAATATTCCCCGAATCGCCGCCCCTGTTGTGCGCGCAATCACTATCCGAACCCTTTCAAACTGGATTAGCCGATTCTTCGCCGACCTCAATTCCAACTTGTGCCTGCCGCGAGTGTTGCAGCAGATGCCATTATCACCAACGTTTTACTTGGTGGGTTGCCTGTTGCCACCAACATTGGCGATAAGCGGCATTTCGCTCAAGCCATGGCGCAGAAAACACGTCATTTCGGGCAAAATGATGGCGCAACTGGTGCGCGAATGCATCATTTTGGACGCAAATCCGGCGTGTGTATCAATATGACACCTACATGTTGTGTTTTTTTGAATTGCAACCCCAAAAATGCGAGCGGGGCCGCCTTGGCGACCCCGTAAAGTTGTGCCTTCACAGATTCGTCAACAGAATCACACCCACGGACGGGCCTGGCTGGCGTGATCCTCGAACTTGTCGATGTGATGGTCTTTTTCCATGGTCAGGCCGATATCGTCCAGACCGTTCAGCAGGCAGTGCTTGCGGTGCGGGTCGATGTCGAATTCGATCACGACGCCATCCGAAGTTGTGATCTGCTGATCTTCCAGATGCACGGTCATGCGGGCGTTTTCACCCTTATGCGCGTCATCCATAAGGACTGCGTGATGCTCTTCTGCAACCACGATCGGCAGGATGCCGTTCTTGAAGCAGTTGTTGAAGAAGATGTCGGCAAAGCTGGTTGAGATTACAACCTTGATGCCGAAATCCTTGATCGCCCATGGCGCGTGTTCGCGCGAAGAGCCGCAGCCGAAATTGTCGCCGGCCACCAAAATCTCGGTTTGGCGATAGGCGGGCTTGTTCAGGACGAACTCTTCGTTCTCCTGCCCGTCATCGTGATAGCGCATCTCATCAAACAGCACGACGCCAAGGCCGGACCGTTTGATGGTCTTCAGGTGCACTTTCGGGATGATCATATCGGTGTCGATATTGATCAGCGGCATTGGGGCGGCCACCCCGTGGACTTTTTCAAACTTTTCCATGTCTACACTCCTGCGGGGTAGGGCCGCGCCCGTGCCTCGCGTTTAAGCTTCTTTCGTTTCGTCTTTGGGTGCGTTCCTGACGAAGAACGCCATGAAGACCAGTCCGAACCCGTTGAACAGCATCTCAATGCCAAGGAAGATCCCCAGAATGCTGAGCAGTGCCTGAGGTTCGCTTCCTACATAGGTCCAGATGATCCCTGCGAGGATGATCGACAAGATGCCCGAGATCATCGTGGGCCAGAAAAACTGCGTTCCGCGCATCTGGAACGACAGAAAGACCCGCGCGATGCCGCCTGCCATGAACAGGATCAGCATCACCGTCGCAAGGGTCAGGGTTCCCTGCAGCGGGTGATCCAGAAAGGACCAACCCAGAAACAGCATCACCACACCCATGATGAGTGAAAGAATCTTGTTGCCGGTTCCTTCGACGGTGAAGCCGCCGACAACTTGCAATGCGCCCGCGATCAGCAGCAACACCCCGGTTACCACCGTCACCGCAATCGATGCTGCAATGGCATTGCCCAGCGCAAAGACGCCAAATGCTATCGACAGCAGCCCCAGCAGGAGCCATTTGATCCAGTCACTCATGTCTTCAATCCCTCAAATATCTAGATATGAGGGGACCTTACATCAATTCACGGACGTCTGTCAGCCGTCCTGTGATTGCCGCTGCGGCAGCCATTGCGGGGCTCAGCAGGTGGGTGCGTCCACCGCGGCCCTGACGGCCTTCGAAGTTGCGGTTCGAGGTCGCGGCACAGCGCTCGCCCGGCTGCAGCTGGTCGGGGTTCATCGCCAGACACATCGAGCATCCCGCCAGACGCCATTCGAAACCGGCCTCTTTGAAGATGTCCGCCAGACCTTCTTCTTCTGCCTGAGCGCGAACCAGTCCCGAACCGGGCACGACCATGGCGCGCATACCGTCCTTGATCTTTTTGCCCTTCAGGATTTCGGCGGCGGCGCGCAAGTCTTCGATACGGCCGTTGGTGCACGAGCCAATAAAGACGGTGTCGATTTCTACATCGCTCAGTTTCTGACCGGCTTCCAGGCCCATATATTCAATTGAACGACGGGCCGCTTCGACCTTGCCGCCTTCGAAATCCTCAGGCTGAGGCACTGTAGCGGTGATCGGCAGCACGTCTTCGGGGCTGGTGCCCCAGGTCACGACCGGCGCGATATCTTCGCCGCGCAGAGTGATGACCTTGTCGAAATGCGCGCCTTCATCGGTGAAGAGCGTTTTCCACCAGTCCATTGCCGCTTCCCACTGTGCGCCTTTCGGGGCGTGTGGGCGGCCTTTGACATATTCATAAGTGGTCTCGTCCGGCGCGATCAGACCCGCGCGGGCGCCGCCTTCGATCGCCATGTTGCAGACAGTCATACGGCCTTCCATCGACAGAGCGCGGATCGCTTCGCCGCAATACTCGATAACATAGCCGGTGCCGCCGGCGGTGCCGGTCTCACCGATAACGGCCAGAGTGATATCCTTGGCGGTCACGCCCGGCTGCAGTTTGCCGGTGATTTCCACCTTCATATTCTTGGATTTCTTCTGGATCAGGGTCTGAGTGGCCAGAACATGCTCAACCTCAGATGTACCAATGCCATGGGCCAAGGCACCAAACGCGCCGTGGGTGGCGGTGTGGCTGTCGCCGCAAACAACGGTCATGCCGGGCAGGGTCCAGCCTTGCTCGGGACCAACGATGTGTACGATGCCCTGACGGACGTCATGCACCGGGTAGTAATGAATGCCGAAATCCTTGGCGTTCTTGTCCAGCGCTTCGACCTGAATGCGCGATTCCGGGTTTTCGATCCCGTGCACACGGTCTGCTGTGGTCGGAACGTTATGGTCCGGTACAGCGATGGTCTTTTCCGGTGCGCGCACCTTGCGGCCCGCCATGCGCAGGCCTTCGAACGCCTGCGGGCTGGTCACTTCGTGAACCAAGTGGCGGTCGATATACAGCAGACAGGTGCCATCATCGGCTTCGTGGGCGACATGGGCATCCCAGATCTTGTCATAGAGTGTTTTGGGGGACATTGGTCCTCTCCCGTATGTAATGAGAAATAGCTGGCGAGGTGGCTTAGGCCGCGGATAGGCGGGCCAGAACCGTGCGGGCAGCCCCAAAGAACCGTTCACGCAAACGCGCGCGGTCTTCCAGATTTTGCTGTTGGGCCACATTGAGTCTCATGCGCACCAGATATATCGGGGTTTGCCGTCAATCAAGGTTCAATCCGGCACCGGGCTTGCATCATCAAGCAACGCTGTCCAAGCTGGGGTCATGAACCAGGACCTGATCCCCAGCTCGCTGTCGGACCTCTATGACAACATGGTCGCGGGCTTTTCCGTGCAATTTGAAAACCTTGTCGAACTGATCGTCACACCGGGCTGGCGCCAACATCAGCTGGTTATCATTCTGGGTCTGTGGGTGTTGGCCTATGTCCTGAAACTGACAACGCAAGGCCGGTGGGAGGCCTGGGCCCGTGCTCGCGAAGGGTGGCCGAAATGGCGGTTGCGGGTTCTGGTACAGCTGATGCAGCGCCTGACGCTGGTCTATTTCGTGGTAATGTCTTGGGCGCTGTATCTGTTGATGCAGCAGATCACATGGCCCTCGCGCAGTTACATTATCGGGGTTGTGGCGACTTTGGCGCTGGCGTGGCTGGCGATTGCGCTGGTGGCGCGGCTGGTGCGCAACCGGACCCTGCGGCGCATCTTCAAATGGGCCATGTGGGTCTATGCAACGCTTGTGGCGCTGAACCTGACCGATGACGTGGCCGAGTTTCTGGACGGCGTGGCGATTTCCATCGGTGATCTGCACATCTCGGCGCTGGGGATTCTCAAGGCGGTTCTGCTGATCGGTATCCTGCTGACACTGGCCCGCGTCGGCACCCGCGCCGCCGAGCGGGGGTTGATGCGCAATGACGACATCACCCCGTCGATGCAGGTGCTGCTGGCCAAGGGCATTCAGGTGCTGCTGTATGGCGCGGTCTTTCTGGCTGCCATCCGTACGCTTGGGTTCGATCTGACCGGGATTGCGCTGCTGTCGGGTGCGATTGGTGTGGGGATCGGCTTTGGTCTGCAAAAGGTAGTGTCGAACCTGATCTCAGGGATCATCATTCTGATGGACCGGTCGATCAAACCCGGTGACGTGATCTCTCTGGGCGATACGTTCGGTTGGATCAACGCGCTGGGCGCGCGTTATGTCTCGGTGGTTACAAGGGACGGGCGGGAATACCTGATCCCAAACGAGGATCTGATCACCAACCAGGTGGTGAATTGGTCGCATTCGGATAAATTCGTGCGGCTGGATCTGGAGTTCGGCACCAGTTACGATGATGATCCGCACAAGGTGCGGGCAACGGCGATCAAAGCGGTCAAAACCGTAACGCGAGTGCTAAGTGGTGGCGGCCATGAGCCGGTCTGTCACATCACCGGATTCGGCGATAGCAGTGTGGATTATGTCCTGCGCTTCTGGATCAGCGATCCGACCAAAGGGCTGACCAACATTCGGGGCAATGTTTACCTTGCCCTGTGGGATGCCTTTAAGGCCGAAAACATCTCAATCCCCTTCCCTCAGCGCGAAGTTCGGCTGCTTCCCGACAGCGCAGACGCGCAACAGGTCGCCAAAGAGTGACCGCTCGTACGCCCGGCCCGGCGGCCTTTCATTGAAATGTTGCATTCCCCTTGTTACCTTAATAATACCCCGGCGCCGGGGTTTTGGCGGCGCGCAGCAAAGGAGGACTATGTCCTGTCTCTACATACCCAGGCGGGTTTGCCCGCCGATGACGGAGCCGGTGTAATGGCTCACTCTCAGTCAATCAGCGACAAGCTGCTTGAACGCATCCTTTCTTCACTTTCCGATGACAAGGCCGAAGACGTCGTGCAGATCAACCTGCAAGGTAAGTCTTCTGTTGCGGATCACATGGTGATTGCCTCGGGTCGGTCGACCCGTCAGGTCGCTGCCATGGCGGAAAAGCTGACGGATCGCATCAAGCAGGAATTCGGTTTCACCTCGAAGGTCGAAGGCAAGGATGCCGGCGACTGGGTGTTGATCGATACGGGCGACGTAATCGTCCATATCTTCCGCCCCGAAGTGCGTGAATTCTACCAGCTGGAAAAGATGTGGCTGCCTCAGGGCGGCAGCGCCTCGGCCAACTGAGGCGCCATCCCGACCTGTATTGAGAGGTCGGAGGCGAGAGAGATATGCGTATCAGCATAGTTGCGGTCGGGCGATTGCGTGCCGGACCGGAGAAGACCCTGCTTGACGATTACCTGACCCGATTTGACCGGACCGGCCGTAGCTTGGGCCTTGGTCCTGCGCGGGTGATCGAGGTCGAAGACAAGAAAAACGCTGGCATGGGGGCCGAGGGTGCGCTGCTGCGCAAGGCGGTGCCCAAGGGTGCGGTGATCTGCACGCTGGATGAGCGTGGGCGGGTGATGTCTTCGCCGGACTTTGCCAAGAAACTGGGCAGCTGGCGTGATGCCGGGCGGCAGGACTTGGCACTGATCATTGGCGGAGCCGATGGAATAGACCCTAATCTGCGGGCCGAGGCCGATTTTTCCATCTCATTCGGATCGATGGTCTGGCCCCATATGCTGGTCCGTGTGATGCTGGCCGAGCAACTTTACCGGGCCGCAACCATCCTGTCGGGCGGCCCCTATCACCGGGTTTGACATGGCGCAGCTTCTGATCGTTTACCATTCCCGCACCGGCGGGGCTCGGCAGATGGCCGAAGCGGCGGCTGAGGCCGCGCGAGATGAGGCCGCGACTATCCTGAAACCCGCCGATCAGGCCGGACCTGACGATCTGCTGGTCGCCGATGGTTATATCTTCTGCGCGCCCGAGAACCTGGCCGCGATTTCGGGTCTAATGAAAGAGTTTTTTGACCGTTGCTACTATCCGGTGCTGGGCAGGATCGAGGGACGCCCCTATGCCCAGATGGTCTGTGCCGGGTCTGATGGGGAAAACGCGGCCCGCCAGATGGCCCGGATCGCCACAGGCTGGCGGTTGAAAGAGGTGCAGCCGCCGCTGATCCTCTGCACCCACGCGCAGACGCCCGAGGCTATTCTGGCTGAAAAGACCATCCCCGACGATCAGCTTGATCAATGCCGAGAAATCGGTGCCGCTTTGGCTGTGGGGCTAAGCCTTGGTGTGTTCTGAGCTTCAGTTCAGATCAACAACCGTGGTGCCTTCGTTCCAGCCATCCACATTGCACCTCGCTTGAACCTGCACTTGCGTGGCGCCCTCGGGGATCGCCACACCACTGAGTGAGCGGGTAAAGGGCTGCTCGGTCTCATGCGGATGGTGCAAGACGCGCATCCCCAGCTCATTGCCGTCCATGTCCAAAACACGCCACCCGTCGGCGTAGTGGTCCCAACCGGTGTCCGGATGTCGGATCGTCACGTCGAATCGCCATGAATCGCCACCCTGACGGGCTGAGACATTCTCGATCACGGCAGGATCGGCAAAGGCGGGTGCGGCCAATACGGCGCTTAGAATCAGGTATCGCATAAGGCGACCATACGGGGGGATGCGCGGCGGCGTCATCACGACTCTGTGTTGGGCGGCAGGGTTAACAGCACCGACCGGGAATGGGATGCGAATTCGCGCCGGTAGAGAACGCCCAGTGTGATGAGGGTCCCGAGTATCAGGGCCAGCGGCCCTAATATCCACGCCAACGAAGCCAGCGCGAAATAGGTGGCGCGCAGGCCGCGATTGAAACTGCGCGCGGCGGTGACGCAAATCTCGGCCGCTTGCGCCGCGCGGGGATAGGCTTGTGGGTCCTCGGGGTCGTTCGGGACCGCGGCCATCAGCACCGCGCAATAGCCAAACAACCGATGCGCCCAGACGTATTTCAGGAATGCGTTGGCCAGAAACAGGATCACCACCAGAATCTTGATCTCCCACACCAGCGCCGGAGCGCTGCCGATAGCCAGGTCGCTGGCGACGCCCGCCAACCGTTCGGTGTTTCCCAACAGCGCCAGCCCGCCCCCGATGGCGATCATAGTGGTTGAGGCAAAGAACGTGCTGCCCTGCCGCATCGCTGCCACGACTTGCGCGTCGAACATCCGGGGCTGCCGCGTGACCATCTCGTGCATCCAGCCGCGCCGGAAGTCGTCCATCATCATGGCGACCGATTGTCTGTTCGGCGCCGGATGCTCAATCCGCCAGCCGATCCACTGCCACGCGCCCAGCAACAGCAGCACGGCGGCATAATCCAGTGTTGAAAACAAAAGGGCGCGGTCGATCCATGTCATGTCGGCGACAGTAGGGCCAGAGATAGGAACTTGCCAGATGGGTAAATTGGTAATATTATTTTACCAAACGGAGGATCAGCGATGGAAATGCCCCGGCCAAACCCCGAAATCATGGCGCGCAAGCAGTCTGTTCTGTCGCGCCTGTTGCAGGTGTTGCCTGCGGATGCAGTGATCTATGATCCGGCTGAGACCCGCGCCTATGAATGTGACGCGCTGACCGCCTATCGCTGCCCGCCGATGCTGGCGGTGCTGCCGTCGAATACGCAAGAGGTTTCGGACGTGCTGCGCATCTGCCATGAGGAAGGCGTGCCGGTGGTGCCGCGCGGCTCGGGCACATCGCTGGCGGGCGGGGCGCTGCCCACGGCGGATTGCGTCATTCTGGGTGTTGCCCGGATGAACGAGGTTCTGGAATCCGATTACGATAACCGCTTCATCCGCGTTCAGACCGGCCGTACCAACCTGAGCGTGACCGGTGCGGTCGAGGAAGAGGACTTTTTCTACGCGCCCGATCCGTCCTCGCAACTGGCCTGCGCGATAGCGGGGAATATCGCGATGAACTCAGGCGGGGCGCATTGCCTGAAATACGGCGTGACCACCAACAATCTGCTGGGCGTCAAGATGGTCCTGATGGATGGCAGTGTGGTCGAGATCGGCGGCGCGCATCTGGATGCGGGCGGCTTGGATTTGCTGGGGGTCATTTGTGGCTCAGAAGGGCAGTTGGGCGTGGTGACTGAGGCCACGCTGCGTATTCTACGCAAACCTGAAGGCGCTCGGCCGGTTCTGATGGGCTTCGATGACAATGAGGTCGCGGGGCAATGCGTGTCCGACATCATCAAATCAGGCATCCTGCCGGTTGCGATCGAGTTCATGGACACGCTCTGCATCAGGGCTTGCGAGAACTTCGCCCATGCAGGCTATCCCGATTGCCACGCGCTGCTGATTGTCGAGGTTGAAGGCTCCGAGGCCGAGATCGACGATCAACTGTCGAAAATCATCGAGATCGCCAAGCGTCACAATCCGGTGGAACTGCGCGAAAGCCAGTCGCCAGAGGAAAGCGCCAAGATTTGGCTGGGGCGCAAATCGGCTTTTGGCGCGATGGGGCAAATGAACGATTACATGTGTCTGGACGGCACGATCCCGGTGTCCTCTCTGCCAGAAGTCCTGCGCCGGATTGGTGAGTTGAGCGAAGAATACGGCCTGCCAGTGGGCAACGTGTTCCATGCCGGAGACGGCAATATGCACCCGTTGATCCTGTTTGATGCCAACAAACCCGGTGATCTGGAGAAGTGTGAGGCGTTCGGCGCCGATATCCTGAAACTTTGCGTCGATGTGGGCGGTTGCCTGACTGGTGAGCATGGCGTGGGTATCGAAAAGCGCGATCTCATGTCCCATCAATATGCGCCTGCGGACCTTGAGGCACAGATGGCCGTGAAGGATGTGTTCGATCCCAAATGGCTGCTGAATCCTGCAAAGGTGTTTCCTTTGGATGCGTCCGAATCCCGTCGGGATGTACCGGTTGCTGCGGAATAACAGGCTCTAACAAAGAAGATTTGCGATGAAACCTGAGACAGAGGCCGAACTGGCCGAGATTGTGGCCGGGCTGACAGAACCAGTGCGTATTGTCGGCGGCGGCACGCGTGGAGTGGGCGGGCCGGAGGCCACGCTTGAGACCTCGGGGCTGAGCGGGATTACCCTCTATGAGCCCGGCGCGTTGACCCTGGTGGCGCAGGCAGGCACGCCCGTGGCCGAAATTGAGGCCGCTTTGGAGGCCGAAGGGCAGCAACTGGCGTTTGAACCGATGGATCATCGCGGGCTGCTGGGTACCAGCGGGACGCCTTCCATTGGCGGGGTTGTGGCCGCCAATATCTCGGGTCCGCGCCGTATTCAGGCCGGGGCCTGTCGCGACTTCCTGCTGGGTGTGCGCTATGTCGATGGTATGGGTCAGGTCATTAAGAATGGCGGTCGGGTGATGAAAAACGTGACCGGCTATGATCTGGTCAAGCTGATGGCCGGGTCATGGGGCGCGCTTGGGGTTCTGACCGAGGTATCGCTGAAGGTGTTGCCCAAGCCCGAAGCCGTTGCGACCCTTGCTGTTCAGGTCGCGGATGCCGAGGAAGCGGTTCAGGCCTTGTCCACCGCGCTGAAATCTCCGTTCGAGGTCAGCGGGGCCGCGTTTGACCCGCAGGTCGGGCGGGCGTTGTTGCGGGTTGAGGGGTTTTCGGATTCGGTCGCTTACCGGGCAGAACAGCTGAAAACCACGCTATCGGGATTTGGTGAGATTACCGAGGTCTCGGAACCCACTGAGTTGTGGCGGGGTCTGCGTGATGTCAGGCCATTTCACGGGCAGGAAGGTGATGTCTGGCGGATTTCGGTCAAGCCCACCGATGCGCCGGATATCGTGACCCGGCTTGAGACGGATCAGACCCTGTTGGATTGGGGTGGAGGTCTGATCTGGGCGCGCGTTCCCGAAGGCACCGATCTGCGCGCTCGGCTGGGCGGGTTCAACGGACATGCGACGCTGGTGCGCGGGGATGCGGAAACTGCTGATGCCTTGGGTCGGTTTCAGCCTGAATCCGGGGGAGTACAGGCTCTAACGCAGGGGTTACGGCAGCGTTTCGATCCGCGCGGTGTCTTTAATCCGGGGTTGATGGGGTAAGTCGATGCAGACGACATTCACGGAAAAGCAGCTGCAAGATCCGGCAATACAACGTTCTAATGAAATCCTGCGCAGTTGTGTGCATTGCGGGTTCTGTACCGCCACCTGCCCGACCTATCAGGTGCTGGGGGATGAGCTCGACAGCCCGCGCGGGCGCATCTATTTGATCAAGGACATGCTGGAAAACGAACGTGTGCCGGATGAGAAAACCGTCAAGCATATCGACCGCTGCCTGTCCTGTCTGGCCTGTATGACAACCTGCCCCTCGGGCGTGCACTACATGCATCTGGTCGACCACGCGCGGGAATATATCGAGGCCAACTACAAACGCCCCTTCACCGATCGCGCCTTGCGCTGGGTACTGGCGCAGATTCTGCCTTATCCAATGCGGTTCCGTTGGGCGCTGATCGGGGCAAAGCTGGGCCGCCCGTTCCGGTTCCTGATGCCTGATGCAAGGCTGCGGGCGATGCTGGACATGGCACCGAAACATATCCCTCCGGTCAGTCGCAATGACGACCCGCAGAGTTTTGCGCCCAAGGAGCCACGTACCAAGCGCGTGGCGCTGATGACAGGCTGTGCGCAAAAGGCGCTGAACACCGATATCAACGACGCGACGATCCGCCTGCTCACCCGGTTGGGGTGCGAAGTTGTAGTGGCTGAGGGCGCCGGGTGTTGTGGCGCGCTGACCCATCACATGGGTAAGGTGCAGGACAGTCACAAAGCGGCTGAGGCCAATATCAGAGCCTGGGTGGCAGAGATGAATGGCGAGAGCCTGGACGCCATCGTCATCAACACCTCGGGCTGCGGCACCACCGTGAAGGACTATGGCCATATGTTCCGGAACGATCCGCTGGCCGAAGATGCGGCAAGGGTGTCGGGCATTGCCATGGATATCAGCGAGTTGCTGATGCAGCTCAGCCTGCCTGAAGCCGCGAAAAAGGACATGGTCGTCGCCTATCACGCAGCCTGTTCTCTACAGCACGGGCAAAAAATCAAAACCTATCCGAAGGACTTGCTGAAAAGGGCAGGTTTCACCGTGTTAGATCCTGTAGACAGCCATCTGTGCTGCGGCAGCGCGGGGACATACAACCTGATGCAGCCTGAAATCTCAGGCCAGTTGAAGCAGCGCAAGGTCAGAACACTTGAGGCCAAGAAACCCGATGTGATCGCTGCGGGCAATATCGGATGCATGATGCAGATCGGGTCTGGCACAGATATTCCCGTTCTGCACACTGTTGAGCTGTTGGATTGGGCGACCGGCGGCCCCGAACCGAGGGCCCTGCAAACCGGCCGCACGCCAGAGGTTCCGATCCTCAGGTAAGCGCGGATGATGCAGCGGTGCATCAGGTTTCGCGGGAAAGCGTAGCCGACGCAACCGCCCTATTTTCGCCCCACCAGGGCCGTAGGAAGGTAAGCTGACAGCAACGTCGGAGAACCGTTTGCGAAATTGGATCAAGGCAATCGCGCTGGCACTGATGCCGATGGCCGCCGTGGCGCAGGACAGTGGGCTGAAAAGCCTGGACACCACCGATGCCGGGCGGGCGTGGATGGCTGTGGGACGTCTGAACATCAACGGCATGGGCTTCTGCACAGGCACTTTGATTTCGCCAACATTGGTTCTGACCGCAGCCCATTGCCTGTTTGATAAGGCGACAGGTAAACGGATCGATCTTTCCGAGGTCGAGTTTCTTGCGGCCTGGCGTTTGGGGCGTGCTTCGGCCTATAGAGCCGCCCGGCAAGCAGTGATTCATCCAGACTATCTGTACAACAGAAATACTCCGACGGCGCGGATAGGTAGTGACATCGCCCTGATCGAACTGTGGCAGCCCATTCGCAACACTACCGTAATTCCCTTTGAAACCGGTGATCGCCCGCGCAGGGGGGCCGAAGTGGGCGTGGTTTCCTATGCACAGGACCGGTCCGAGGCACCGGCGCTGCAAGAGGTCTGTTCGGTCATGACCCGTCAGTCCGATGTTCTGGTTATGTCTTGCGACGTCGAGTACGGCTCATCTGGTGCGCCAGTCTTCTCCTTTGATGGAGACCGCCCACGTATCGTGTCCGTGGTGGCCGCCAAGGCTGAATTTAACGGTCAACGCGTCGCTGTGGGTACAACGGTAGAGGGATCTCTGAACCTGTTGCACGCGGAATTGCTTGCCGGTCGCGGATTCCGCGCCGCTACGCCCACAGGCACAACCCAAAGGAATATTGGTGCGAGATTCATTAAGCCATGAACAAAGTTTTAGTGTGTGCCCTTTTGTGTTTATCGGTTTTTGCAACCCAATCTCACGCGCAAGCCAAGAAACGCAAACTGACGGACCGCGAGGATCTGTACGGCTGGGAAGCCATCGGCCGTCTGGACACAGGTAAGCAAGGATTCTGCACAGCAACCTTAATTGCGCAGGATTTGGTTCTGACCGCTGCCCATTGTGCGATCGATAATAAAACGGGCAGGCCTTATGAGCCTGAAGACGTGACGTTCCGGGCCGGGCTGAGCAACGGTAAATCGCTGGCAGATCGCAGGGTCGCTCAGATCGCGATTCACCCCGAATACCTCAAACACCCCGAGCTTTCGGCCGCTGGGGTCCGAGCGGATGTCGCCCTGATGCGGCTTGAACAGCCCATTCCCTATTCCGTGGCCAATCCCTTTGCCCTGCACAGCGGGCGCGTGGCCGGGAACGAGGTCAGCATCGCCTCATACGGGCGTGGCCGGTCCGAAGCGATAACCCGGGAACGGTCCTGTCGCATTCTGGATCGGCGGCAGGGGCTGATCACCTTTAACTGTGACATTACCTTTGGTTCGTCTGGCTCTGCCTTGCTGGCCCGGAATGGTCCGCGTTGGCAGATATTGTCGGTTGTTTCTGCCGTTGGAACCAATGGGCGGCAGAAGGTTGGATTCGGCATGGAACTTGCTGGAATCGTTGCCGATCTCAAGGCTGATCTGCGTCGTGATGCGCCAAAACCCAAGGCTTCGATCCGACGGCTACAGGTGGGGTCGGGCAAGTCCAGTTCAGGTGCGAAATTCATCTCCTCTGGCGGGTCTTGAACTCGGTCAAAACGCTCCCCATGTGATTTGTACCGGGTCGCCGCAAACGGGGCCCGGTATACTGAACCGCCCGTCCGAACGGAGGGCAAAACACAGATCGCTCAGACATGAGGATATGACACATGCGTACTTTTGATTTTGCACCGCTGCACCGCGCCACCATTGGTTTCGACCAGATCGCCGACATGATGGACCGCGTTTTGACCAACGACGTGGCTCAGCCCAGCTACCCGCCATATAACATCGAAAAAACCGATGCCGACACCTATCGCATCTCGGTCGCTGTCGCCGGTTTTGCCGAGGATGACCTGTCGGTTGAAGTGAAGGAAAACGCGCTGATCGTCGCCGGTAAGAAAGCCGCCGAAGACAAGGATCGCAGCTACCTGCACCGTGGCATCGCCACCCGCGCGTTCGAGCGCCGCTTTGCGCTGGCCGACCACGTGCGCGTTACCGGAGCCAGCCATGAAAATGGCATGCTGAACATCGACCTGAAGCGCGAAGTGCCTGAGGCCCTGAAACCGCGCCGGATCGAAATTTCTTCGGCCAAGGCCATTGAAAAGGACGTGGTCGACGCCAAAGCTGTGAACTAAGGCCGTTGACCTTTCGGCGATGGTCCCGCCTCTCGGGATTATCGCAGATTGCACGCCCCGCGCACCTCCAGGCGCGGGGCGTTGTTTATTAGTATGTGAGTGTTCGCTTTGAACAACACAGCCGAAGTTTCAGATGCAAAAAAGACGTTCACGTTGTCTTACGGCTCAGGCGCGCGACCTACTCGAATTACTCCTTCATCGACGTCTCGAACGAAGTACTGCACCAAATTTCCGCTTGGACCAAACAGCAATGCCTTGTCCCCAAAAAGGCCGGAACCGCCAAATCTGGCTGTGACAGTTCTAGTTTCAGGTCCGGGAATATCCTTTGCTTCGGTGCGCAGCCCACCTGCTTTGCAGCTGACATATGTGATCAGCGCCCGACCGGACGAGTCGACGGGGATATCCATCTTTGTCGGTGTTGCAAACGATCTGTCAAATTCGGGTCCGCGTACCGTGCATTTTGCGGCAATTTCTACGCCGTTGACCTCCGCACTGAATGCAAGCGCGCGAGTGTTGACCGCAGCTGGTGGTGACGCGGCATCTACAGGTTTTGCCTCAGGAGAAGTTGGAACCGATGTGGTATTGCACGCGGCCAGTGCAAGGCAGCCAACAACAAAAAGAGAACGCATTATTTTATCCCGTTTCCAATGCTTTAGGGATGATCAAAATTGATGTGGTCCCGGAGTTCAAGGTCGATTTTCACTTGAATTGGAAACCGCTCCAAAACCAAAATGACCCCGCGCTATTTCAGCGCGGGGTCAACCTTGCGAAGGGGGTGAAACTTAGTTCCCAGCCGTCACCGACCCGATGGACCAGAACATGGTCTCGCCCGAGGCATCGTCGACGCCGTCATTGTCGGTCATCACAAACGCCTCGCCCGAGGGCAGGATGGCCAGACCTTCGATCTTGTCCAGAACGTAACCGCCGGTCGAGGTCAGGTCGGGCAGCAGGTCGCGGACCTCTTGCTTGCTGACCACGGGCAGCGGGCCGCCCAGCGGCGCCGGGGTCATCTCGGACAGCGGGATGCGATAGACCTTCTTGGTCACGGCCCGGTGGTCATGCTGGTTGTCGCGCTCGATGACATAGACATGATCCCCGAAGGCCACGATTTCCGACAGTCCAACCCAGCCGGTGTCCGGATTCGCCTTGGGATAGTGCACGGCACCCCATTCCTTGGTGTCCAGATTGTAGGCGACCAGTTTCACATGGTTCTTGGGGTCGTCCTTCCATTCGCGCTGAACGGCCATCCACAGGGTGTTGCCGACCTTGGTGATGCCCTCAAAGCCAAAACGCTTTTCGACGGCCGTCAGTTCCGGCGGCAGGCCGATTTCACCCTTGCGGTCTTTGATCAGGCCATCGGCCGAGACATGGTAGATCGCGTGCGGGATAACGCGGTCGGTGCGGCCTTCGGAGGCGACGTAGAAGCCACCCTCGCCGTCTAGCGTTATGCCCTCAAGGTCCAGCTTCTGCGCCGGGTTGCCGTCTTGGCGGTGGACGCGGATCACGTCCACGATGCGGGCGGGGGTTTGGCGGGGGTCGATCTTGAAGATCGAGGGCTGGAAGCCGTAGAAACTGTCATTGACCGCGTAGATCATGCCGTCTTCGTCAGCGACCAGACCGGACAGAGCACCCCAACCAATCAGCTCATCCGCGCCTTCCGACGTCAGATGCGGGTAGGCGGCGGGGGCGTCCTGATGTTCGAAGATGGATACATGCGCACGCGGGCCGCCATCTTCGATCAGGTCTTTTTCGTTGGCCGACACCAGCAGGTTGCGCTCGGGGATCGCCACATAGCCTTCCGGCCCAACGCCTGAGGGCAACAGTTGCTTCAGCACCGGGTTGGCCGGATCGGTGGCGTCATAGACACCCACGACCGAAGCGCGCTCAGCCCCCACAAAGATCATGGGTGTGCCGCCAAAGGTGGCTGCGGTCACGCTTTCCGGCTCGACCCCTTTGCTGTCCGAGCGTTTGTCGGGGTAGTGGCCTATCTGGATGATCGCCTTCTCGAAATCGGTGCCGTTCTCGTAAACAACGGTGCCGTCCTTGTAGAAGATCGTCCAACCACGTGAGCCGCCTTCATAGTCGCCTTCGTTGGCGGTGGCGAAGTGGTTGTCATCGATCCATTTCACCGCGTCGGGCTCGCGCAGGCGGCTCGGCTGGCTTTCGGTGAAGATCAGCGCACCGCGCTCATCCGTAGCGTCGATGCCTTCCAGATCAACTGCACCTGCCGAGAAATGGCTGATCACAGTGCCGTCCTTGTCGACAACCGCGATGTGGTTGTTTTCTTGCAAGGTGATGACGGTTTCGCCCAGACCGTTGATGTCTACGAACTCGGGTTCGGGGTCGGTTGGTGCGACTTCGGCCAGACCGGTCAGCGAGGCCATGGTCATGCCCGCGCAATCCAGCGCGCCATCTTTCAGCGGCACCAGAGCCAACGACCCTGCGGGCAGTTGCGGGATGATGCCGTCATTCAGGTCTTCATCACGCTCGTTCTCGATCGCCACAGCGACAAAGCTGCCATCGGGTGCAATGGCAACGCTGTCGGGCTGGCCGCCCAGATCACAGGCACCGGTTTCTGCCTTACCCGCGATATCGACCGAGATCAGCTTGCCCGAGGGTGCGGTGTAGCTTTCGGACGTGTTAACGCCTACGAAAGCCGTCGTACCAACGATCCCAACCGAGGTCGGCTCGCCACCCACCTCCATCGCGCCCAAAGGCGACGGGTTCGCAGGATCAGTTATGTCGACCATACCGATCACACCCAGCGGGCTGTCGGTGTAAACCAGCGTCATACCATCCGCGGTGGCCGCGATGATCTCGGGCGAGGTTTCGCGGGTGGTATCAGCCCCATCGGCCATGTTTTTGACGACCGGGAAGGACGCAATTCGGTTGAAATTCATCTCTGCCACAGCCTGACCGGCGGTCAGGGCAAGGGCAGATGTCAGGCAAACAAAGCGCAATGACATCGGTAGGTATCCCCCTTTACTTGGATGTCAGAGGGATGACCGCCGTTCATTGCGCTTTTGTGACGGTTAGGATTCAGTTTGGTGACAAGCCCATTAAAGATGACCACCGCACAAAGGCGATGGCCAGGCCGGATCAGACCGACATGCAGATGTATTTCATCTCCAGATAGTCTTCCATGCCGTGATGGCTGCCTTCGCGACCCAAGCCGGATTGTTTGACTCCGCCGAACGGCCCAAGCTCGGTCGAGATGATGCCTGTGTTCACACCGACGATTCCATATTCCAGCGCCTCGGCCACTTTGTACACGCGGCTCAGGTCCTTGGCGTAGAAATACGAGGCCAGACCAAAGATCGTGTCGTTCGCCATGGCAATCACGTCATCTTCGTCCTCGAATTTGAACAGCGGAGCCAGCGGGCCAAAGGTTTCGTCCTGCGCCACCATCATGTCCTGAGTCACACCGGTCACGATGGTCGGCTGAAAGAAAGTCCCGCCCAGATCATGCGGAAGACCGCCAGTTAGAACCGAACCACCCTTGTCGGTGACATCCTTGATATGCTCTTCGACCTTGGCGACCGCATCGGCGTTAATCAGCGGACCGGTGGTCGTGCCGTCGGTAAGGCCATCACCGACTTTCAACGCTTCGACAGCAGCTTTAAGTTTGGCGGCGAATGCGTCGTACACTCCGGCCTGAACGTAGATGCGGTTGGCGCAGACGCAGGTCTGGCCGTTGTTGCGGAACTTGCACAGCATCGCGCCTTCGACGGCCGCATCCAGATCGGCGTCGTCGAACACGATGAAGGGCGCGTTGCCACCCAGTTCCATCGAGCATTTCATCACCTGATCAGCGGCCTGGCGCAGCAGGATGCGCCCCACCTCGGTCGAGCCGGTAAAGGTCAGTTTGCGAACGCCGGGGTTTTCGCAGAACTCCTTGCCCACTTCGCTGGCCCGCGATGAGGGAACGACGTTGAAGACGCCTGCCGGGATTCCCGCCTTCTCGGCCAGTGCTGCCAGAACCAGAGCAGAGAGCGGCGTTTCAGCAGCGGGGCGTGCAACAAAAGAACAACCGGCGGCCAGAGCGGGCCCGGCCTTGCGGGTGATCATGGCATTTGGGAAGTTCCACGGCGTGATTGAGGCCGCCACACCGATGGGCTGTTTCAGGACGGTAATCCGCTTGTCGCGTTGGTGACCGGGAATGGTCTCGCCATAGACCCGCTTGGCCTCTTCACCAAAGAACTCGATGAAGGACGCGCCATAGCCAATCTCGCCAATTGCCTCTGCTAGTGGCTTGCCTTGCTCTGCGGTCAGGATCTTGCCCAGATCCTCGGCGTTTTCCATCATCAGGTCGAACCAGCGCCGCAGGATTGCCGCGCGTTCCTTACCAGTCAGCTTGGCCCATTCTTTTTGCGCGGCCTCTGCCTGTGCAATGGCCCCCGCCACCTGCGCGCGGCTCAGGTCGGCGACCTCGGCCACAACATCGCCCCGGGCCGGGTTAGTCACGGCAAAGGTGCCGTTGTCACCGTCCACCCACTGGCCGCCGATATAGGCTTTGGTCACCAGCAGATCGGGGTTTTTCAGAATCGATTTCAGGTCGGTTGTTGCATCCAGCATGGGTCAGCCTCCGGCAGGAATTTGGTTCACGCGCACCCAATCAGGTGAGGTTTGTAATGTCTATGTCCACTGTGCCTCGCGGATCAATCCAGATTTGATCAAAAGTACCCTGTGCACCTTTTCAAAAGTTCCACGTCTGGTTGAATGAACGCGCTTTCTTTTTCGTGATGAGTTTGCGAAAGTCTGCGTGATTTTTAGACCCAAGGGGATGTAAATGAGCGTAACATTCCCTATCTTATTGGGTAATTGAACAAAAAGGGGATAGTGCAGATGTCGAACCATCAATTTGACGCCTTGATCGAAGAAACACAGGCAAAAGTACAGGCAAGCCAGTCGCAGATCGAAAACCTGACCTCGCAGATTGAGGCCGCGCGCACCAAGATCGGCACCGCCGAGGCAGATATCGACATCGAAAACGCCACGCTTGAGGACGTGCACGCCCATACCGAGGTGATGAATGCCAACATCGCCGAGCTGATCATGGGGCTGGACGACGTCACCAATGCGTTTTCCAAGGATTTCGACGAGATGCGCTCGAAAACCGGGTGGGAGTCGTTTGTTGGCATCTTCTCACGCGGGAAATCGGAATCGATGCGGCAGGAGCGGATGCGCACTGCCAATATCGACGACAAGCTGCAGGACCTGATCGCCAAATCCGACGTGATTGTGAAACTGTTGCAAGGCCAGCTGTCCGTTCTGGAAGAACAGCGCGTAAAGGTCGAGGACAACCTGACCGGCACTTTGGACGACCGCGAGGCCACCGTGGCTGAACTGGAATCGTTGCGTGCCGAGATTCAAGGCATGGACCCGACGATCATCACTTTGGAAAACAAGATCAGCGTCGAACAGGACGCCGCCGCGCGGACCCAGCTGGAAACTGAACTGGCCGAGCTGAACAAGCAATACAATGCCAAGGTTCAGGAAGAACAGGTCAAGCTGGCCAAGTCACAGACGCTGGAGCGTTACATCGAAAAGGGCAAAACCTGGGTCGACTCATTGCAGAACCAGGCGGCGACGCAGATGGTGCTGATCAACAAGCTGCAGACAGACACGCAACAGCGCGTGGTGCTGTATGACGCCCTGACCAAGTCGCTGAAAACCGCGCAGCAACAGGACGTGGCCCACCGCATCAACGAGATCGGCGTACAGACCGACCAAGAGGCGCAGACGGCAATGGCCGCCATCGGCACCGCGACCAACCAGAAAATGGCCGACATGCTTGAAGCGCATGAGGACCACATGGTCTTTGCCCGCGATGTGCTGGAGAAAAAGGCCAAGGCGGATGAACGCTTTGCCCGCCGGTTTGCCTCGATTGTCGAGAAGCACGATAAGAATTTGTATGGGGGTTGAACCAGACGGCGGACTGCAACGTGGCAAAAGACGTAGTTTTTCTGCTCCTAAAGATGCTGACGATATGCGCGTGCCTAGCGGCAGCGATGCTTGTTGTATTTTTCGTATCCCAAAGGTTTTTGGGTGAGTTCGAATTCTTGTTCCTCTTGGTGAACCTAGTTGTAGGGCTCGGTAGTTTTTGCGCCCTTCTTTATTCGATGGGGATGCTAAAAGAAAAAATGCAGAGGATAGAAAAGAAACATCGCCTGTGGCTCTTCGATGGGTTCGGAAACCGCAAATGACCGACCCCACCCAAGACCATGTCGGCCTGACCGACACCTTCGCCTCGCGCCGCTATTTCCGCAAATTTGAGGTGATCACCGTCCACCTCCTGCGCGTGGCCGCGACGATGGAGGCGGAGGGCGCGATCAGCAAGCAAGAGGTGCGGATCGTGTCGCGCTACCTCTCGGGGCTGCTCTACACCTTCCGCGCGCTCAGCATGAAATACCTGCTGGTCGGGCGCGATACGGGGCGGTTCTTTGGCAGCCTCGCGATGGACAAGCGCGACAGCGGGTTTCCGGTGGCGGCTGAGCTGCTGACCATGGCGAATGACGCGCAGCAGGCGCAGGTGCATCTGGCGAATATGCCCTCGGAAGACGATCTGAAAACCGACATGGTGCGGACGATCATTGGCGATCAGGAAATCCCGACCAAACTTCAATTCGCGCTGTCCCAAAGGCTATATTACGAGGAATTGCTGAAAGGTCAGCTGTTCTGGGCTCGCAACGATCCCGAATGCCACTGGACCGGGAATGAGGGCGAGCGTCGCAAGTTCCTGATCCATTGGGCGGTCTATGACAGCCAGATCAACCTGCCCGTCATCTACTTGATGCAGTTGGAGGACAGCGGCAAGACGGCCCTGCCCAAAGACCAGCGCCGCTGGCCCGAGGTGCAGGCGCATCTGATGGCGCAGTCCTTGGGCGGATTGAAACTGGTGACCATCGCCAAAGGCTTCGATCAGGATTTTGACGACCTGCACCCCAAACACCTGCGCCGCATACATGTGGGTCCGATGTATTCCTCGGCCTATACCGAGCAATCCGGCCCCTTGCGGCAAGTGTTGGAGGATGCGCAGGCCCCTGAGGGGCAGGATTGGGCACTTGCCTGGACCACGGAAGAACTGGAAAGCGAAGAGGTGATCGAAGAACGCGCCGGGTGGTTCTCGACTGTCGAGCGCGAGGTCTTTGCGTTGGACCCGTTCGGTGGGCAGGGGGCCGAAACCGGCGCCACCCGCACGCAACGGTCGATCATCCTGCCGCAGCGCCCGTTTCAGGTGCTGGCCGAACGCAACCCGCCGGGCTTTGCGGATGTACGCAAGTTCGTCGTCAGCAAGTCCGGGCAGGTGTTGAGGTATTGAGGTTTTCGCCTTCCCTAACGGCCCCTTTCAGGGCCTGTCGGGCCATGAGACGAGAGTATTTTTGAAAAGACGAAGCAAGGGCGGTTGTTCAGATGAGTTTGACGTCAGATCAGATGGAATTGCGCGAGGCGGATATTCGCAAACATTATCCGGCAGCGACTGCTTTGCTGAATGGGTTCGAACACGCGCCGCGGATTGCCAAACCCGTTGAGGCCGCTGTTGAACGATCTCCGGGCGTGTCGACAGGACGCCGGTTTCGGTCGACCACACCGGGGCTGGTGACACGACGCACCGTGCGCGCGGATGGCGTGCATTTGGTCGATCGGATTGAGGCGTCGGATGATGGGGATGCGTTGGTTTCTCCGCCGCAAGCCACGACGCAGCAAGCCATACGCCGCGCCATTGCCATCGCTTTGTCCGTAGCGGAAGCTTATGCGGAGCAAACCCCTTTGGCCGATCTGAAACGTGCGAATTTGGCCGGAGACCTACCCGCCGCGCGTAAAACCGAGTTTTCGGAATTGCTGACGGCCGAGGCTCTGATCACCTCTCACACGTTCGGTAACGCGTTGGCCTATCTGATGTCCTCGCATCTGGGCGAAACCACGGTCGACATCGGCGAGATCGAAGAGGTTCTGACCGACAACGGCCAACTCGCCCTGCACGGCGCGCTGTGGGAGCTGGACCAAACGCTCGCCAAACACGCCCCCGATGACGCCCACCTGATCGCCGCCACCAGCGCCTATGCCGAGCAACTGATGGAAAAAGCAGCCCTGCGCGCCCAATCCGCGGGCCATCTGGCCCCGTTCCAGAACGCCGCCTGGCATATCGAGGCCGATGACCTGACCATCAGGGGTTTTGAGCCGGCCTCCAAGGCCAAATCCACCACCCTGACTATGACGTTCAAGAAGCCGAACGAAGTGGTGGGCAATCATATCGCCAAGTATCAGGCGATGAAGCTGGCCAAGATGCTGATGGCCTATGACTTCGACCGTCGTCTGAACCCGTTCGCCGAGCTTGGCGGGTTCATCTTTACCTTCATGGGCGACGGCAAGCCGGGCACCGGCAAGACCACTCTGATCCAGATGATGGCCGGGCTGATCAACGACTATTGCCAGAACGCGGGCTATCCGTTCCGCTATCAGAACCTCAGCACCGACAATATCGACAGCTATCAGGGTAAATCCGGCCAGAACGCCAAGGCCTTTATCAGCACGATCATCGACCCTTCGGTTATCGGCTTTGGCACCATCGACGATATCGATCAGCTTGCGGGCAAGCGCGGCGACCGGCAATCGTCAGCCGGTCAGCTGGAAATCACCGCCGTGTTGATGGAGAGCTTTGCCGGCGCCAACACCGTCGTGCGCGGCAACTGCACCTTTGGCATGTTCTCGAACTACCCCGAGAATGTGGACGACGCCCTGCGTCAGCGGGCGGGAGCGCGGTTCCTGGTGGACGGCCCGCAAACGCGGGAGGATTACATCGACATTCTGCACCTGCTGATGGGCCGCAACCACGACATCCCCTTGGGCGAACACGAGGCTTATGCCGCGCAGGAAATCAAAAAGGCGGTCGCCGCCAGTTTCGAAAGCCATTCCCGCCCGCATGAAGACGCTCTGCTGCAGGTCTATGACCGCGTTTCAGGCGATATCGGCCAGATGGATACCATCGCCAAGCTGGGCACCTACCTCAAGGCGATTCAACAGGCGGATGAGCGGTTCACCGGCCGCGCGATCAAGAACATCACCGACGCGGTCAAGGTCCGTGCGATGGATTTCGAACTGCCCGACGAGTGGATGGAGAACCCCGACCTGTTCCTGTTCCGCGACTACGACACCAAGAAGGCCATGATCGAGGACCTGCGCCAGCCGATCACGGTGGAAATGGTGATGCAAGAGATCAACCGCTACGCCGACAGCGAGTTCCGCTATGCCGACAAGAGCGACGAGGTTGCCATCGAAAACGCGGTGCGTGAGATGGGACGGATGGAAGAGGCTAAGCGGCGGTATCTGGAGGGGCAGGGGTGACGTTTCTGGAGTCGATATCCTCACTGAATACTTGGATTACCGAACACAAGGAACTAGTCACAGTGATTGGAATACCGTTGCTAACCTGGTTGGTAACTACGATCACGGCCAAATCAGCAGAACGTCGCTCTGCTGCCGAAAGGCGAGCGGCGACCCAAGAAGCTGCGAAAGATCGAGCCGAAGAACGAAATTTACGGCGAGCATTGAAAATCTCCGAGTACAGGAGGGCTTGGATTGAAAGCCTACGAAAAGAGTTTGTTGAAGTCTTATTAGTGGCAAACGCCAGTAGAAATAGAAAAGCCGAACTGGTGGTCGAATTTGATAAAAGATTTCAAATGATTACTTTGATGGTGAACCTGAATGACGAGGACCTAGAACCAATTTTTCAAGAAATGTATAATTTGATTGGAGCTATAAAAAGCGATCAAAATTATAATCCGACCGACCTTTCTACGATGATGCAGTTATTCCTGAAAAAAGAATGGGAAAAACTAAAATCTGAAATTGAGGAGGCGACAGTAAAATGATCCGCCTCATCGAAAAAGGACTGATGTTCGGCAATCTCGTCCACATCTCCAGCCCGGCTCTGGTCGAGCGGTATAACCGCGCGCTGCAGCATCTGGCGGGCAAAACCACGGCGCTGACGGATTTCCATGTCGATATCTCGGGCTTTTCGCCGGAAGTGGGGATTGAGTTGGAGGATGAACTCTACCTCAACCCCAACGGGGTCAACCGGCAGTTCATCCTGCTGACGACCGAACAGAAACGCGCGCCTCTGCTGAACGTCAAATTCTCGACCTCGCGTGATATCCTGCGCGAATTCATCGAGATGAATGAGGCGCAGCTTTTTGCCCTGACCGCCACCGATGCGGTGGCCGGAGAGCTGGTGAACTCGGTCTTCAAGCTCACCACACCGCGCGACCTGCTGAACCTGCGCAAGATCGAGATCGAGGCCGACACGGTCGGTGGCACCCTGCGCAAGGCCGAGCAACTGGCGGGCATGGTCGAACGGTTCAAGACCGAAGAGGACGCCTGGTTCGATGATGTACTGATCGCAAAAATGATCGAAACCGCCAAGGAAACCGGCGACGTCACCCGCAACCCCGTCCACCTGCGCCACACCGCGTTTGAACAGCGCAACTTCTGGACGGCGCATTTCGGCGGACTCTACCTGTTTCCCGATCTGGATTATCCGGCGGCGATTTGCATGGGCGAACTGCCTGATGACATGCCGATCAAGCATGTTTTCGATCCTTCGCAAAAGCACCGGATTGCGGCCTTCCTGAACGACAATAATCTGGTCGAGACAATCATTGAGGCGCGTGGGGTGAACTCCACCGCTGTTCTGCAGCAAAAGATGGATTTTCTGACCGTTCACGCCGCCGCCGACGCAGGGGTTGACCTGACCGGGCTGGACCGTAGCGACATGCGGCGTCTGGCGCGAAACCACGCCGACCGTCTGCCCGAGGCGTTTCACGGCCTAGCCCAATTGTTGCGCTGGGCCAGCGATGGTGGGCCTTGGCCGCGCATCACCTCGGATCATCCGGCCTATTTTTATACGCTGCGGGCGGCTGATACACCCAACCGCGATCTGGTCAATATGCTGCTGGCGGAACTGGCCCCGCTGGACCCACGTCAGATGTTCATCTGCCATAAGGAATTGTTCTACAGCACCTATTCCACTTGGCCCGAGACCAAAAAAGCCTATGTTGCCGACTTCCTCGCGCGCGAGTATCAGGTGGACAAGGCCGGTGCCCGCGCCGCGCTGTTTGGCCATGAACCGGACATGAGCGGTAATGATCGGGTCAGCGATGACATCATCGCACGCGTTGGCCCGTGGGGCGCCGTTGGGAGAGGATAAATGTTTGTCGCGCTAAGGTTTTTGATTCCACTGCTGATTTTCCTGACGATCCTCTATGTCGGCGTATCGCTCTATTCCCGCTGGGTGCGACGCGGTAAACTGATCGCACATTGGGAGAAAAAGGGACTGACCGGCGATCGAGATGCCTTTGTTCGGCGCGGGTTGGAAAAATATGACGGATCATTTCGCCGCAAGCTGATCCTCGGGATTTACGTGGTGCCGCTGGGGCTGATCGCGATCCTGATTTACGTTTCGAATTTCATGTGAGGGTTTCGCCAATGCGTTACATCAAATGGGCCATCATCATCCTGTTCTGGGGGACGATTGCAGCGGTGCTGAACTATACACTGCCTCAGCATGACGTAGTGCGGATCTCGGACACGTATGAAAAACGGATCGATCCGGGTGAGAACAGCATCTTCTGGTCTGTGCAGGACGTTGGCAGTGATGCGACCACTCCGAACCGGGACGTGTTCTTCATCCAGACGCGCAAGAAGAACGGCAAGGTCATGGTCTACCGGAACGAAGACACTGGCTGGGGCTGGCCGCCCTATTTCAAGCTGAATTCCTCGAACCTGCAGGCTGAGGCCGCGGACCTTAAATCGACCACCGAAAGCCCGCGATGGGTCGTCGTGCGCCACTATGGCTGGCGTAGCGAATTCCTGTCGATCTTTCCAAACGCTGTGAAAATCTGGCAGGTCGACGATCCGGACATCCGGATCATACCGTGGTTCAACATTATCTTCCTGACCGTCTTCTTTGCACTGATCTGGGCCATATGGGTACGCTGGCGCCGGTTCCGCGAGGCCCGCGTCGATCCGATGCTCGAGAATGTGGAAGACGGGCTTTACGCCGCTGGCGATGCAATCGAAGAAAAAAGCAGCCGGTTCAAGCAATGGCTGAACAGTTGGAAATCCAAGTGACGGCGGGGATCACCTGATCCCGCCATCACCCCGGCAACCATGTAACTATCGCACGACGAATTCCGCGTGCAGTGCCCCGGCCGCTTTGATCGTTTTCAGAATGTCGATCATATCGCGGGGCGACACGCCAAGCGCGTTTAGACCCGCCACAACCTCGGAAAGAGTGGCCGCTTCGGGAATTTCCGCCAGTCCGGTACCTTCCTCCTCCTCGATGCCAGCAAAGGTGCGGGGGACGACAACAGTCTCGCCGCGGGCAAACGGGTTGGGTTGGACCGCGATTGGCGATTCCTCGACCGTCAGGGTCAGGTTGCCTTGGGATACCGCAACGCGCGAAATTCGCACCTCTTGCCCCATGACGATGGTGCCCGAGCGTTGATCGACGACCACGCGGGCCTTGGTTTCCGGCTCGACCAGAATATTCTCGATCCGGCCCAGCGCGTGCGCCGTCGAAGTTGCCCGCGTCGCGGCGATGTTAAGCTCAACCGTCCCGGAATCTCGCATGATTGCCACTGCCCGATTGAATTCGGAGTTGATCGCAACCTCAATGCGGTTGGCGGTGGTGAAATCGGGCTCGCGCAGGGCCAACCGCATTTGCGTCAGTGTCGAGAGGTCGAAGTCGATTTCACGCTCCACCCGCGCACCCGATGGGATCACGCCCGAGGTCGGAACCCCCTGCACGACCGAAGCAGCCTCGCCCTCGGTCACGGCGCCACCGGCCAGAACCGTGCCCTGCGCCACCGCATAAATCTGCCCGTCTGCCGCATTCAGCGGTGTCATGATCAGGGTGCCGCCCAGAAGGCTTTTTGAATCACCGATCGCCGATACCGTGACGTCGATCTGTCCGCCGACCCGGGCAAAAGGCGGCAGGCTGGCGGTCACCAACACGGCCGCCACGTTCTTGGGGCGAAAATCCTCTCCGTTCACGTTGACGCCCAGCCGTTCGAGGATGTTGGACATGATCTCTTCGGTGAAGGGCGAATTGCGCAGCCCGTCACCAGTGCCGTTCAGACCGACAACCAGGCCATGACCCACCAGATCATTGCCCCGCACCCCGTCGAAATCCACAAGGTCCTTCAGGCGGATCGCACCGGCTGAGGAGATCCCGGGCAGCATCATCAATAGGAAAGCAAGAAGTTTCATCTCAGGAAATTCACCAGCGACGGGTTCGCGTTGCGAACGGTGACGGAATACAGGCTTTCCAACTGAAACTGCACGGTTTGCAATTGCGCGGCGGTTTCATATGGGTCCGCTGCAATCAGTTTATTCCGGCTGTATTCCAGGCTGGTCTGCGACGCACTGTTGCGCGTGGCGGCCTGTTCGATCCGCGCCTCGGCCGACCCCACCTGCGCGCGCAGGTTGACGATATCATTCTGGGTATTGGCCAGATCGACGCCCAGTTGCGTGAACAACGCCGTGCGCTGATTACGCGGCAGGTTGAGCCTGTCATCCGACACCAGCGCCGCGACGGCAATATCCCGCAGCGCATCCTTGATCGCAGGGTCCGTCGCCGTGATCGGAATACGAACACTTTCATTCTCGGAAATTTGCATAGCGGCCAAGGTGGTGTCTGATCCTTGATAGATCACTGCGTCAAACCCCGCCGGGTCGTTGAACCAATCCTCTGCCGCCTGTCGGATATCCGACACTGTGGCGTGCCCGGTCAGTTCAACCTCCAGAGCAGTCAGCAGCGTGTCAGTTGAGGGCAAGGGAGAGACATCCGTGGCGACGCCGGAAAACAGGCTACGCCCACCCGCCCGAGTGTTCAGCGCAGACATGATCGTGTCTAACTCGTTGCGCGCCTGCACGGACGCGTTTTCGTGGCTGACCGCCTGGTTCGATGTGCCAAAAGACAGCAGGGACGCGGTGAATTCGCTGACTGAGCCATCAATCGTCGTCAGGCTCAGCTGCATGGCGTCCGTGAACAACCCGGCCTCGGCCGTGGATACCCGATAGGCGTCCAGCCGCGACAGGCTGCGGTCCAGATCCAGCAGGTGCGAGTAATCGCCATCCAGTCGCCCGGATACATCCTGAACCTTGCCAGTGGACATCTCATAGGACAGGGTTTCGATCTGGGTTTTCAGCTCGGCCGAGCGGGTCTTCAATGTCATGCCCCGCGCCAGATCACCAATAGACGTCAAATTCATCATCACAACCTCAACAGCGTATTCATCAATTCATCCACCACCGAAATGACCCGGGCATTGGCGGCATAGGCCTGCTCGATCTGCATCAGGCGCTGAAGTTCCTGATCCGTGTCGACGCCGTCTTCGGCCTCGATCCGGGCCATTTCCAGCTGGGCGCTGTTGGCGAAGGTCAGGCGCTGGCTGGCCGCGTGGGCGTTGGCGCCAGCTTTGGACGAAAGCGCCTCGGTCATATCCGAGGCGCGCATGGCACCGGTGCCAAAGGGTGACCCCGCAACCGGACGCGCATCGCTGAGAATGGCACCAAAGGCCTGCAGCTGTGTTGCATCACCCGGATCGCCGGGGACTGCTGCGCCCAGTCCGTCACGCAGCCGCCAGCTGTCGCCGCCATTGTCGGGATCGACAATCGTGTTCAGACTAATGCGCGAGGCCAGCCCCGCCGGAGCCGTCACATCGAACCGGTTACCGGCGTCGGTGAACAGGCCCGTATCGGCGGGCAGCGCGGAGGGGTCCAGACCGGGGGTTTCGAACCGTTCGATCAGGTCCCGGGCGACCGAGTCCAGATTGGCCTGTGCTTCAACCGCCAGCTCATCGCGGATCTGGAACTGCGCCATCAACGCACCGCCGCGAATCTGAGCGGTGCCTCCACCGGTGCGCACCGGATTGCCGTTCATCTCCAACCCCGACAGCAGGCCGTTGCCGACCGTCATATGGGGTTTGGTGTCTCCGGTGGTTGTAAAGGAAAACTGCGTCGCTGTGCCTTCCAGCAGGATCAGGCCGCCGTAGGAATACAGCGACACCTGATCGTTCGCCCGTGGCACCGCGTTGACCGGCACCAATTCGTTGACCTGATCGATCAGCACCTGCCGTTGATCCAGCAAGGCCCCGATGTCACCGCCCGAATGCTTGACCGACGGAATTCTGGCGTTCAGCTTCTCGATATCCTTGAGGGTCTGGTTCAGTCTGTCCACCTGCTTGCCAATGGTTCGATCCGCGTCCGAGCGCAGCTGCCGCACGCCTTCGGAGGCGGAATTGATCCGGTTGGCCAGATCGCGCCCAGTGCGGGCGACCTGATCCAGACGCTCGGACGAGTCGGGCAGGCTGGCTGCCGTAATCAGGTTGCTGTCGAAATCGGCCAACCGGGTGGCCGGTGATGACAGATGGTCAGCCGCACCGATGAAACTTTCGACCCCGGCGTGAAAGCTGGACACGGCGGTTTGATACGCCAGATCTGCATCGGTGGCGCGGCGATTGGCGGTCAGGACCGGATCCTGGTTGCGCACCACGCCGACGGTTCGCACACCATGGCCCGAGATCGTATTTGTCTTCAGCTCCAGCGACCGGCGGGCAAAGCCGGGGGTCAGCGCGTTGGCAATATTGTCCGACACAACCGACGTGCCCCGACCCGCGGCCGTCAAACCGCTTACTGCGTTGTTGAATGCCGTCGTCATATTCATCGGACAGCCCCCCTTTCCGGGTTAAAACCCAAATCAGCGTTTGATGTTGGTGGTTTCCTGCAGCATCTCGTCGACGGTCTGGATCACCGTGGCGCTCGAGGAATAGGCGCGTTGGGTTTGAATCAGCGAGGTCAGCTCGGTCGCGATGTCGGTGGTCGATTCCTCGCGCGCGAAGGAGACAAGGTCTCCGGTCGGCCCTTCGCCTGCATTCCACAGGAAGAAGGTGCCGCTTGCGCGGGACGGCGCATAGGTTTGGCTGTCCAGCGCGGTCAACCCGTTGGGATTGGGCACATCCGCCAGAGGGATTTGGAACATGCGGCGGCTGATACCGGTATCATAAAACGCATAAACATAGCCGTTTTCATCGACCTGAACGCTGGTCATAGTACCCACGGCCGAGCCGTCGCGCGTGATCGAAACCGGCGCGAAGGTGTCGGACAGCTGCGTGATGCCGTCCGCGTCGCCGATCTGGCCGATATTGACCTCCATCGGGCCACCGGCGACGTTTACCACAAGGCTGCCGGTGGTCGGATCGTAGGCCCCGCCGGATACGGTTGTGACATTTGCCAGCGTGCCGCCAGCGGTCCGGCTGTCGGTGAAGGTCAGGGTATATTCCCCGATCACCGCCCCGCCCGAGGCCGAATCGCGCAGGATCATGGTCCATTCATTGCTGCTGCCGACGGCAGGCACGGTTGGTACCAGCTCGATGTCGACGCTTTCGGATTTGCCCAGGTTGTCGAAATACTCAACAGACAGGGGTTGAGTGTCACCCGGCACGCCGACATCGGTCGCCGTGGCCGGCAGGTTCATGCGCAGGTTCATTGCCGTGGTCGGCGCGCCGGACAGTTGATTGACGCTCAGCTGAATGGGTTCCAGCGCTGCTGGGGTGTCCCGCGGCACTGCCGGAATCGACCCGTCAGGATTTGCACGCCAGCCCAACAGGACAAGGCCGGATTCGGTGACCAGATACCCTTCCTCATTGGTGCGGAACGATCCGGTCGTGGTCAGCTGCATCTCATTCGATCCGCCCGCGATTTGCGAGCTTGGGCGCACCGGCAACATGCCCCGACCCCGCACGGCCAGATCGGTCGAGTTGTTGGTGGTCACCAGCGATCCGCGCTGATCGATCAGACGCTGACTGGTGGTTCTGACCCCACCCGCCGAATAACTGCCGCCCTGGCCCGACGTGACCATCGAATGAAAATCCGTCTCGACCCGCTTGTAGCCGAAGGTCGAGGAGTTCGCGATGTTGTCCGAAATGGTGGCCAGCCGGTTGGCGTTGGCCTTCAATGAGGCCACACCGGCATTCAGCGAGGAGGAAATCGTCATTGGCACGCCCTTCTGTTGCGTCAATCTTTGATGCAACAGCTAACGCACTGCCCCTTAACAGCGCGCTAACAGGTAAAATGCGGTCTATCCTTTGATCGTCAGGTCTCGCGCAGGAAAATGATCTCGATCCTGTTGTTACGCACGGCCATCGGGTTTTCATCTGACAATTCCCGGTCGGCGTGACCGGTCACGCGATCCAGTCGCGACGTCGCAAACCCCTTATCTTCAAGCAGTTGCCGCACCACCTGTGCGCGTGAGGTCGAGATATCCCAGGATGGATCTCGCGCCAGAACCACCGGCGAGGCGCGAACGTGGCCTTCGACCGCAACGTCATTGGTCACCAGATCCGAAGAACGTGTCACGAGCAGTGCCAGCGCTCGCATCATCGGGGTCGGTTCATCTGTGCCCGATTCGAACAGCGGCTGATCCTCGGTATCGAACAACTCGACCACCAGACCCTTGTCGGTGACGCGCGTGACGATGTGTTTCAGCACCTTGTCCGAAACCATGCTTTCCCCGGTATGCCCCAATAGTTCTGCCTCGAGCGTCGAGAAATCGTCGGACACTTCCTTGTCGCCATCCGGGTTCACCCCGATCGACCCGCGCGCTTGCCGGGCGACTGTGGGATGCCGTTTGGCCGCCCCCGAGCCATCCATCACCATGGTCTTTTCGGAAAACATGTTGTTGCCGCCAAAGGCTCCGTCACCGCCACCCGAGACCGGATTCACCGGAATCGTCGGCGAGAAGTAATCCGCCAGCCCTTTGCGTTGTTTCTCGGTCGTTGCGTTCAGCAGCCACATCAACATGAAGAACGCCATCATGGCCGTGACAAAGTCGGCATATGCGACCTTCCACGCGCCACCGTGGTGGCCATCGCCACCTGACACACGTTTCTTCTTGATGATGATTGGCGCCGCATTGGATTGCGCACCCATCTCCACCACCTTTTTTATCACCCGACTACAGAGGTAGCCGGGCAGGTCTTAAGGTGGGCTTAACACTTAAAACTGTCCGGACTTCTCTAGCGCGGCACGGTGGCGTTGGCCCGCCGCAGGATCAGTTGCAAGTGGTTGAAGCTGTTCTTGATGCCGTCTGGCTCAGCCTTGCCAAAGAAAACGTCCAGTTCCTCGTGCACGCGCACGGCCTGATCAAGCTAGCGGGTCCGCGCCCTCGGTATAAAGCCCCGCTTTGATCATCACCTCTGACTGCTCATAACAGCCGACCAGTTTGCGGATATCCGAGATCATCTGGTTTTCTCCCGGCGTCACCGCGCCCGGCAGGCTGCGCGAGACCGAGCGGCTGAGGTCGATGGCCGGGAACCGCCCGCGCTCGGCAATGTCGCGGCTGAGTACGATGTGCCCGTCCAACACGCCGCGCAAGATATCGGCGACGGGTTCGTCCATATCCGACCCGGCGACCAGAACGCTGAACACGGCGGTTATGTCGCCCTGATCTGCGGTGCCCGGACCGGCGCGTTCGCAGAGCCCGGCAATCAGCGGCGTGACCGACGGGGGAAAGCCGCGCAGCGACGGCGCTTCTCCCATCGCAACGGCGATCTCGCGATGCGCCTCGGCAAAGCGGGTCACCGAATCGGCTAGAAACAGCACGTTCAGCCCTTGGTCGCGCAGATACTCCGCCACCGACATCGCCGACCACGCGCAGCGTCTGCGTGCCAATGCCGACTGGTCGGACGTCGCCGCCACAACGACCGCGCGTTTCATCCCCTCGGCGCCCAGAGCTTGTTCGACAAATTCGTTCACTTCGCGCCCGCGTTCGCCCACCAGAGCGACCACGACCGCATCCGCCTGCATCGATTTCGCCAGCGTCGCCAGAAGGGTGGATTTGCCCACACCCGACCCAGCGAACAGACCGATCCGCTGACCCTGCACCACCGGCAGCATGGTGTTGAGCATGGCCAGCCCTGTCTCCATCCGCGCGCCCAGCGGTTTGCGGTTCACGGCCGGGGGCGGTGCCCGCATGATGTCCTGTTCCTGCGTGCCCGACAGCAAAGGCTTCCCGTCCAGCGGTTTGCCGAACGGATCAACCACCCGCCCGAGCCAGTGCATGCCCGGCGCAAAGGCAGGTGTCTGATCCAGAATCACCCGGTCGCCCAGGCAGACCCCATCCGGCGCGGCGATCGGCATCATGTGAATCACGTCCGATTCGACATGCAGCACTTCGCCCGGCAGATCCGGCCCGCTGCGCCGCCGCAGGGTCAGGTGATCGCCGATCCGCGCCTGCCCCTCAAGCCCTTGTATTTCAATGACCCCACGCGCCACGCCGGACACGCGGCCCATATGGCGCAAGGCGGACAGGCGGTCGAATTCGCATTTCAGAAGCATCGGATCGAGATCGGACATCGTGGGTTCTCCAACGGGTTTCTGAAAACGCTTTCTAAAGGAATCGGGGTTAAGCCTTGATTGAAATTGATCGAGGGAGAAGCCCCGATGTTCTATGACCTGAACGTCTTTAAGACAGCACACGCAATGGCTACCCATGCCGGGCAACGGCAGGCCGTCATCGCGCGCAACATGGCCAATGCGGATACGCCGGGTTACCAGCCCCGCGATATCGAGGCCTTTCAAAAAGCATTCGAAAACTCGGCCCGTGAGGTCGCCATGACCGCCACGCGGGCCGGTCACCTGAATGGTGCCTCTGGTCCGCAGCCCTGGACCGAATATGAGGTAGCGCCCTCGGGCGACCCCAACGGCAACGGCGTGTCCGTTGAGGAAGAGATGTTCAAAGCGGTCGAGGTCAAGCGTCAGCATGACCGGGCGCTGACCATCTACAAATCCTCGATGAACATCCTGCGCAGCAGCATTGGCCGGTCGTAAGGAGCGCCGCACATGAGTGATTTTTCCCATTCCCTCGCCGCCTCGACCAGCGCCCTGCGCGCAATCATCGCGCCTGCGGCACGTGTCCGAGAATATTTCGAACGCCGACACGCCGGGCTATCGTCGCAAGACCGTGCCGTTTGAGACGGTGCAGAAAGACGGGCGCGAATTGGTGGAGGCCGGGCGCGTCAAGCTGGACCGCCGTGGCGGGACACGTATCTATGACCCCGGCCACCCGATGGCGGATGAAACCGGTCACTATCGTGGCTCGAATGTCGATCTGATGATCGAGATCGCCGACGCCCGTGAAGCGCAGCGCAGCTACGAAGCCAATCTCAAGATGTTCGACCAGACACGCCAGATGTCGTCGAGCCTGATGGAACTCCTCAGAAGATAAAAGGACACCAGAATGGATATCCGATCCCTGACCGCAGCCCAGAACTATGCCGTTGCGCGCCCGGCCACGCAGGCCGATCCAAATCACGCCGGACCGGCGCAAGGGCTGCGCAACACGTTTCAGGACTTTGCCGCGACGCTAAAACAGAGCGAGCAAGTTTCTCAGGCCGCCATGACCGGACAGGCTGACCCACACGCGCTGGTTCAGGCGTTGGCGCAGACCGAATTGGCGGTGGAAACGGCCGTGGTCGTGCGCGACAAGGTGGTCGAGGCCTATCAGGAAATCCTGCGGATGCCGGTCTGACGAAATGCTCAGCGAAGGTCTCTTCTATGACATCGTGCGTCAGGCGCTGTGGGTCGCGGTGATCACCTCGGTCCCGATCCTGGCGGTGGCGCTGGTGTCCGGCCTGATCGTCGGCCTGTTCCAGGCGCTGACCTCGGTGCAGGAGATGACGCTGACCTTCGTGCCCAAGCTGATCGCCATCGTCATCGTGTTCTGGATTTCGATGGGCTTCATGACCCAGACGCTGGTGACGTTCTTCACCACAACCCTCATCCCACTGATTGCAGGAGGCCACTGATGGATACCGCCTATGTCACCTTGTCCCGCCAGTCCGGACTGATGAATGAAATGCGGCTGGTGGCGAACAATATCGCCAATGCCAACACCACCGGATACCGTGCGCAGGGTTTGGTGTTTTCCGAATTCGTCCGTGACATGCTGGGCAACCCCTCGCTGTCGATGGCGCGGGCCGAGACGCGCAATACCTCCCTGCAGCAGGGCCTTCTGACTGAAACCGGAGGCCAGTTTGATTTCGCCATAGAAGGCGACGGATTTTTCATGGTTGAAACCGCGTCCGGCAATCGTTTGACAAGGGCAGGGGCCTTTTCCCCAAGTGCAAAGGGCGATCTGGTCACGATGGACGGTCATCGGGTGATGGATGTGAACGGCGCGCCTGTTTTCATCCCTCCGGATGCGGCCTCGATCGATGTGGGCAGCGACGGTACGCTTAGTATCGAAGGGCAGTTTCTGGGGCAGATCGGCGTTTACCGCGTGGCCGATCCCAGCACGCTGGTACGAGAAGGCAGCACACAATTCCGCGCAGAAGGTGAGATTGAACCGGCGGAAAACCCGGTTGTTGTGCATCGGTTTCTCGAAGGGTCCAACGTCAACGCCGTTCATCAGGTGACGCGGCTGGTTGAAATCCAGCGCGCCTATGAACTGGGGCAGAGCTTTCTGGAAACCGAAGACGAACGCGCGCGCGAAGCACTGAAGGCGTTGATGCGCTGATTAGTGAGAAGGAGATATCAACATGCGGGCTTTGAAAATCGCAGCAACGGGCATGACCGCGCAGCAGATGCGGGTCGAGACGATCTCGAACAACCTGGCGAACACGAACACCACCGGCTACAACGCACGCCGGGCCGAGTTCGCGGATTTGCATTATCAGCAGATGGCGCGGGCCGGCACGGTGAACGCCAATGATGGCACGGTTCTGCCCACCGGCATTCAGCTGGGTCTGGGCGTGCGTCCGGCGGCTGTCACTGTGCAGCTGGCTCAGGGCGGGTTGTCGGCCACCGGCAATGATCTGGACGTCGCCATCGAAGGCCGCGGCTATCTTGAGGTGACGCTAACCAACGGTCAGTCCGGCTTTACCCGCGATGGCAGCTTGAAACGCTCGGCCGAAGGGCTGATCGTCACGTCCGACGGGTACGCGGTCGCACCCGAGATCACCATTCCCGACGATGCGCATTCGATCTCGATCAACGCTTCGGGCGAGGTCTATGCCTATTTCGACGATGCGCCCGAGGGGCAGTTGTTGGGGGAAGTTACGCTGGCCAGTTTCTCGAATGCCAAAGGGCTCGAGGCGATCGGCAGCAACCTGTTCAAGGAAACCGAGGCGTCCGGCGCACCGGTGGTTGGCACCCCGGGTGAGGACGGGCTGGGTACCTTGCGGCAGGGCTATCTTGAGGACAGCTCGGTCGACGCAATCCGCGAGGTGACCGAATTGATCGAGGCACAGCGTGGATATGAAATGAACGCCCGGGTCATTTCTGCCGTCGATCAGATGATGGGCGCAACGACGCAGGTGCGGTGATGCGGGCCCTGATCCTGATTGTGGGGCTGCTGATGCCGGTTTTTGTGCACGCCGACATTGTCGTGCCGACCCGCACCATCCGCGCCAAGGAGATCATTTCGGCGACCGATCTTGAAATCAAGGCGCAACAAGTGCCCGGGGCGATGACCGACCCCGAATTTCTGATCGGCCAAGAGGCACGTGTCGCCCTCTATCCCGGGCGTCCGATCCGCGCCGGAGATATCGGCGCGCCGGCGCTGGTGGATCGCAACGATCTGGTTGTGCTGATCTTTGACCGCAAACCGCTGTCGATCACCGCGGAAGGCCGCGCGCTGGGGCGCGGCGCCGCCGGGGAGCGCATCCGGGTGATGAACTTGTCCTCCCGCACGACCGTGACCGGTCTTATCCGGCCCGACGGCCAAATCGAGGTGAAATGATGTCAGGACTTTCGAAATCTCTGTTGTTTACAGTGCTTGCCCTGTCGGCCTGCGGTCGGGTGGATCATTTGGGTAAGCCACCCAGTTTCACACCGAATGAGGACTCACCTGAACATGTTGCAATGTTGTGGCCGGGCTTGCCGCTGTACACGCAACCGCAGCGTAACGTTGACCAGTCTTCGTTGTGGAGCGGTGGTCAGCAATCGCTGCTGGGTGATCAGCGGGCGATCAAGAAAGGTGACATCCTGACGGTCGTAATTGAACTGGACGAGAAAGCCGAGTTTTCGAATGACACGGAACGGTCGCGCTCTGCTTCGGACAGTCTGGGTATTGATGGTCTTTTCGGCCTGCCACAACGTGCGGCCAAGCATCTGCCGGAGGGTGCGTCGCTTGCTGATGCGGTCGAGATCGAGTCCACTTCGGAAAGCACCGGCGAAGGATCAGTGAAGCGCAAAGAGAAGCTGACCCTGCGTGTCGCCGCCACCGTGATCGATGTGCTGCCGAACGGTGTTCTGTCGATCTCGGGCTCACAGGAACTACGCGTGAATTTCGAGCTGCGCGAGCTGTTGGTTGCGGGCTATGTGCGGCCGCAGGATATCTCGCGCCAGAATGAGATCACCTATGACAAAATCGCCTCGGCCCGCGTGTCTTATGGCGGTCGCGGACAGATCACCGACGTGCAGCAACCGCGATACGGTCAGCAAATTCTTGATGCCGTGCTGCCGTATTAAGGAGCAGATATGATGAAGAAATTGTTGCCCGTCATCTTTCTCCTGGTCGGTCTAGGGGCCGGTGTCGGGGCAGGCGTCATGCTGGCACCGTCAGGGTCGAAAGAGGCCGCCAAACAGGTAGAGGCGGATAAGCCCAAGGAGAAATCCGCAAAAGCCCAGGACGACAAGACAGGAAAAAAGAACAAGCCAAGCGACTATGAATACCTCAAGCTGACCAAGCAATTCGTGGTGCCGGTCGTTGATTCAGAACGCATCGAAGCGCTAGTCACCATGTCGCTGAGCCTTGAGATCACCGCCGGCATGACCGAGGCCTTTTACGCGGTCGAGCCAAAGCTGCGCGACGGGTTCCTTCAGGTCATGTTCGACCACGCCAACACCGGGGGTTTTGATGGCGCCTTCACCGAATCCGATAATCTGAAAGTGTTGCGCAAAGCCCTACTTGAGACAGCACGTCGTGATCTGGGGGATGACGTCTCGCAGGTTCTGATCATGAGTGTCAGCCGTCAGGATGTCTGAACCGGGCGGCGTAGCCGAAGCCGGTTAAACGGACAGCTTCTTGTTCAACGCTTGTTTGCGTGCCGATTTCTGTGCCACCGACAGGTTCGCAACAGCCTGCTGGCGGCCAAACGCCGTGCGCAACGCCTCCATCGCCGTCAGCTTTTGCGCCCGTAGCCGAGCGAGTTCCATGTTCAGTTCGCGGCGTGTGGCCGATTCCCATCCATTCCACAAAACGTCCGTGCCGGTGACGCGATACCCCTCGGCCGAGGCACTGTCCTGACGGGTTTGCTGAACCTGAGCATCCAGTCGCGCCAGTTGTTGCTGGACCCGCGCCTCGGCTTCTATCAGCGGGCGCAGGGCGTTGTATTCCTTTTGGAACGCGGCCTCGGTGACTTTTTCGAGGTCTGAAAACCCGTCCTGTCTCATCTGATCTGTCCCTTTGCCCGATTGCGCATCGCCTCGGCAAACCGGATCGCGGCGGCCACGGGACGATAGTGTTCTTCGGCGATTTCCTGACCGATCTCGACGGCCGCGTGAAGCGCTCGCGCGGTGGGCGGATCGGAGTGAATAGGCACACCGGATTCGGCGGCGTGTGCGCGGATCGCCGCGGCGACCTCGTCTACGCCCTTAGCCACACAAACCGGAGCCGAGCCCGCCGTCCGAGCCCATTTCAGTGCCACCGCATAGTGGGTCGGGTTGACGATCACCACATCCGCCGATGGCACATCCGACATCATTTGGCTTGTCGCGATATCCTGCGCCCGCTGGCGGCGTTGCTGTTTTACATGCGGATCGCCCTCGGCGTCTTTGGTTTCGTCTTGGATTTCCTTTCGCGACATCCGGTTCTTGCGCATGTGTTCGGCAAATTGCCACAGGTAATCCACCACCCCGATCACCAGGGCCACGGTAATGGCGATGAACAGGAAGCGAAACAGCAGGTTCATCATTAGCATCACCGAGGACCGCGCAGGGGCGGCGCTGGCAGATAGGATCTCGCTCAGGTTCGAGCGCAGGAACAGCGCCAGACAGGTGCCGTAGATCACCAGTTTCACGAAGCTCTTGGCAAATTCGAACAGGCCGCCGCGACCGAATTTGTTTTTTGCGTTGGAAAGGAGCGAGATACGGGACAGTTTCGGTTTCAGCTTGCTGGGCGCAAAGATCAGCGCGCGCTGGGCGATCAGGCTGAGCAGAACAGCACAGGCGGGCAGGGCAAACAGGATCGAGACGGACAGCAAGGCGGTTTTTAGCATCCCGCCAACCGGGCTTGCCGCTGGGCCGTCGGTCACTAATGGGGCAAGTGTTTCAGCCTGATCAATCAGGACGACAAATAGGGACCCCATATGCTGCACGCCAAACTGACCGGCTGCAAACAACGCGACGAGAAACCCGGTATAGGCAGCCACAACGGAAAGATCGTTGGATTTGGCAACCTCACCTTTTTCCCGCGCCTTCTGCAGTTTCTGCGGCGTCGGCTCATAAGACTTGTCACTGTCGTCATCCGATCCGCTCATCGTGTGCCCTCAAGCGGGTTTACCATGAAGGCGAACAGGTCGTCGGACCACACTGCCAGGATCAGAGGGGTGCCTGCAAACAGTAGGAACAGCCCTGCAAAGGTGATGGCGGGGGCACCGACAAAGGCCACCATCAGCTGTGGCATCGCACGATTGATGACCCCCAGTGCGAGGTTGTAGATCAGCGAGGCGATGACAAAGGGCATGGCCAGCGCAAAAGCCATACCAAAGCTTTGCGCGATTTGCTGCACGCCCCATTGCGACAGGTCTGGCGCCATTGGCGCGGAACCCATCGGAAACAGGGTATAGCTGTGGATCAGAAACTGCGCGACGCGGATATGCAGGCCCAGCAGTACCGCCAGGGCAAGTCCCGCCAAAGTCAGCAGATACCCCATTGCAGGGACCGGATCGGCTGCCGCTCCGCCCAGGATCTGAGACAATGAGGTCGCCTGCGCTGCAATCGATCCAGCCGTTTGCAGGGCGAGTACGAACAGGCGCAGGCCCAGCCCCAGTACTACTCCGATCAGGGTCTCAACCACGATCATCCGCGCCAGCGGAAACAGGTCGGGCGCAACGACCCCGGCCTGCACCGCAGGCGCCACAATCAGTGTAAACGCTACCGCGATGCCAAGTTTGACGCGGGTCGGGATGCTGCGTTCCCCGAAGGCCGGCAACAATGAGACCATGGCTGAGACGCGAAGAAAGACGGCAAACAGGTGCCACAGACCCTCGCCCAACTGGGGCAGAAGTTCTGGCGGCAGCGCGATCACGCGGGCACTGTTCCAACCAGCGCGGGGCGCGCCTCAAGCCCGATTTCCTCGAAGGACAGAACCGGGTTGGCGATGCCGCGCGCGTGCATGATGGTGCGCAGTAGCCTGCGTCGTCGGGTTGAGGTGACAACGGCCGGGAACACCCCGTGATCGGCGGATTGTGCCACACTGCCAACCACCCCATCGGCCAGCTTGTTGAACAGGTTCGGCGGCAGCGCCACGTCCAACCCGGCATTTGGCGCGTCGATCTGGTAAGTGGCGAAGGTGTCCTCCCATTCCGGGGCCAGCTGGATCAGGGGGATCGAGCCATCCTCGCGTTTCATCTCGGCCACCAGTTGGAAACCCAGCCGTTGCCGAACCAACTCGCAGATGCCCTCGGGCTGGGTGATGGTCAGGCGCGCCTCGGCCACGCTTTCCAGAATAAGCGCCATGTTGCGGATCGAGACACGTTCCTCCAGCAACAGCCGCAGCACTGCGTGCAGCGTGTCGATCGGCACCTTGTCGGGGATCAACTCATCCAGCAGCTTGCGGTTGGCCTCGGCTCGGATCGGATCGCTGAGCCGGGTCATTTCCGAAAGCAGGCGGCGCAGGGATTTCAGCGTCAGCAGGCGCGAGAAGTTCTGTTTGATGATCTCCAGCAGATGCGTGGCCAGAATCTCGGGCGGTGAGACAATGGTGGCCCCGCTCATCGCCGCGGCCTCCTGATCCTTGGGCAGAATCCAGCGGGCCGGGGCGCCATAGACGGGCTCGGTCACGTCATTGCCTTCGGGCAGCATATCGCGGTCATCCTGCACCAGCGCCAGCACAAGATCGGGGTTCAGAACACCGCGCGCCTGTTCCACCCCTTGCACCTTGACCACATAGGTGCCCATGGGCAGATCAGCGCGGTCGGTCAGGCGGATATCGGGCAGGATCAGCCCAAAGCCTGAGGCGACATAGGTCCGCATATTGGCAATATATTGGCAATTCGCGCGTCCAGACCGGTGCCGGGGTTCAGGACCATGCTGACCAGATCAGGGGCGAACTCCAGATGCACGTCGTCCAGATCCAGAATGTCGCCGATGGCCTGCGAGACCGGCGTTTCATCCTGCGGTGCCGGACCCATCGCGGCCTCTTCTTCGGCCTTTTGTTTGCGGTGCACGTTGAAGGCGGCATAGCCCAGCACGCCCGCACCCAGAATGAAGGGCAGGAAGGGCAGGCCGGGGACCAGCGCAAACAGCACCATCAGGATCGCAACCGTTCCCAGCGCTGCCGGGTGCTTGCCCAGTTGTGAGAAAATCGCGTTGTCGGTGGCGCCTTGTGTGCCGCCGCGTGCCAGCAGCAGGGCCGAGGCGATGGAGATGATCACCGCCGGGATTTGCGACACCAAACCATCGCCGACGGTCAGGATGGCATAGGTCTCGAACGCCGCAGAAATCGGCATCCCATGCACGATCACACCCATGATCAGACCCATCACAAGGTTCAGCAGGGTGATCAGCAGACCGGCAACCGCGTCGCCTTTGACGAATTTCGATGCGCCATCGAGTGAGCCGAAGAAAGTGGTCTCCTGCTGTTCGCGCTCGCGCCGTTCCTTGGCTTGCTTATGGTCGATGGCCCCGGCGGACATGTCGCTGTCGATGGCCAGCTGCTTGCCCGGCATCCCGTCCAGCGCAAAACGCGCGCCGACCTCGGCCATCCGCGCGGCGCCCTTGGTGATGACCATGAAATTCACGATCAGCAGCACGCCGAACACCACCAGACCCAAGAAAATACTGCCGCCCATGACGAAATCGGCAAAGCCCTCGATCACATCGCCGGCGGCGTTGGGGCCGGTATGCCCCTCTCCAATGATCAGTTTGGTCGAGGACACGTTCAGCGACAGCCGCAACATCAGCGAGGCCAGCAGGATCGTCGGGAAGGACGAGAAATCCAGCGGCCGTTCGATGAGCAGCGTCAGCGTGAAGATCAGAACCGCCATCGCGAACGAGGCCGCCAGCCCCACATCCAGCACCCAGGCGGGCATCGGCAGGATCATCATCACGATGACCGTCATAAGCGCCAGCGCCAGCAGCACGGTCGGAGAGAACAGGGAACGGGCGTCGATCTTTGGCACGCAGGCCTCCTAGTTGAAAGAAATAAACGCGATCGCAGTGCCGGAGGGCGGAACCAGTGACCCCAAAACGCTGCCGGATCGCGGCAGGTTGACCGGGATCAGTGGGGTTGCGGCGGTGGTGAACAGGTCGCGCGACGCCTCTTCGGGAGCGGCGGGCAGTGTCTGGTCCAACTGTGCCAGCACGGTCTGAAACCGGCTGGAATAAGCCTTGGCCAAGGATGGCGTGCGGGAATGATACGCCCCGACGGCAGCAGGCCACGAGCCGAGCTCGGCATAGAGGTCGTTCAGGAACCGCGCGGCATAGGTTGCGTTCTCATCCGGGTCGAACATGGCGTCGATCGAGCGGAACGCCTTGCCGTGCCAGCGGTAGTTGATCTGGAAACAGCCGATATCAAAACTGCGCTTGCCTACTTTGAAAATGTTGAAAACGTAGGATTTCGCCTCGATTTCCGAGGTGAACCAATACCCCTGCCCCTCGACATTGATGGTCCAGGGCCAGGGTTCCAGCCGTCCGTCCCGCAGGCGTCCGGTTTCCACCCGCGCAATTGCGCGCATCACGTCCAGCGGGACGCCTTCGGACAGTGCGGCCCGGCGCGCGGCCGCATCGCAGACCCCCGCCACGCGGACATCAGGCATGGCAAAGCCCTGTTGCGCCGCACATAGCGCAAGGAAACTCAGGCCAAGGATCAAACTATGGGGCATTCTGCCGGTCCGGGATTCTGATCAGTCCCGGCCAAGCTAGTCCCGCTTGGGTTTACAGACGGTTATCAGCCACCTAGTTTCGGTCGATCCGGCGACCGAAGACAACGCTGGTATTGGTGCGCAGCACGCCGGGGATCTTGGCCAGATCGTCGACCAGAATGTCCAGATCCTCGATTCTTGGGGCTTCGGCCGACAGCAGCAGGTCGAACTCGCCATTGATCGACAGGCAGAGCTTGACCTCGGGGTAGGCTTCGAGCCGTTTGATGATACGCGTGGTTTCCTTTTGCTGCACTTCCAACAGCACCACGACCTGCACGCGCGGGGCATCCTCGGAACTGTTCAGGATCACCGAGTATCCGGCGATCACCCCATTTTCTTCCATTCGGCGAATGCGTTCGTGCACGGTGGTTCGGGCCACGCCCAATTTCGCGGCGATCTTCGAGGTCGTCTCGCGGGCGTTGTACTGCAGGGCGGCGATGATGCGGCGGTCTAGCTGGTCCATGATCACCAAGGTGTAATGCACAGAGGGTGGGGGGCTCAAGACGTGTCAGAGCGTTCTTTTGAAACAGCTTTCCGACGTGGGCGCGGCCAGATCAGGGCCGCCGTCACAAGGCCGGGCGATGCGACCACAGACATGACCGCAAGCGTAGTTGCGGCGCTGGTCGTCGTCATCATCCAGCCCGCAAACGGGTACAGCACCAGCCAGCACGCATGAGATAGGGTGAACTGGGCGGCAAACACCGCCGGTCTGTCCTCGGAGCGGGCCGAGCGGGTCAGCAGGCGGCCCGAAGGGGTCAGCGTTGCGGAATAGCCGAACCCGATGCAGGCCCACAGTATTGTCAGCCCGATAAGGGAGACTTGCGTGACGGCAAATGAAGCGGTCGCGACCCCCATCGCCAGAGTGCCGATCGCGGCTCCGGTCAACATGACGCTGCGATCATTGTAGGTGTCCAACAACTTGGGCAGGGTGAACGCGGCCAGCATCGAGCCACCGCCAAACCCGGTCAGAGCGATGGCCACCGCGCTTTCGGACAGGCCAAGATCGGCACGGACGATGACCACGGTGTTGACGATGACCATCGCGCTGAGCGCCGCTGCGGTCCAACTGAGCGCCAGCAGACCGCGCAGGCGCGGCGTGTTCAGGTACAGACGGATGCCACGCGTGGTTCGGTCGTAGATGCCCCGGCGCTCCGTCGGTTTAGGCGAGGGCAGGGCAACCGACACAACAAGCAGGGCAGAGGCGATGAACCCCAGCCCGGTGCCCAAAAACAGGCTGTCAAAGCTGACGATCAACAGCAGCGCGGCGGCCAGCATCGGGCTCAGCAGGCTTTCCAGATCATAGGCCAGCCGCGACAGGGACAGGGCCTTGGTATAGTCCTGCTCGTCCGTCAACACATCCGGAATGGTGGCCTGAAACGCCGGGGTGAACCCGGCCGAGGCCGATTGCAGCACGAAGATCAGCACATAGACCTGCCAGATCTCGGTGACAAATGGCAGACAGATCGCAACCAGCGCCCGCACCAAATCCAGCGCCACCAGCATTCGGCGGCGGTCCAGCCGCTCGGCGATGGCCGCAGCAAGTGGGGCGATGATCACATAGGCGACCATCTTGATCGTCAGGGCCGTGCCCAGAACCATGCCCGCCGCATCTCCGGCCAGATCATAGGCCAGCAGCCCCAGCGCCACGGTCGCCAGCCCGGTGCCCGTCAGGGCAACCAGCTGTGCCGCCAGCAGATGGCGATACGTTTGATTTCGCAGGACACTCAGCATCGGCAGGTAGGACCTTTTGACCATTCGGACCCGCTCCGGAGCCCCATGTGACCCGAAGCGTTGCGCCCAAAACCATTTTCCCGTCAAGGCCTTCGGGGTCAAGAAATCTGCGCAACTTGGCCGCATTCCATTGATAGCGTTGAGTTTGCGGACCAAACCTCCTATCTCGGGGGCAATACCGGACAAAGGAAGACCCCCGTGGCGAACCATCTCTATAAAAACGACCTGCCGGACGGGTTGGATCTGGGCCCTGTTGTGGCCATTGACTGCGAAACCATGGGTCTGAACCCGCATCGTGACCGCCTGTGCGTGATCCAGATGTCGGGCGGTGACGGCAACAGCCATATCGTGCAGGTTGAGAAGGGCCAGACGCAGGCGCCGAACCTGTGTGCGATGCTGGAAAACCCCGGCGTGCTGAAGCTGTTCCACTTTGGCCGGTTTGACATTGCCGCGATGTACCACACCTTTGGGGCACTGGCCGCACCGGTCTATTGCACCAAGATCGCCAGCCGTCTGGTGCGTACCTATACCGACCGTCACGGCCTCAAGAACCTGTGTCAGGAGCTGATCGGCGTCGATATCTCGAAGCAGCAGCAGATGAGCGACTGGGGTGCCGAGACTCTGACCGATGCGCAGCTGGACTATGCCGCTTCTGACGTGCTGTACCTGCACCGCCTGCGCGAGGCGCTGGACGGGCGTCTGGCCCGCGAAGGGCGTACTGAGATGGCACAGGCGTGTTTTGACTTCTTGCCGATGCGTGCGAAACTCGATCTCGCCGGTTGGCCCGAAACAGATATCTTTGCACACTCATGACCGATACCGAAGCATTCCTGAGAACCGCCCGACAGGTTGTTGCTGACGAAGCCCGTGCGTTGGACGTTCTGGCCGACAGTCTGGACGAACATTTTGCCGAGGCCGTGCAACTGATCCTGCAGGCGCCGGGCCGGATCATCATCAGCGGTATCGGCAAGTCGGGCCATATCGGCCACAAGATCGCCGCCACACTGGCCAGCACCGGTACGCCGGCCTATTTCGTGCACCCGGCCGAGGCAAGCCATGGCGATCTGGGAATGGTGTCAAAAGGTGATGTGGTTCTGGCGATTTCGAATTCGGGCGAGGCGCCGGAACTGGTGAACCTGCTGGCCTTTACCCGCCGTTTCAGCATCCCGCTGATCGGACTTTCCAGCAAGCCGGAAAGCACACTGATGAAGCAGGCCGATGTGCATCTGCTGATCCCGTCGATGGGTGAGGCCTGTGGCTTTGGCATGGTGCCGTCTATCTCGACCACGCTGACACTGGCGATGGGCGACGCGCTGGCAATCGCGCTGATGAAGTACCGCGACTTCAAACCCGAGGATTTCCGCGCCTTCCACCCCGGCGGCAAGCTGGGCGCGCAGTTGTCCACCGTGCGTGACCTGATGCACGCCGATCTGCCCGTGGTGCCCGAGGGAACCCCGATGAGCGAGGCGCTTCTTGTCATGAGCCAGAAGAGCTTTGGCGTTGTCGGCGTGACCGATGAGGCGGGTCGACTGATAGGCATCGTGACCGATGGTGACTTGCGCCGGAACATGGATGGCTTGCTGAACAAAACCACCGAAGAGGTCATGACCCGCAACCCGCTGACCATCGCACCCAACGCAATGGCGGAAGAGGCGGTGGCAATCATGAACGACCGCAAGATCACATCGCTGTTCGTGGTTGACCCCGAAACGCAGGGCCCGGCGCAGGGGTTGCTGCACATCCACGACTGCCTGCGCGTCGGCCTGGGCTAGGCGGAGGGTTACGCGGTGGACGGACATTCCCGCAGGGTTCAGTTCTTCAAGGTGGTACTGCCACTGGTAGCCATCCTGATGCTGTCGACAGTTTTCCTTTTGTCGCGCAGTATCGAGACCAATGTGAGCGTTCCCTTTACCCAGCAGGACATTGACGAACGTCTGGCCGATCAGGTGGTGACGCAGCCGAACTACCGCGGCACCACCCGCAAGGGCGAAGAGGTTCAGATCGAGGCGAACCGTGCTATGCAGGGAAGGGAAGGTTCAATTCCTACTGCCGCCGAATTTCGTGGTCGCATGAACCTTTCGGATGGCAAGGTCATCACGTTGGATTCGAATTCGGGCATGATCCGCCCCGATAAGAATACGGCCACTTTTGTCGGCGATGTGGTCATCACCTCGACTGACGGTACGGAAATCACGACCGATTTGCTAAACACTGCGCTGGACGAAATCCGGGGCAATGCACCGGGCCAAGTCAACGGCACTGGGATTATCGGCAATTTTACCGCTGGCAGTATGACCTTTGGTACGGAAAAAACTGACGGTCCGGTCCATATTCTTTTTACAGACGGTGTGAAGCTGATATATGAGCCTGAAAAAGCAGAAAGATAACCTGTGTTCGATTTTCGATTTGTCACAATTTGCCTTTGTATGACCCTCGGTGCCATTTCCGCTGCGGCGCAGGAGACTCAGGTTGCCTTTGGCGCCACCCAGGCCGACCCCAGCCTGCCGGTTGAGGTGACCTCGGAAAAGCTGAACGTCAATCAAGAGGACGGATCGGCCGAATTTCTGGGCAACGTAATCGTCATTCAGGGCGAGATGCGTCTGACCGCCGAAAGGGTACTCGTTATCTATAACGAAGAACGCTCAGGCATCGAACGGATGGAAGCGACCGAGGATGTGGTTCTGGTAAGTCCGCCCGATGCAGCCGAGGGCGATTGGGCCGAGTATACTATCGATTCCGGAGTAATCGTGATGAAGGGCAATGTGCTTTTGAACCAGGGGCCCAGTACCATCAGCGGCGATCAGATGAATGCCGACCTGACCGCAGGTACTGCGACGATGACCGGCAATGTCAAAACCATTCTGCAGCAGGGCGACAACTGATGATGCGCCCGGAACTGACCGTGGCCGAAGGGCAATCCGGCCTCAGAATCGAAAAGCTGCGGAAATCCTACCGCAAGAAGACCGTGATCCGCGATGTGTCGATGACGCTGGATCGGTCCGAGGTTGTGGCGCTGTTGGGTCCGAACGGATCGGGCAAGACAACCACTTTCTATTCCGTCGCCGGTCTGGTCTTCCCCGAGGCGGGCACGGTCACGATCGACGGGCAGACGGTGACAACCTTGCCCATGTACCGGCGCGCGCGTCTTGGTATCGGTTATCTGCCGCAGGAGATGTCGATCTTTCGTGGCATGAGCGTCGAGGACAATATTGCCGCCGTTCTGGACATTACGGTGCGCCATGCCCACCGCCGCAAGGAACGTTTGGAAGAGCTCTTGTCGGATTTCTCGATCGAACATCTGCGCCGGGCACCGGCGCTGGCGCTGTCGGGTGGTGAGCGCCGCCGCGTCGAGATTGCCCGCTGTCTTGCGGCTGACCCGAAATATCTGCTTTTGGATGAACCCTTTGCGGGTGTTGACCCGATAAGCGTCGGCGATATCCGCCATCTGGTTGCGGATCTGAAAAAGCGCGGCATCGGTGTTCTGATCACTGACCATAACGTGCGGGAAACGCTGGAAATTGTGGACCGCGCCTATATCCTGCATGACGGGCAGGTACTGATGTCCGGCACCCCGGACGAAGTGGTCGAAAACGAGAACGTCCGCCGGGTCTATTTGGGTGAAAACTTCCGGATTTCATGAGCTTGCGCAGAAATGCGCCGAATGCATGCCGGAAATCACGTATATACACGTCTGTTTTGATTGACTCTTCCGCCGTCTCTTGCCTCAATTGGGTTATGGCATTTCTTCGGTTCCCGTCTGGATCACGAGGCCCCTTCGTCGAAGGGGGAACCGTGCGGCTACCGCGGGAAATGTCTCTACCCCCCACCCGATAATAACAAGTGCGTCACGTTACGTGACGTCAGAATGGGTGTGAATTGTGAAGGAGATCACATGCGTTACCAAATCAGCGGAAAACAGATCGACATCGGCGAAGCACTTCAGACCCATGTGCAGACCGAACTTGGCGAGGTTGTTGGGAAATATGCCCAGCGTCCGACCGACGCCAATGTCGTCTTTTCCCGTTCTGCGCATGAATATGTATGCGAAACCACCGTACATCTTTCCACTGGCCTGACGGCACAGGCCAAGGCCCACGCAACCGAAATTTACGCGGCATTTGAGGCCTGCTGCGACAAGATGGAAACCCAATTGCGTCGCTACAAGCGCCGTCTCAAGGATCACCACAAGGATCGTTCTGAGCCGGTTGAACTCTTTGGTGCTTCCTCATATATCCTCGCTTCTGACGAGTCTGAGTCGGCGAGCGAACCCGAATCCTTGCAGCCGATGATTGTGGCTGAGATGGAAACCAAAATCCCATCGCTGAGTGTTGGTGAAGCCGTTATGCAGATGGAACTGGTCGGTGCTCCGGTGCTGGTGTTCCGCAATGAAAACAAGGACGGATTGAACGTCGTGTACCGCCGGGATGACGGCAACATCGGCTGGATCGATCCGTAACAGGCAAGAATGACAAAGGCACGCCCCTGCAACCTGCGGGGGCTTTGCCGTGGAGCGTGATCATGGAGCTTTCGAGCATACTGAAACCAGAAGCGGTGCGTGTATTGTCGGCCGCATCCAGCAAGAAGCGGCTTTTTCAGGAAATTGCCGATGTGGCGGACGCGACTCTGGGTCTTGAGGCCCAGATCGTTGTCGATGGCCTGCTGGAACGGGAAAGCCTGGGTCCCACTGGTGTAGGTCATGGCGTGGCTTTGCCGCACGCCCGCATGGCTGAGCTTGAGGCTGTTGCCGGTGTTTTTGTGATGCTGGAAAAGCCGATTGATTTCGGGTCGGTCGACCGCCAGCCAGTGGATATCTCCTTTGCGCTATTTGCGCCGGAAGAGGCCGGGGTCGACCACTTGAAAGCTCTTGCGTTGGTGTCGCGGACCCTGCGTGATACTGCAGTCTGCTCGAAATTGCGGGCCAATCCGGACCCGGTCAAACTCTACGCCATTCTAACGGAAGCGCAGTCAATGCAAGCCGCCTAAGCCATTCTCGATACGAAAAAGCCCCCGGTTTCCCGGGGGCTTTTTCGTTTTCGGATAGGGCTGCGGTTACCCGCCCGCACCCATTTCCAGCGTCCACCAGATCTTGCCGCCGCCTTCCTGATGCCAGGAAAAGCCCATTTGTGTGGCCTTGGGGTCCATGATCACCGAGCGCGGGCCAGGTTCCTGCATCCAGGCGGCCAGAGTTTCAGTCTCGGTTTCATAGGTCTCTGAGATCGCCTCGCCCAGAAATGTGCCGTAATACCCCACGCGCTGAGCCCGATCGATTGGTGAAGAACCGTCCGATCCAAAATGCCACGGGCGGTTCTGGCGCGCCATGTCCTTCGCATGCGTCGCCGCTGCTGCGTTGAGTTGCGAATTCAGCTGCACCGCTTGCAAACCCTGGGCCTGGCGCAGGGCGTTGACCGAATCAAGCATACGGAACTGCAGTTTTTCGGGATTACCCCGGATTTTATAGACTGTCGGCAGTGGCCGCCCGTCCGATCCATATGTCGGCGTGCTGCCGGGGGTACATGCGGCCAGCCCGATAAAGCAGGCAAAAAGCAAAGAAATGATACGCGTCATGATCGACCTGATGATTGGTTTAACCTAGGGCATAGCGCGACAGACCGCCTTGGGCAAACGCGCATTACTCCAGTTCCGCGTGATTCTGCCGGTTTGATTTGCGACTGAAGCATTCTGGCCATAAAATGGGCTGGAATTTCAGACTGGCCCTAACAAAGGACCGCCGCCATGGTCAAAAAACTCTTTAATGCGCCCACCCGCCGTGGATTTCTGGCCGGAGCGTCGGCTCTGCTGGCCTCGCCTGCGGTCGCCCAATATATCCCCGGTGACCCGCTGCGTCCCGCGCCCGAACCGGAACCAGAGGTGCGTCGCAATATCTCAGGTTTCCGCGCGCTGGACTGGCAGCCCTATTTTTCCAACACGAACAACGGCGCCATTCTGGTCGATACCGTCTCACGTGCGCTGCACTACTGGTCCGATGATCAGCGGGTGTACAAACTTTACCCCTCGTCTGTGCCATTGACCGAGGAATTGACCCGGCGCGGCCGGACCAGCGTGATCCGCAAGGTCGAAGGGCCAAGCTGGTCGCCAACGCCGTCAATGAAGAAGCGCAATCCGGAATGGCCGGACTATATCCCTCCGGGGCCGGATAACCCTTTGGGAACACACGCTTTGTATCTGAGCTGGAAGTACTACCGAATCCACGGAACCCACGATACGCGCAAAATCGGTCGCCGGTCGTCGAATGGCTGCATTGGTCTGTTCAATGAAGACATCGCAGAGTTGTTCTCTATGACGAAGGTCGGCACGCAAGTGTTGCTTATTTGACGACATTTTCGCGCACGAACCCGCTTGCGGCGCAAGTTGCAATTGCATTCCAGTCGGATAGCTGATTAGAAAAAACATACGAGGTAAGTCTTGGGTGTGCGGTTTCGCTATTTGGAACCGTGCAAATTCTGGAGGTTAATATGAAGAAACTCGTTCTCGCCGCTGCACTGACTGCTGCTGCATCGACCGCCTACGCTGGCAACCTGGAAGAGCCGGTTGTTGAAGCACCGGTTGTTGTCGAGGAAACTCAAGGTTCGTCGCAGGGCATCATCCTGCCGCTGATCCTGCTGGTCGTAGTTGCCGCAGCTGTTGCAGCAAGCTAATTTGACGAGCACCATCTAGAGAAAAGGCGGTGGAGCATTCCACCGCCTTTTTTCATGTCTGGTTGATCGGCATGATTGAAAGGGTGGTCAGTCCAGCCAGCCCTTCAGGTTGTCTTCGACTACCTTGCCAAGCGCCGCGATGTGCGAATCATCGTCGTTGAGGCAAGGGATATAGGTGAAACTTTCGCCGCCTGCTTCTTCGAAGCTTTCCTTGATCTCTTCGTTGATCTCTTCCAGCGTCTCGATGCAGTCAGCGGAAAATGCCGGTGCAATCACGGCGATGTTCTTTTTGCCCTGTTTGGCCAACTCGGCCACGTGATCGACCGTATAGGGTTTCAGCCATTCCTCAGGGCCGAATCGGGACTGGAAGGTTGAAACAAGCTGGTCGTCCGCCCAGCCCAACCGTTCCTTCAGCAACCGCGAGGTTTTTGCGCATTGGCAGTGATAGGGATCACCCTGCTGCAAATAGCGTTCCGGCATTCCGTGGTATGAGACGACCAAGATGTCCGGCTGTGTCTCCATCGCCGCATAGGCGTTTTCCACCGATCCGGCCAAGGCGTCGATATAAGCGGGCTCATCAAAATAGGCGGGCACGGTGCGGGTGGCGGGCTGCCAGGCTTCCTCCATCAGAGCGCGGAAGAACTGGTCGTTGGCGGTGGCGGTCGTGGCACCGGCGTATTGCGGGTAAAGCGGGAAGAACAGGATGCGGTCGCAGCCCGCCGCCACCATCTCGCGCACCTTGGATTTGGTCGAGGGGTTGCCGTACCGCATACAGAAATCGACCAGAACACGATCGCCATAGCGCGTCTGCATTGCATCGCGCAGCTTGGCGGTCTGGTCCTTGGTGATCGTCATCAGCGGGCTTTCGCCCTTGTCGTGGTTCCAGATCGACTTGTAGGCCTCGCCCGAGCTGAAGGGGCGTTTGGTTAGGATGATGCCCTGCAGGATCGGTTGCCACTTCCATTTGGGATAGTCGATGACGCGCTGATCCGACAGAAACTCGTTCAGATAGCGGCGCATCGGCCAATAGGTGTAGTCGTCCGGCGTGCCCAGATTGGCCAGCAGAATGCCGACGCGGCCCATCTTGACCTTGGGATGGTCGGCGGGGGCGTGAGATGGGCGAGTGGCGTCAAACATGTCGAGCTTCCTGAGATTTCTCTGTGCCAAGCTGAGATAAACGGAATTCACCGGTCGTCAATCGGGCAGTTTGCCTTCTTTTGCACCCAGTGCATCCGCAAGCCGCGCTTGGGCCGATCCGGGGCGCAGGGGTTTCTGCTGGCTGTCGTCGGGCGACCAGCCGGTCAGGCAGATCAGCTCGAACGTGGCGGCCAGACGGCCCTGAGGCGTGGTGAAGTGGTCGGCATAGATCTGCTGCGCCCGGGCAAAGACCTGCCGACTTGTGGGGTGTTTCACGCGGCCCGACAGGCTGTTGGTCTCTCCCATCGCCCGAAGATCGCGCATCAGATGGGTCAGGTCGCGGTATTCTGCCGTCAGACGCGCGGTGTCGGCCACTGGCAGCGCAAGACCTGCTCGTTGCAGCAAACCGCCCAGATCGCGCAGCTCGGCCATCGGCGCGATGCGAGGGCTGAGGCCGCCGGTGACTTCGATCTCGGCCTGCCCCAGCGCGGCGCGCAACTCGTGCAGGGTCTCTCCGCCCAGACAGACCACCAGCAGCAGCCCGTCGGGGCGCAGGGCACGGTGGCACTGGATCAGTTGCCCAACCGGGTCGTTGGCCCAGTGCAGGGCCATGGCGTGAATCAACAGATCATGCGCGACGGGTGTCAGGTCCAGCACATCGTCATCTCCAACGATCCGTGCCCCGGGCAGCACATCCTGCCAAAACTGTGCAAACGGCGTCACCACTGCGGGTGCCGTAAAGGTTTTGTTAACCATAGAGAGCCGATCCTGCACCTCGGCCACGGCCGCATGGTGCAGGAACAGCGCGTCATCCTGCGCGCGGGCGCGGTGCCGGGTCAGGGCCGCGCGGTCAAACAGAGAGGGTGCGTTGGACTCAGGCAACTTCATAGGGCGCAATTATCGCATGTGGCAGCGGATTCAAACCGCTGTTCAGCTGATCTATCCGCCGCGCTGTTTGGGATGCGGTGAATTGACCGAAGCGGATTTCGGTTTGTGTGGCCAATGCTGGCGCGACACGCCCTTTATCGGCGGGGTGGTGTGCGAAAGCTGCGGCGTGCCGCTGCCGGGCGAGGCGGACGGCCATCGGATCGAATGTGACGACTGCATGAAAACCCCCCGCCCGTGGCAGGACGGGCGTGCGGCGCTTTTGTATGACGGCAAAGCGCGGTCCTTGATTCTGGCGCTGAAACATGGGGACAGGCCGGAACTGGCGAAACCAGCGGCCCGCTGGATGGCGCAAGCCGGGCAGGCTCTGTTTCACGACGACATGCTGATCGCGCCGGTGCCCCTGCACTGGTCGCGGCTATTGAAGCGGCGCTACAACCAGTCGGCCCTGCTGGCGCAGCATTTGGGGCGTGAGACAGGGTTGGACGTGTGTCCGGATTTGTTGGTGCGACGGGTGCGAACCTCGGTTCTGGAAGGCAAAACTGCGGCGCAACGGGCGGAAACGCTGTCAGGTTCCATTGTAGCGCATCCCAAACGGGGCCATCGGATGCAAGGGCGCGACGTGTTGCTGGTGGATGATGTGATGACCTCGGGTGCGACGCTGGCGGCTTGTGCGCGTGTCTGCCTTGCCGCGGGAGCAAATCATATTTTCGTGTTGGTACTGGCGCGCGTTGCCAAGGATGCCTAATTCGCTCAGGATTGCGCGAAACCCGAAGGGACGGAATATGAAGCCGGTAGAACTCTACACCTCTCCGCTATGCGGTTATTGCCACGCGGCCAAGCGGTTGCTGAAACAGAAAGGCGTCGAATTCAAAGAAATCGACGTACTGTTGCACCCCAAACGCAAGCCCGAGATGATCCAACGCGCGGGTGGCAAGCGCACCGTGCCGCAGATTTTCATCGGTACCGACCACGTCGGCGGCTGCGACGACCTCTATGAGCTGGAGCGTCAGGGCAAACTGGATCGCCTGCTGGCGGCCTGATGAAAACCGCGCTGCTGCAACTCACCTCGTCAGATGATCCGGCCGAGAATCTAGCCACCGTACGAGCCATGATGGCCGAGGCGGCAGGGCAGGGCGCGCGGTTCATCCTGACGCCCGAGGTGACGAATTGCGTATCCACCAGCACGACACGGCAGCGCGAGGTATTGCAGAACGAAGAAGACGACCAGACGTTGGCGGGCCTGCGGGAACAGGCCGCCGCGTTGGGCGTGTGGCTGCTGATCGGCTCATTGGCGATCAAGACCCATGATGCTGACGGACGTTTCGCCAACCGTTCCTTCATGATCGGCCCGCAGGCGCAGATCGTGGCGCGATACGACAAGATTCATATGTTTGACGTGCAGGTTTCCGAGTCCGAGACCTTTCGCGAATCCAAGAACTACCGCCCCGGCGAACGCGCGGTGCTGGCGCAGACCGAGTTTGGCGCGGTCGGCATGACCATCTGTTATGACATCCGGTTCCCGCATCTCTATGCGGCTTTGGCACATGCAGGCGGGCGTATCCTGACCGTTCCAGCGGCGTTTTCCCCGGTGACTGGCGCGGCCCATTGGCAATCGCTGCTGCGCGCCCGGGCGATTGAAAACGGCTGCTGGGTGCTGGCCCCCGCACAGACCGGCACGCACCCGAAAACCCGCGGCAAGACGCGCTATACCTATGGACACAGCATGGTTGTGGCCCCGTGGGGAGAGGTCATCATCGACGCAGGCACCGATCCGGGCATTCACATTTTCGATTTGGATGATAGTTCTGTGACAGAGGCGCGCCGCCGTGTGCCCTCATTGACTCATGTGCGGCCCTTCGACGGGCCCTGATCCAGAACCGAGACATGACGGACGAAAAAAATGCCCTTGCGGTCACGCTGTTCAGCGAGATCCTGACCGCCGACCAGTTGCTGCGGAACCGGCTCAGCCGGGTGCTGCCCAAGGGCATGGAAATCTCGCATTTCTCGGTGCTGAACCATCTGGTGTTTGTGGGCGACGAGCGCACGCCTGCGCAACTGGCCAGCACCTTTCACGTGACCCGAGGCGCGATGACCAACACCTTGGCCAAGCTGGAATGGGCCGGATACATCCACATCCGCCCCGACTGGGACGATGCCCGCCGCAAGATGGTTGCGATCAGCCCCGCCGGTCGCCGTGCGCGGGATCAGGCGATTTCGTCCATTGCCCCGTTGATCAACCGTGTGGTTGGAGAGTTGGGGCTGGAGCGTGTCCGCAGCACGCTGCCCGTGCTCCGGGATTTGAGGTTGCAGCTTGAGGGGGAGTAGGGTTGCGCCTAAGGGCTAACGATAATGGGTAAAGTGGCGTGGGGATGCGATGTCGTCATCGGTACATCGTATTACTGCGATTTTACCGGTGACTTGTAATTGAGCGATGAAACCACTGAAGAAGCCGTTAAGTCGGCCTATCGAAACCAGCTTGGGATGTCAGTGGAGGCTGATAAGTTTCCTAAAAAGACGATTGCCAGAAATGGCCGACCTCAAAAACTCAGGCATTTTGCCAATGCAGGATTCTTTCTCCTCTCTCCCGAAGTCATCGAAGTGCTGAAAACGCTCGATATTGGCGAAGGCGCAGTTTATCCGACGTCGTTTTTCAAGAAAGATCAAAAGACCCCACTGAACTTGCACCACAGCTATCTGAACATCGGAAACGTTAAGGATACGTTTTTGGCCGAGCAATCTCCGAGAACAGAGAAATCAGGTGCACCCAGATCCTGGCCAGAAGAAGACAGGCGGAGAGTCAGACGCGGCCTAGCAGAATGGGCTGATGATGATGTTACGTTAGGATCGGCGTGTCTTGAAGGTCCAGATATATGGGTAGAGAAGTGCTTCAACGACGCTTTCTTCATAAGTGACAGGTTCGCTCAGGCCCTTCTGCGAGAAAATATTGCGGAAGACTTCAACCTCAAGCGCTGCCGCGTCTTATAGAATGGGTGCTTGCACCCATCGTACATATCTTAATCGTCGATATGATGGGTGTGAACACCCATCCTACCCCGGCTTCACACTCGCCGTCACATAATTTACGCTCAGGTCCCGGTCCGAGATCGACCAGCTCCACAGGATCGGGTTGAACACGAACCCCTTGCGGTCCACCGGCTCTAGCCCGGCCTGACGCAGTAGGTCGAACAACTCATCCGGCGTGATGAACTTGTTCCATTCATGCGTGCCGCGCGGCAGCCAGCGCATGACGACCTCGGCTCCGAAAATGGCCATCGCGTAAGATTTCGGGTTGCGGTTGATGGTCGAGCAAATCAGCAGGCCGCCCGGTTTCAGCAAATGCTGGGACGCGGTCAAAAATCCCGCCGGGTCGGCGACGTGTTCGACCACCTCCATGTTCAGTACCACGTCGAACTGTTCGCCAGCAGCGGCCATGTCCTCGGCGGTGGTGTGGCGATAGTCAATCTCAAGCCCCGATTGCTCTGCATGGATGCGCGCGACGGGCAGGTTGCCTTCGGCGGCATCGGCGCCAACGACCGTGGCCCCAAGGCGCGCCATGGGTTCGCTCAGCAGACCTCCACCGCAGCCGATATCCAGCAGGCGCAGCCCTTCGAACGGGCGCGCAGCCTTCAGATCACGGTCGAATTCGCCCGCAATCTGTTGTGTGATATAGTCCAGACGGCACGGATTCAGCATGTGCAGAGGCTTGAATTTCCCATGAGGGTCCCACCACTCGGCCGCCATCGCTTCGAATTTTGCGATCTCGGATGGGTCCACCGTGTTCGGATGCGCTTGCATTCCTGTCTCCGTATGCTCTTTTACGTTTAAGGACTATATAGGGCCATAATGGACAAGTACCCGGACCAAAAGCGCGCAGTTCAATATCTGTACCCGCCGATCGATCCTTTTGATCAGCGCATGGTGGATATGGGCGAAGGCCATCGCATTTATATGGAGCAATGCGGCAATCCCAACGGCAAGCCGGTGGTCGTGCTGCATGGCGGCCCGGGCGGCGGCTGCAGCCCGGCGATGCGGCGCTATTTCGATCCGTCTGTCTATCGGGTGATTCTGTTCGATCAGCGCGGCTGTGGGCGGTCTCGGCCCCATGCGTCGGTGACCGACAACACGACGTGGCATCTGGTCGCGGATATCGAGCGGCTGCGGACCTTGCTGGATATCGAAGACTGGACGGTGTTTGGCGGCAGCTGGGGCGCGACCCTGGCCCTGATCTACGCGCAAACCCATCCGGACCGTGTGAACCGATTGGTGCTGCGCGGAGTGTTTTTGGCCACTCAGTCTGAGCTGGATTGGTTCTACGGTGGTGGCGCGGGCAAATTCTGGCCCGAGCAATGGGCCAAATTCACGGCTTTGCTGACCGAGGCTGAGCTCTCTGACCCGATTGGTGCCTACAACAAGCGTCTATTCTCGGGGGATCGGGCTACGGAAATTTTGTACGCGCGGGCGTGGTCATCATGGGAAAACGCGCTGGCATCGATTCACACCAATGGCGCGACAGGGGAAAGCCCAGGTGAATATGCACGCGCTTTTGCGCGGCTAGAGAATCACTATTTCATCAATAACGCTTTCCTTGAGAAAGACGGGCAGATTCTGGATCAGATCGAGAAGATCGCCCATATCCCCGGCCATATCGTGCAGGGGCGCTATGACATGATCTGCCCGCCGCAGGCCGCGTGGAACTTGGCCGAGCGCTGGCCTAACGCCGAGTTGAAAATGGTGCGCAACGCAGGTCACGCTCTCTCTGAGCCCGGTATCAGTGCCGAACTGGTCCGGATTATGGATCGCGTGGCCGAGGAGGTGGCATGACCCGGATTGACCGCCGTGCTCTGTTTGCCTCGGGTGCTGCTGCTGCGTTGCTGGCGGCCACCGGGGCCTCGTTGGCGGATACGCCTAAGGCCGGTGGTACGCTGCGCTTGGCGGTGCCCCGCGACGACAGTCTGGAGCAGGTGGCCCGTGGGGCCGTGTTCGACACCCTGACCGAGATCGCGCCCGACGGTACCTTGCGCGGTGAGTTGGCAACTGCTTGGCAGACCGATTCCGACGCGCGCGTTTGGCGCTTTGACCTGCGCAGCGACGTGGTTTTCCACAATGGCGCGGCGCTGGATGTGGCAGACGTGGTCTCGGTGCTGCGAGAGGTTGGGCGAGCCGAGGCACTGACACCCGACTCGGTAAGGTTGGAACTGGCCAAAGCCAACCCGGGCCTGCCTTTCCTGCTGGCTGACAGCCGCTTTGTCATCGCGCGTGAGGGTCAGGGTGTAACGCCTCTGCACGCGGCCAATGGTACGGGTTGCTATCGTGTCGAACGGGCCGAGGATGATCGCCATTTTCTGGGCCGCAAGGTTGCCGGGCATTACAAGGACGGCACCGCAGGGTGGGCTGACACGTTCGAAATTATTGTTATTCCGGACGCCCGTGTTCGGGATGAGGCCTTGCGGGACGGCTATGTGGATGTGGCGGCCCTGCCCGAAGGCGAGGATCTGAAAGGTCAGCGCGGCCTGCGGTATCATCCCAGCGAATCGGATATGGCGCTGGCCGTGGCCCCGCATGTGGGTATGCCGCGCCAGATCGGGGCACAGCGGGCACTGGACGACGGGCGCATTGCCGAACGGTGGTGGCGGGCGTAAATCCGTTCACGAATCCCGCCGGGGGTTGCAGTTTCGACAAACCCTGCGTATATGCAGTTTCAACAGCGGCGTGTCGGGCTTCGGTCCGGGGCTCCACCGGAAATTTCGACGGGCCGCGCGCCCGTTTTTTTGTGCCCGGATGAAGGGTAGAGAACCAGATGACAAACGACCTTATTGCCAAAGCTGCCATTGACCGGCGACTGGCCGAGATCATCACCCCTGTGATCGAGGATCTGGGGTATGAGTTGGTCCGCATTCGCCTGATGAGCGGCAAGCAGACCACGCTGCAGATCATGGCCGACAAGCCCGATGGCGGTATCGAAGTGGATGACTGCGCCGAGATTTCCAACGCGGTCAGCGCCACGCTGGATGTTGAGGACCCGATTTTGGACGCCTATACGCTGGAGGTTTCCAGCCCCGGCATCGACCGCCCTCTGACCCGTCTCAAGGATTTTGAGACCTTCGAGGGTTATGAGGCCAAGATCGAAACCGCTGAGTTGATCGACGGTCGCCGCCGATTCAAGGGTGAGCTGGCCGGGATCGAAGGGGATGAAGTTCTGATCAACATCCCCGAAGGGGCTGAGACGATCACCATCGGTCTACGATTCGACTGGCTGAGCGACGCCAAGCTGGTTCTAACCGATGATCTGATCAAAGAAATGCTGCGCCAGCGCAAAGACGCCGGTGCCCTGAACGAAAACGCTTTCGACGAGATTGAGACCGAAGGGTCCGAAGAGGAGACGAACTGATGGCAATCACCTCAGCCAACCAGCTGGAGCTGCTGCAGACCGCCGAGGCCGTGGCCCGCGAAAAGATGATCGACCCCGGTCTGGTTGTTGAAGCGATGGAAGAATCGCTCGCCCGTGCCGCCAAGAGCCGTTACGGCGCCGAGATGGACATCCGGGTTTCAATCGACCGTAAGACCGGCAAAGCGACCTTTACCCGCGTGCGCACCGTCGTCGAGGATGAGGAGCTGGAGAACTACCAGGCCGAAATGACCATCGAGCAGGCGCGCCAGTACATGGAATCACCCGAAGTTGGTGACGTCTTCGTTGAAGAAGTGCCGCCTGTAGAAATGGGCCGTATCGCTGCTCAGTCCGCCAAGCAGGTCATTCTGCAGAAGGTTCGCGAAGCCGAGCGGGATCGTCAGTACGAAGAATTCAAGGATCGCGCAGGCACCATCATCAACGGTGCGGTCAAACGCGAAGAATTCGGCAACGTCATCGTCGATCTGGGTGGTGCCGAAGCTGTTCTGCGCCGCAACGACAAGATTGGCCGCGAAAGCTATCGCCCGAATGACCGTGTGCGCGCCTACATCAAGGAAGTGCGCCGCGAGGTTCGTGGCCACCAGATCTTCCTGTCGCGCACCGCGCCGGAATTCATGGCTGAACTGTTCAAGATGGAAGTGCCGGAAATCTATGATGGCATCATCGAGGTTAAAGCTGTGGCTCGTGACCCCGGTTCGCGCGCCAAGATCGCTGTGATTTCCTACGACGGTTCGATCGACCCTGTCGGCGCCTGCGTTGGTATGCGCGGCAGCCGCGTGCAGGCCGTTGTGAACGAACTGCAGGGTGAAAAGATCGACATCATCCCGTGGAACGAAGATCAGCCGACCTTCCTGGTGAACGCACTGCAGCCAGCCGAGGTTTCCAAGGTGGTTCTGGATGAAGAAGCCGGCAAGATCGAAGTTGTGGTTCCTGAGGAACAACTGAGCCTTGCCATCGGCCGCCGTGGTCAGAACGTGCGTTTGGCCAGCCAGCTGACCGGTCTGGACATCGACATCATGACCGAAGCCGAAGAATCGGCGCGCCGTCAGAAGGAATTCGAAGCCCGCACCAAACTGTTCATGGACAGCCTGGATCTGGACGAATTCTTCGCTCAGTTGCTGGTTTCGGAAGGCTTCACCAACCTCGAAGAGGTTGCCTATGTTGAGCTTGACGAACTGCTGGTGATCGACGGTGTCGACGAAGGCACCGCGCAGGAACTGCAGACCCGTGCTCGTGAATTCCTGGAGGCACAAGCCAAAGCGGCACTGGACAGTGCTCGCGCACTGGGCGCCGAAGACAGCCTTATTGAATTCGAAGGCCTGACACCCCAGATGGTAGAAGCTCTGGCAAAGGACGACGTGAAAACGTTGGAAGACTTTGCCACCTGCGCCGACTGGGAGCTGGCGGGCGGCTGGACCACGGTCGACGGGGAACGTATCAAGGATGACGGTGTGCTTGAGCCTTTCGGGGTAACGCTGGAAGAGGCGCAGGATCTGGTCATGACTGCCCGCATTATGCTGGGCTGGGTCGATCCGGCCGAGTTGGAGCAAGTCGAAGAAGACAGCGAAGTTGCTGAAGAGGAGGCCGAGGCCTGATCTCAGGGCCTCGGGTGGCGCACATGGGTCGCGGTGGCGTCCATAAGGATCGGTCCGAGGGACCTGAGCGCAAGTGCATCGCCACGGGCGAGGTTCAGCCTAAATTTGGCTTGATCCGCTTTGTGACGGGGCCGGACGGTCAGGTCTATCCGGATGTCGCGGCGAAACTGCCGGGGCGCGGGGTCTATGTGGCGGCGGATCGCGCTGCGCTGGACAAAGCCGTGGGCAAAAAGCTGTTCGCCCGTGGGTTCAAGGCACAGGTGAGCGTGCCGGAGGACCTGACAGATGAGGTCGAAAAGCAGGTTGCGCGCCGTGTGATCGAGTTGCTCAGCCTGGCGCGCAAGTCCGGTGACGCGGTCGCCGGGTACGAAAAGGTCAAGACGTGGCTGGACCGGGAAGAGGCCCAGGTTCTGATTCAGGCCATCGATGGATCGGGGCGCGGCAAGTCGAAACTGAGCACGCCGCACTTCGGTAAATACATCGGATGGCTCACGGCGGACGAGTTAGGGCAGGCATTTGGTCGCCAAACGGTGATTCATGCGGCCTTGGCCTCTGGCGGACTCGCCAAACGTGTTGTAGAGGAAGCGCAGCGCCTGCGTGGCTTGCGCGAAACGGATGACGGCGGCAGGGGCCGCGCGGAAGGGTAAGAAGCTTTATGAGCGATAATGACGGCAAAAAGACATTGGGTCTTCGTGGCGGGGCACGCCCCGGAAATGTGAAACAGAGTTTCAGCCACGGACGCACCAAGAATGTCGTGGTGGAAACCAAACGCAAACGCGTGGTGGTTCCCAAGCCGGGCGCCGGCAAGCCGGGTGGCGGAGCAACGCCCTCGGGTGATCCGTCGCGCCGCCCTGCCGGGATTTCCGACGCGGAAATGGCCCGCCGGATGAAGGCATTGCAGGCCGCCAAAGCGCGCGAGGCCGAAGAGGCCGCCGCCCGCGAGGCCGCCGAAAAGGCGCGTGAAGAAGAACGCGCCCGTCGCCGTGCCGAGCAGGAAGCCAAGGAACGCGAACAGCGTGAGGCTGAAGAACGTGCAAAGGCCAAGGCTGAAGAGGAAGAGCGCAAGCGCAAAGAGGCGGAAGAAGCCGCCAAACGCGCTGCCGCCGCCCCGGCCCCCGAAGAACCCAAAGCCGCCCGTGCTCCGGCCAGCAAGCCGGCGCCTGCTGCGACTCCGCGCAAGCAGGATCGCGAACGCGAACAGCGCGGTCGTGGTAAAGGTCGTGATGACAACCGCCGCTCGGGCAAGCTGACACTGGGTCAGGCGACCGGTGGCGAAGGCAACCGCCAACGCTCGATGGCGTCGATGAAGCGCAAGCAAGAACGTGCGCGACAAAAAGCCATGGGCGGCCCGGTCGAGCGGGAAAAGGTGATCCGCGACGTACAGCTGCCCGAGGCGATCATGGTCTCGGAGCTGGCCAACCGTATGGCCGAGCGTGTGGCTGATGTCGTCAAATCGCTGATGCAGATGGGCATGATGGTCACGCAGAACCAGACCATCGACGCAGACACCGCTGAACTGATCATCGAAGAGTTTGGCCACAAGGTCACTCGCGTATCCGATTCGGACGTCGAGGACGTCATCAAAGAGGTCGAAGACAGCGAAGACGATCTGCAGCCGCGTCCGCCAGTCATCACCATCATGGGTCACGTTGACCACGGTAAAACCTCGCTGCTGGATGCGATCCGCGACGCGCGCGTCGTGGCTGGTGAGGCCGGTGGCATCACCCAGCATATCGGCGCCTATCAGGTGAAAACCGATGGCGGCACCACGCTGACCTTCCTGGATACTCCGGGTCACGCGGCGTTTACGTCGATGCGTTCGCGCGGGGCTCAGGTCACGGATATCGTGGTTCTGGTTGTTGCTGCTGACGACGCGGTGATGCCGCAGACCATTGAGGCGATCAACCACGCGAAAGCGGCCGGAGTGCCGATGATTGTGGCGATCAACAAGGTCGACAAGCCGGATGCAAACCCGGACAAGGTGCGTACCGATCTGCTGCAGCATGAAGTCATCGTTGAGAAAATGTCGGGTGAGGTTCAGGACGTCGAAGTGTCCGCCATCACCGGTCAGGGTCTTGACGAACTGCTGGAAGCCATCGCGCTTCAAGCCGAGATTCTGGAGCTGAAAGCCAACCCCGATCGCGCCGCCCAGGGTGCCGTGATCGAGGCGCAGCTGGACGTAGGCCGTGGCCCCGTTGCCACCGTTCTGGTTCAGAACGGTACGCTGCATCAGGGCGACATCTTCGTTGTGGGTGAGCAATACGGTAAAGTCCGTGCGCTGATCAACGACAAGGGTGAACGCGTCAAGGAAGCTGGCCCCTCGGTTCCGGTCGAAGTTCTGGGTCTCAACGGTACGCCCGAGGCCGGTGACGTTCTGAACGTGACCGAGACCGAAGCACAGGCCCGTGAGATCGCGGAATATCGCGAGCAGGCCGCCAAGGACAAACGCGCTGCTGCCGGTGCCGCAACGACCCTTGAGCAGCTGATGCAGAAGGCCAAGGAAGACGAAAACGTCACCGAGCTGCCGATTCTGATGAAAGCGGATGTGCAGGGTTCCGCCGAAGCCATCGTTCAGGCGATGGAGAAAATCGGCAACGACGAAGTGCGCGTACGCGTTCTGCACTCGGGTGTTGGCGCAATCACCGAAACGGATGTTGGTCTGGCCGAAGCGTCAGGCGCACCGATCTTCGGGTTCAACGTGCGTGCCAACGCCTCGGCGCGGAACACTGCGAACCAGAAGGGTGTCGAGATTCGGTACTATTCGGTGATCTATGACCTCGTGGATGACGTGAAAGCGGCCGCGTCCGGCCTGCTGAGCGCCGAGATCCGCGAAAAGTTCATCGGTTACGCCGAGATCCGCGAAGTCTTCAAGGTTACGGGCGTCGGCAAGGTTGCTGGCTGTCTGGTCACCGAAGGCGTTGCCCGCCGGTCCGCAGGCGTCCGTCTGCTGCGCGACAACGTGGTGATCCACGAAGGCACGCTGAAGACGCTCAAGCGCTTCAAGGACGAAGTGGCCGAGGTTCAGTCGGGTCAGGAATGCGGTATGGCATTCGAAAACTACGACGACATCCGCGCTGGCGACGTGATCGAGATCTTCGAGCGCGAAGAGGTCACCCGCACGCTGGATTGATCTGGTTCGGGATAGAAGCAGAAAAAAGCGGCTCCTCGGAGCCGTTTTTTTGTGGGATGCCCGCATAACCTGTCAGTCCGAATCCTTTGAACAATCAGGTTATTGACCGATGGGCCGCTTCGTCTGCGAAGGGCGCGAATAGCCGGGAAATGTGCTAAGCTTGCAAACGGTACCGGAAAGGACAGCGGATGGCGGAAGCAGATAATTTCGCGGCGCTTGAAAAGCGCGAGTGGTCGGACGCGCATATCGCGCGATCCTACGCTCAGACCTTCGCCCGGGCCGCCAACATGGTGGTTCCCCATCTCATCGCGGCAGTTGCACCCGGATCGGGCACCAAGGCGCTCGACTTGTGCTGTGGACATGGCAATGTGACCGCTGGACTGGTCCGAGCCGGGGCAAACGTAACCGGTGTCGATTTCTCGCCAGCTATGCTCGAAATGGCGCGGGATGCGGTGCCCGAAGCGCGATTTGTCGAGGGCGACGCGATGGGCCTGGATTTCGATGACGAAGAATTTGACACCGTTACCATCGGATTCGGGATTCCGCATGTCCCCGATCCGCCGGTGGTGTTTAAAGAGGCCCGTCGCGTGTTGCGCCCCGGGGGAAAACTGGCTTTCTCAGTCTGGTGTGGACCCGAGGTAGATACGGCGCTTGGCTACGTTTTCGACGCGATTGCGGAACATGGCCACCCTGACATTACCCTGCCTCCCGGACCTGGGGCGAACGACTACGCAGACTCTGCGTTGTCCTTTCCGGTCCTGTCTACCGCCGGGTTTGAGGATTTCTCAATTGTAACGGTCGCTTCGATGTGGCGTGTGGACGACCCTGGTGCGCCCTTTGACTTTTTTCGCGAAGGCACTGCGCGCGGAGGTGCCTTGTTGCGCCCGCAACCGGAAGAAAACGCCTCTGCAATCCGCAAGTCTGTCATTGAGCGGGTGCTGGAAAAGCATGGAGCCGGGCCAGTCTGGGATGTGCCGATCCCTTCCGTCGTGACGAAGGCCGTGGCCGCCTGGCCGCTCAGAGAACCCTGAAGCACGGGTGCGGGTCATTCGTGTGGTCAGGATTTACTGCGACCCCGGCAGAAACGTCCCCGGATGCATAATGATATCGAAGTGTTGCATTCCCTTTTTCAGATCGAAACTTACCGAATGCCCGCCCTTGCGTAGCAATTCGGCATAGTCGCGGCTCTGGCGGATGAACTCGGGTGTGTCCCGTTCGGCCACCGTTACGTGATAGCGCGGGCCGGGTCGGGGCACGTGGCGTATGGGTGAGAGGTCGTTCACCTCAACCGGGGTCAGTTGCAACGGATCGTTGACCGGGGTGAGGCTGATCGGTTCCAGATCGTAGACCCCGCTGATCAGGATCACGTCGCGCACCCGCATCCCTGCACGGGCCAGCGCATCGGCGGAACCTGCCATGACCATACTAACCAATTGTGCCCCGGCACTGTGGCCGGACAGAGTTACTCGGGATTGATCGAACCCCAGATTGAACGCGTTCTCTGCCAGCCAGAGCAGGGCGTTTCGGCATTCCTCGATCATGTCCCCGATGCGCGCATCCGGGGCGAGCGTGTAGTTCAAAGTAGCGAAGGATTGCTCGGCTGCGACCAGCGCAGGGGCCATCATCGCCGATTCACGCTGGCTGAGAGCCTGCCAATAGCCGCCGTGGATAAACACATGCAGCGGCGCGCCTGCGCCTTTTGCGGGAAAGAAATCCAACACCTGCGCCGGGCTGTCGCCATAGGCTAGGTTCTCTTTCACCTTCATCTGCGCCCGATGCTGTGCGCTGAGCGCGGCGTAGCTGTCCACATAAGGGGTCAGGTCACCGCCGATCATCGACCGGGGCGAATATTCCTGATCCAGTTCGTCCTGAGTGAAACCCCGGTACAGCATCGCTTACTCCTGCTCGGTATACATCAGTTCGGTGCGTACATCGTAGAGATCATGGAAAAAGCGCAAATCCAAGGCCTTGCGCAGAAAGGACACGCCGCTGGACCCGCCGGTGCCGGGCTGGTTGCCGATCACCCGCTCGACCGCCGTTACGTGATCAAACCGCCAGCGCTGGAACAGGGATTCCACATCCATCAGCTTTTCCGCCAGTGCATAGAGGTCCCAATACCGATCCGTGTCACGGAACACCTGCACCCAGATTTTCACCACGCGCGGGTCGCCGGAATAGGGCTGTGCAAAATCCCGCTCCAGCAGGTCCTGCGGTACGTCAAGCCCTTGGCGGGACAGCATAAACAGTACTTCGTCATATAAAGACGGCTTGGTTAACGCCTTGTTCAGCATCTCCATGACCTCGGGGTCATGTTCATGCACCTTCAGTGTCGCGGCATCCTTGTTGCCCAGAATGAACTCGATCTGTCGGTAGCCATAGCTTTGGAAACCAGACGAACTGCCTAACGCCTCGCGAAAGGTCATGTAATCGGCGGGTGTCATGGTTAGCAACGTTTCCCAGGCCGAGATCAACTGGCGCTGGATCGCCTTGACCCGGTCGAGGTTTTTCATCGCCGGGCCAAACGCGTCCTGTTGCAGGAAGCGGCGTGTCTCGACCAGTTGGTGATGCATCAGTTTCAGCCATAGCTCGCTGACCTGATGGATGATGATAAACAGCATCTCATCAGGTTGGGCGGGGTCCTGAAAGGTCTTTTGCAGGTTCAGCAGGGTCTTGAGCTGCAGGAAATCTCCATAGCTCTTGCGATGGGTCTGCGCGAAATCAGTGACCAGAGAGTCCTCAATCCCGCGTTCCAGATACCTGTCCTTGTCGCCCATGTGCTCCTCCAAACGCGCGGGTTCTTCCCTGTTTAGGGTCAAAACCCGCGCGGTGCCAGAGCGTTAGGTCCAGTCCAGCACCACCTTGCCGGACCGGCCCGATTTCATCGCGGCAAAGCCCTCGGCGAAATCGTCGACCTTCATCTGGTGCGTGATGACCCGGCTTACGTCCAAACCGTTCTGCAACATGGCGATCATCTTGTACCAGGTCTCGAACATCTCGCGCCCATAGACGCCCTTGATGGTGATGGCCTTGAACACGATGCGGGACCAATCGACTGGGGATTTTCCTGGCGGAATTCCCAGCAGGGCGATTTTTCCACCCATCACCAGCGCCTCGACCATCTGGTCCAGCGCGATTTGTGAGCCGGACATTTCCAGACCCACGTCAAAGCCTTCTTTCATGCCCAATTCGGTGATGACGTCCTGAAGATCCTCCTTGGAGACATCGACGGTGCGTACCGTAGGCACCACATGTTCGGCCAGTTTCAGGCGATCCGGATTGATATCGGTGATCACTACGTGCCGAGCACCTGCATGACGCGCGACGGCCGAGGCCATGATTCCGATGGGGCCTGCGCCGGTGATCAGAACATCCTCACCCAGCAGATCGAAACTCAGCGCGGTGTGCACGGCGTTGCCCAGAGGGTCGAGGATGGCGCCGATCTCATCTGGCACATCATCTGGAAGAGGCACCACGTTGAACGCGGGCAATTTCAGGTATTGCGCAAAGGCCCCCTGTTCGTTCACGCCGATGCCCCGCGTGCCGGGGTCCAGATGGAACTTACCCGCACGACTCTGACGGCTGTCGGTGGTGATCAGGTGGCCCTCGCCCGAGCAGCGCTGACCGATCTCAAGCCCTGTTACATTGCGCCCGATCTCGACGATCTCGCCGGCGAATTCGTGGCCGGTTATCATCGGAATGGGCACGGTGGCGGCGGCCCACTCGTCCCAGTTCCAGATATGGATATCGGTGCCGCAGATGCCGGTCTTGTTGATGCGGATCAGCACTTCCTCGGGGCCGATTTCCGGAACCGGAGCCTGCACCATCCACAAACCTTCCTCGGGTTTGGACTTCTCCAAAGCTTTCATCGTGTTGGATCGCATCAGATCACTCCCAATTCCTTGCCAACCTTGCCAAAGGCCGCCAGCGCACGGTCCAGTTCGTCCTTAGTCAGAGCCGCATTCATCTGGGTTCTGATCCGCGCCTGACCGCGCGGAACGACGGGGAAGAAGAAGCCCGAGACATAGACGCCTTCGTCAAACAATTTGGCGGCCATGTCCTGTGCCAAGGTTGCCTCACCCAGCATCACCGGGATGATCGGATGTTCGCCGGGCAACAGGTCAAAACCCAGCTTCTCCAACCCTGCGCGCCAGTATTTGGCATTACCGAACAGTTGGGCCCGCAGCATGTCACCCTCTTCGACTAGTCGGATGGCTTCCAGCCCGGCGGCAACGATGGAGGGGGGCAGCGAGTTTGAGAACAGATAAGGCCGCGCCCGCTGCCGCAGCAGGTCGATCACCGGTTGCGGTCCGGCGATGTAGCCGCCGATTGCCCCGCCAAGTGCCTTGCCCAAGGTGCCTGTCAGGATGTCTACATCGACGCCGAAGTGATCCGGCGTTCCCGCACCGTTCGGCCCCATGAAGCCTGTGGCGTGGCAGTCATCCACCATGACGATGGCGTCATACTTGTCGGCCAGTTCGCGAATCTTCGGCAGGTTGGCCAGATAGCCGTCCATTGAAAACACGCCGTCTGTCGCGATCATGATATGCCGCGCGCCATCCTCGCGCGCCTGTTTCAGCCAGGCTTCGAGGTCGTCCATGTCATTGTTCATGTAACGATAGCGCTTTGCCTTGCACAGCCGCACCCCGTCGATGATCGAAGCGTGGTTCAGACTGTCCGAAATGATGGCGTCTTCAGGCCCCAACAAAGGCTCAAACAGACCGCCATTGGCGTCGAAACAGGCGGCGAACAGGATCGCATCGTCCTTGTTCAGGAACTGCGCCAGCTTTTGCTCCAACTCGCGGTGTATATCCTGCGTGCCGCAGATGAACCGGACTGAGGCCATGCCGAACCCTTTGGGCTCCATAGCACCCTTGGCGGCGCCGATCAGTGCCGGGTGATCGGCCAGACCCAGATAGTTGTTGGCGCACAGGTTGATCACCTGCTTGTCGCCCACAGTAATCTCACCGCCCTGAGGCGAGGTGATCATTCGTTCGCTTTTGTACAGGCCTTCAGCTCGAATCTGGTCGAGCGTTTCGGTGATGTGGTTCAAGAAATCTTGCGACATCGAATCCTCCTTGCGCAGGACATTATCTATCATAGCGGAATTGATTCCGGAATACGGGAATTCTGTATTGCGGAATAAAATCCGAAATATTGGAAATACAAGAGTTCACCTAGCTGGATGCATCTAACTAATTTGCTTCGTTGATCTTTTTTTGAAACTCTTTGCTGGAATTGGTCAGAGGATAGGGTTCTTCAGGGGCGTCGACCCCAAGGAATGCGCATAGTGGGTCCCAACCACTCCCGGTTTCATAGATCAGCAACCGGTCCGCCGGGATTGTCTGGCCGACCGCATCAACATGTGCCTTGAACACGCGTGTTGCGTGCTCGCGATCATTCAGTTGGCCCTCAAAGATATCCTGCACAATGAACTTACTGCACATTTCGGCAATGACATTTAGGTGCGGTTGATCGTGTTTGCCCCGCATCGTTGTCATGAACGGGCCAATTGTGGCCTGCACACTGTCAAACCATGCGTCAGGGTCACGGACGCTCAGAATGACTTTGGCGGCGGGGTAATGCGTGGCGAGCTGTCGCCAGTAAGCGGCGCCGGGCCAATCGACCTGCGCGCGATAGCCCTGAAACATGGCATCCCAATCCGAAGGTTCTCCGCGTGCCGCAGCCTCCCACGCGGGCAGTTGCGTGGGATTGTCGCGCACTTCGAACATGTGATGACAGGGTCCAAAGCCCAGTTGTTCCAAAGCGATTTTCAGAGAATTCGTTCTTGTGCGGCCAAATCCGGCCCCAATAACTTCAAGCCCCATCCGGATGCCCCCAATGGTTGATAAAGCTACAAGCTATCACAGGTTCGGCGTTTTCCCCAATCTTAGGGTCGAAACGGTCAGGCGTTCTTAACGATCAGGAACACGCGCGCGGAGCTTTTGGCTGTGATCGAATGGGTCACGTCAGCGGCATAGCGTGCGGTGTCACCCGCCTGCAGATCGTTGACCGCAGTGCCGGAAGTCACGCGGACCGAGCCGTCCAGAACGGTCAGTTGTTCGCGTGCACCGCGTGCATGGGGTTGGCTGGTCAATGCGCCGCCTGCTTCGAATTCGATATCGTAGACCTCGTGACCACCGGCCTCTTCTGGCGGTGACAGAATGCGGATACGGCAGTTCTGGCCCATATTGTCGATACTGGGTACTTCGGCCTTGCGCAGCACTTCGATCTGGTTGGCGGTGTTGGCGTCTTCCAACAATCCCGCGAAGTCCACCTGCAACGCCCTGGTCAGGTTCCACAGGGTTGAAATGGTCGGGCTGCTTTCCCCGCGTTCGATCTGGCTGACCATGGAGCGGGACACGCCGCTGAGGTTGGCCACGGCTTCTAGCGACAGCCCCTTGGCCCGGCGCGCCTCTTTCAGGCGGGCGGGCAGGCGTGTCAGGATATCGTCAGTGTTGTCCGTCATGACGGAATTTCATGCGTCTTGCGGGGGTGGATGTCAATTCCAACCGTGACGGGACGTCTCATGGGACAGGTCTATGCCGCAGATGCATAATGGCCCCGAATCCCGGAGGAGACAGACATGACCGATATCGTATTGCTGGACGGTGCCCGCACCGCAATTGGAACCTTTGGCGGCGCGTTGGCGTCGACCGCGCCCATCGACCTGGCGACTGTTGCTACCGAAGCCGCGCTGGAGCGCTCGGGTGTTGAAGGCGCTCAGATCGGGCATGTGGTGTTTGGGCATGTAATCAATACCGAGCCACGCGACATGTACTTGTCCCGTGTTGCGGCGATGCAGGCGGGTATTCCGAATGGAACGCCCGCGATGAATGTGAACCGGTTGTGCGGATCAGGCGCGCAGGCGATTGTTTCGGCGGTACAGTCCCTGATGCTGGGCGATGCCGAGTTTGCCGTAGCCGGCGGAGCCGAGAGCATGTCGCGCAGCCCCTACATCGTGCCGCAGGCGCGGTGGGGCGCAAAGATGGGCGACGTCACTTCGCTGGATATGATGCTTGGGGCGCTGAACTGTCCCTTCGGCACCGGCCATATGGGTGTGACGGCTGAGAATGTCGCTGACGAGCACCAGATCAGCCGCGAGCAGATGGACGACTTTGCAGTGACCAGCCAGACCCGCGCTGCAGCGGCGATCGATGCAGGGTTTTTCGACAGCCAGATCGCGCCAGTTCAGGTCAAGGTCAAGCGGGATATGGTGGACTTCAAGGTGGATGAACACCCCAAGGCCACAACGGTTGAGGCGCTGGCCGGGTTGCGGCCAGTGTTCAAAAAGGATGGTCGTGTGACCGCGGGTAACGCCTCGGGCATCAATGACGGTGCTGCGGCCATGGTTCTGGCCACGGCAGAGGCGGCTGAAAAGGCCGGGTTGAAGCCTAAGGCGCGCATTCTGGGCTATGCCCATGCGGGTGTCCGCCCCGAGGTGATGGGGATCGGGCCCGTCCCAGCCGTGCGGAACCTGATGGACAAGACCGGCCTGTCGGTGGACGATTTCGACGTGATCGAAAGCAATGAGGCCTTTGCGGCGCAGGCTCTGGCGGTCAATCAGGAGCTCGGGTTGAATGCGGGGAAAGTGAACCCGAATGGTGGGGCGATTGCCCTGGGCCATCCGGTGGGGGCGACCGGGGCGATCATCACGCTGAAGGCGCTGTACGAACTGGAGCGCACGGGTGGGACCAAAGGGCTGATCACCATGTGCATCGGAGGCGGGCAGGGGATTGCCATCGCCATCGAGAGGCTCTGAGTCGGGGCCGGGCAGGGGGGCTGTCTGCCCCCCCATCGCGCGGGGCGCGATTCCCCCCGAGGATATTTTGGACAGATGAAGCGGGCGGGATGGCTTTAGCTGAGCGCGTTGAGCAGCAGAACCAGCGCAGCGCCAACAGCAGCGCCGATACCGGCTGGCAGGGCCGCGGACCACAGAGGTGATGTTTGCGGCTCGTCCTTCTGGGTCTGGGCAATCAGGGCGTTTTCGACCAACCCCGGCAGGCGCGGGCCAAACCGGGCCAGAACCCAAGCCGTTTTGCCGAAATCGCGCAGGGCCGCGCGGGGGCCGATTGATTGTTTGATGTAATCCTCGACCACGGGACGGGCGACTTCCCAGATGTTCGTGTGTGGATCGAGCGAGCGCGCGACGCCCTCGACTACCACCATCGTCCGTTGCAGCAGGATCAACTCGGTCCGGGTTTCCATGCCGAAGCGTTCGGTGACTTCGAACAGGTAGTTCAGCAGGCGGCCCATCGAGATATTCGAGGCGTCCATGCCAAAGATCGGCTCACCCACCGCGCGCAGGGCGCGGGCGAATTCATCGACATCCCTGTCGGCGGGCACGTAGCCGGCTTCGAAATGCACCTCGGCCACGCGTTTGTAGTCGCGGCGGATGAAGCCGAAGAGGATCTCGGCATAGACCCGGCGGGTGTATTCGTCGATATGGCCCATGATGCCGTAGTCATAGGCGATGATATCGCCATTGGCCGCGACCTTCAGGTTGCCTTGATGCATGTCGGCGTGGAAATAACCGTCGCGCAGGGCGTGCAATAGGAACAGGCGCAGGACGCGTTCGGCCAGATCGCGGCGGTTGTGCCCCGCCGCATCGAGCGCTTCGTTTTCGCCCAGCGGAATACCGTCGGCCCAGCTGAGAGTCATCACCCGACGGGCAGAGAGAGACCAGACCACAGGCGGCAACCAGAACCCGGCATCGTCCTTGGTGTTGGCGGCGTATTCCGACGCGGCAGCGCTTTCCAGACGCAGGTCCAGTTCTCCGCGCACGACGCCGTCGAAGTGCTCGATCACCTCCATCGGGCGCAAGCGGCGCGCGCCGGGGGCGAACAATTGGACAATGCGGGCGGCGAAGTAGAACGCGTCTACGTCTTTGCGGAAGGCGCGTTCGATGCCGGGGCGCAAGACCTTGACGGCAACGTCTTCGCCGGTGCTGGTCAGCTTGGCCTTGTGGACCTGAGCGATCGAAGCAGCTGCGATGGGTTCGCTGAATTCCGAGAACACCTCATCCACTGACTGACCGAGCTCTTTTGCCACTTCGGCCATGGCCTCGGCGCGGGAAAAGGGTGGCAGCTTGTCCTGCAGGACACGCAACTGGGCGGCCAGCTCGTTGCCTACCACGTCAGGGCGGGTCGAGAGCACCTGACCGAACTTGATATAAGCCGGGCCCAGCGCAGTTAGTGCACGGGTGGCGGGTGGCATGTCTGGGTCGCCCTTGTAGCCCAGCCATTGGAACGGTTTGCCCAGAGCGTGCGCAATAAAACGCAAAGGACGTGGGGCCTCAAAAGCGTCCAGCACCACATTCATGGCGCCAGTGCGTTCAAGCGTTGCGCCTGTGCGGATCAGGCGGATGATGTTGTGAGGGCCGCGCATAGATCAGATCTTCCAGCCGGAATGCAGCGCGGCGATACCCATGCTGAGGTTGCGGTACTTGGCATTTTCGAACCCGGCGGTGCGGACCATATTCAGGAAAGTCTCTTGGTCGGGGAACTTGCGGATCGATTCCACCAGATATTGATAGCTGTCGTAATCATTGGCGATCAGCTTACCCATGCGAGGGATGACGTTGAAACTGTAGAGATCATAGAGCTTCTGTAGCCCGTCATTCGGCAACTGGCTGAATTCCAGCACCATCAAACGGCCACCGGGTTTTAGCACGCGGAACGCTTCGTTCAACGCCTCTTGCGGGCGGGTCACGTTCCGGATGCCGAATGAGATGGTGTAGACGTCAAAGGTGTTGTCCTCGAATGGCAGCGCCATCGCATCGCCCACCACCCAGTTCAGGCTGTCGGACATCTGATCGGCCTCGGCGCGCTGACGGCCTTCGACCAGCATCGGCTCGGTCAGGTCCAGCACGGTGGCGTGGCCATAGCCCGCGCGTTTCAGGAAGCGGAACGAGATATCGCCCGTACCGCCCGCCACGTCCAGCAGACGCTGACCGGGGCGCGGGGCCAGCCAGTCCATCATCGCGTCTTTCCAGACCCGGTGAATGCCCATCGACATGACATCGTTCATCACGTCGTATTTCGAGGCGACCGAGTTGAACACGCCCTGCACGCGCCCGGCCTTGTCGGCCTCGCGCACGGTTTCGAACCCGAAATGTGTGGTCTTGTCGTTGTTGTCGGACATTGCAAGGGCGCCTTTGCCTGTGTTGCTCATCCTTATAGGGCTCAGCGCCGGGAAGACAATCGCGCCCCGCCTAGACGGACAGATTGGCGCAGTTTGGTGCGCTCCAAAGTCACAAATGCGCCCCATTGACGATTCATGTTCGCGGCGGATCGTGCACGACAGCCCGCGTGATAGGATATTGCTGACAAAATGATTGAGGTTACTCCGCTTCTTGTCTTCCAGACATCGGTGTTTGTCATACTGGTTGTCTTGTTTTTTCGGGCGATCCTCTTTGGACGCCGGTATTTCGCTAAATGGCGCGGTCCTAGTGAATGGAACGACATACGCGATCAGAGCAAGGACCTGCCAATATGGGATCGCGGCTTCGAAAGAACGGCCATGCGCGGCAGCCAAAGTTCACCCGAACACACACTGAATAAAACCACCTATCGGACGACCTTTGGGCTGCGTTATAAAACTCTGTTTGTGCTCGTGGCGGTTTATCTGGCTCTCGCCTACAAACTCGATGTTTACGCGATGGGAGCGCTTGAGGTGGAATTCGGCAGTTATCCCGTCACCCTTTTCAAGGTCGCGCTGATAGCAGTGCTTGCCTTCAATGTGTTGCACCATTTCGTCTATCGGGTGACCATCGATGGAAAGGAACTGACCGTGACCGGGGCGTTGTTTCAACGCCATTCCTTTGATCTGGGCAAGCTTGTGGCGGTCGAACACAGCAACGGTCCGATGTATCGTTTGCGTTTTTCAGATGGGAAGACGGCGCGCATTCTGAGATATGTAACCGGACATGATGAAATGGTGGGTGCGCTGGAAGGCGCATTGGCGGCAAATCAGGAGAGCACATGCCGGAACTTCCCGAAGTCGAAACGGTCCGCCGTGGGCTGACACCCGCCATGGAGGGCGTGGTGATCGAACGGGCCGACGTGAACCGCCCCGATCTACGCTGGCCCTTCCCTGACCGCATGGCCGAACGGCTGACCGGGCAGCGGGTTGACCGGCTGCGGCGGCGCTCGAAATACATTCTGGCCGATCTCAACAGTGGAGAGACCTTGCTGATTCACCTGGGCATGTCCGGGCGAATGACGGTGTCGGGTGATCCGCTGGGTCAGTTTGTGCACGAACACCCGATGCCGGAAAAACATGATCATGTTGTGTTCCACATGGCCAATGGTGCGAGGGTGACCTTCAACGACCCGCGTCGGTTCGGCGCGATGGACCTGCTGCCGACCGCTACTGCCGAGGCGCATAAACTGTTGTCGGTTCTGGGGCCGGAACCTCTGGGAAATGATTTCCACGAACAGCACTTGATCGAGGCATTCAAGGGCAAGAACACACCTGTCAAATCGGCGCTTCTGGATCAGGGAATCGTTGCCGGATTGGGCAATATTTATGTTTGCGAGGCGCTTTATCGCTCAGGCGTGTCGCCACGTCGCAAAGCTGGACAGATTTCTGCGGGGCGCGTTGCGGCGCTGGTGCCGATCATCCGGCAGGTGCTGCTGGACGCCATCGAGGCGGGCGGCTCATCGCTGCGCGATTTCCGCCAAGCCGATGGAGAACTTGGATATTTTCAGCACAGCTTTGACGTTTATGGCCGCGAGGGCGAACCCTGCCGCACTGAGGGCTGCGATGGCATCGTCATAAGAATCACCCAATCCGGTCGCTCATCCTTCTATTGCGCGCAATGCCAAAGATAGCTTGATCCAGCGCCCTCGCGTGATAAGGAATCGTATCTGAACGGAACAACCGGAAGCTTACACCTCATGGCTTTTGAGACGATCATCGTCGAAATCGAAGACCACGTCGCACTTATCAAGCTCGACAGGCCCGATGCACTGAACGCACTGAACTCGCAGCTCACGCAAGAGCTTAGCTCGGCGCTTGAAGATGCGGATCAGAACGACAAGGTGCGTTGCATCGTCATCACCGGCTCGGACAAGGCCTTTGCGGCTGGTGCGGATATCAAAGAGATGTCCGAGATGAGCTTTGTCGACGTCTACGAGGCGAACCTGTTCGGCGACTTCAATGACCGCATCTGTGCGATCCGCAAACCGATCATTGCCGCCGTGTCTGGCTATGCGCTGGGCGGCGGGTGCGAACTGGCGATGATGTGCGATTTTATCATTGCCGCTGACACTGCCAAGTTTGGTCAACCCGAGATCAATCTGGGCGTCATTGCCGGGCTGGGGGGTACACAGCGCCTGACCCGCTTTGTCGGCAAGTCTAAGGCGATGGATATGAACCTGACCGGCCGTTTCATGGACGCCGAAGAAGCCGAGCGTGCCGGGCTGGTCAGCCGCGTCGTTCCGTCCAAGAAGTTGATGGAAGAGGCCATTGGTGCGGCTCACAAGATCGCCGAGAAATCCCAGCTGAGTGCGATGGCCGCCAAAGAGGCCGTCAACCGCAGCTACGAAGTGACGCTGAGCGAAGGCCTGCTGTTCGAACGCCGCGTCTTTCATTCCATGTTTGCGACTGAAGATCAGAAAGAAGGCATGGCCGCGTTTCAGGAAAAACGCGCTGCCCAGTTCCGCGACAAGTAAGCCGGGCGCAACGGATCGGAACAGGCGGGCCTGGCCCGCCTTTTTCATGCCTGCCATGCACCGCGAAAGAATCCGCTTGGCAAAGCCGGCAATCTTGGATAACTAGCGCCGCTATACATGCGCGTGCGGCCCGCTTGGCCCGACTCACACCCGTGATTCTGATCCGGTGCGGATAATCCGTGACGCGCAACCGAATATAACCGTACCGAACGAAGGTCAGAAACACATGGCAAATTCGCCCCAGGCTAAAAAACGCGCGCGTCAGAATGACAAGCGTTTCGCAATCAACAAAGCACGCCGCTCGCGCATCCGCACCTACCTGCGCAAAGTCGAAGAAGCGATCGCATCCGGCGACAAGGACGCAGCGACCGCAGCCCTGCGCGCTGCTCAGCCCGAACTGATGCGCGGCGTCACGAAAGGCGTCTTCCACAAGAACACCGCCTCGCGCAAGATGTCGCGCCTGTCGGCACGGGTCAAAGCACTGGGCTAAACCTAAAGGTTGACGTAAGGTCAACAAAACAATGCTAAATTGTTTACAAAAGCGTCACAATTCGTGGCGCTTTTTTCGTGCTGTTGCCGGAAAGCCGCGTCTTCACGAAGCCGAGAGATTCTTTCTGCCGAAGACCCGAGTCAACATCAGAGTTTCGTTGCCGTACGCCATGGCCTCTTGTTACCACTAAGTCAGCGATTCACTCGCTTGGGGGGACAGGCTGTTTCACTGATTATACTGACGGGCATCAGGATGGTCGTGAAACAAATGTCGGCAAACGGATACTGCCTGTTTGCTGGTCTGCTATAGGTTTTTGGGTCACCAAAGATCTGAGCCCTGTCTAAAACATGTTTGCGATGCGCAACCCGGCCTACGGGGCGCCCGGTTTATGGGTGTCCATTGGCTAGGCCGTGCTGACTATTACGACATCCTCGCCAAATCCATGTGGTTTGGCGTGTGGGTACCCTTTTGCAAGTGTACGCCAATAACCGGGTAACCGGAACTGGGTAATAAGGCCGACAGGCCAATAAAGAATGGGATGCGTGAGGCGCTTGATGACACAAGAAAAATGGGGACAACTGCGTAACAAATTGCTCAAGGCGGTCGGTAAGAACAACTATACCACCTGGATCGAACCTCTTGAATTCCAAGAGCTGCAGGATGGTGTGGCGGTGTTCTCGGTTCCGACGAATTTTATGGGCAACTATGTGAGCCAGAATTTTGCGGACCTCATCTTATATGAGATGAACACCGCCGGGGAATCGGTTCAACGATTGGCATTTCGAGTTGCCGCCAATTCGCCGGTGCGCCCGACCAATGAAACTGCGCCCGTAGTCGTGCAGGATTCGCCTCAGCCCCAATCTCTGTCGCAGCAGGCTGAGTCGGCAAATGATGCGCTGGAATCGCTACAGGCCGCGCCTTTGGACACCCGTTTTACCTTTGACAGCTTCGTTGTCGGCAAGCCCAACGAACTGGCCCATGCTGCGGCGCGCCGTGTGTCCGAAGGCGGCCCCGTCACCTTCAACCCGCTGGTTCTTTATGGGGGCGTAGGTCTGGGTAAAACGCACCTCATGCACGCCATCGCATGGGAGCTTAAAACCAAGCGTCCCGAACTGAATGTTCTGTACCTGTCGGCGGAACAGTTCATGTACCGCTTTGTTCAGGCTCTGCGCGAGCGTCGGATGATGGACTTCAAACACCTGTTCCGTTCGGTCGATGTGCTGATGGTCGATGACGTGCAGTTCATCGCGGGCAAGGATTCGACACAGGAAGAGTTCTTTCACACCTTCAACGCGCTGGTGGATCAAAACAAGCAGATCATCATCTCGGCGGACCGCGCCCCGGGTGAGATCAAGGATCTGGAAGACCGCGTGAAGTCACGTCTGCAGTGCGGTTTGGTCGTTGACCTGCACCCGACCGATTACGAATTGCGGCTGGGTATCCTGCAGAACAAGGTGCAGCAATACAGCAATACATATCCCGACCTGACCATCGCCGATGGCGTGCTGGAGTTTCTGGCCCATCGTATCTCGACCAACGTTCGTGTGCTGGAAGGTGCCCTGACCCGTTTGTTCGCCTTTGCCTCGCTGGTGGGTCGTGAGATCGACATGGAACTGACGCAGGATTGTCTGGCCGACGTGCTGCGCGCGTCCGAGCGCAAGATCACCGTCGAAGAGATCCAGCGCAAAGTGTCGGATTACTACAACATCCGCCTGTCCGACATCATCGGCCCCAAGCGCCTGCGGTCCTATGCCCGTCCGCGTCAGGTGGCGATGTATCTGTGCAAGCAACTGACCAGTCGCTCGCTGCCTGAAATCGGCCGCCGCTTTGGCGGGCGTGACCACACCACGGTCATGCATGGCGTCAAACGCATCGAAGAGCTGAAAACCACCGACGGCCAGATTGCTGAAGACGTGGAAATGCTGCGCCGCGCGCTGGAAGCCTGAGACTTACCTCAAGTCCCTCAGGGAAGGCCTCGGACCTCTGCGCCCGGGGCTTTTTTGTGCGCAATAATCCACGGTCGCCTGTGAACTGTGCCCGCGCGGCCACGCGGCCCTTGACGCATTGGGCGTTCCGACCCAGAAAACCATAAAAAATCCTTGTGCCTCAGGGTGGAACCGCTAACGTGCCAGTCCCGCCCATGTCGGTACGCAAGTCAGAGGAACTGAGGGTATGAAGATCAGCATCGAACGCGGCACCCTTCTCAAGGCCGTTTCCCAGGCCCAATCTGTTGTAGAACGTCGCAACACCATTCCCATACTTGCCAACGTGCTGATCGAGGCCGAAGGCAACGAAGCCATGTTCCGCGCCACCGATCTGGATATCGAAGTGGTCGACAAGGCCCCGGCGCAGGTGGAAAAGGCCGGTGCCACAACCGTGGCTGCGACAACCCTGCACGAGATTGTGCGCAAATTGCCGGACGGCGCATTGGTGACCCTGACCGCCGACAGCGCTGCGGGCCGTCTGACGGTTGAAGCGGGCCGGTCGAACTTTTCGCTGGCGACGCTGCCGAAAGAGGATTTCCCGGTGATGGCGTCCTCGGAGTATCAGTCGAATTTCACCGCATCCGCGGCTCTGCTGCGGCGGTTGTTCGACAAGTCGAAATTTGCCATCTCGACCGAAGAGACCCGGTACTACCTGAACGGTGTCTACATGCACGTGGCCGACGGTTCCGAAGGCGGCAAGGTGCTGCGCTGCGTGGCCACCGATGGCCACCGCCTGGCCCGCATTGATGCCGATCTGCCAGACGGCGCGGCGGACATGCCTGGCGTGATCGTACCGCGCAAAACCGTGGGTGAGCTGCGCAAGCTGCTGGACGATGATGAAATGGACATCGCTGTTTCGGTGAGCGAAACCAAAATCCGTTTCGCAACACCCGATATTACGCTGACGTCAAAAGTGATCGATGGCACTTTCCCCGACTACACTCGTGTGATTCCGCAGGGCAACACCCGTCAGCTGGAAGTGGACGCTGCCGAATTCGCGCAGGCTGTTGATCGGGTGGCGACGGTTTCGTCCGAGCGCTCGCGCGCGGTGAAGCTGCAACTGGATGCGGACAAGCTGGTTCTGTCGGTTAATGCGCCTGACAGCGGTGCCGCCGAGGAAGAGCTGGCCGTGGCTTATGGCGATGAGCGGCTGGAGATTGGCTTTAACGCAAAGTACCTTCTGGAGATTGCCTCACAGGTGGATCGCGAGAATGCGGTGTTCCTGTTCAACTCGGCCGGTGACCCGACATTGATGCGCGAAGGCAATGATCAAAGCGCGGTCTACGTTGTCATGCCGATGCGCGTCTGATCGACCCTGCGGGGTGATCCTTAACGGAAGGGAGGGGTCATGACTTTGGCCCTGACCGAACTTACGGTATCGCATTTCCGGTCCCACAAACTGGCGCGGCTGTCTCTGGATGGGCGGCCAGTGGCTATCCATGGGCCGAACGGAGCCGGTAAGACCAATATCCTTGAAGCTGTGTCGTTGTTCTCGCCCGGTCGCGGGATGCGTCGGGCCAGTGCGGCCGAGATGACTCGCCGCCCTGAGGCGCTGGGCTGGAAGCTGTCCGGTCTGCTGAACGCGCAGGGGCAGAACTACGAGATTGAAACATGGTCCGAAGGCGGTGCTGCACGTCAGGTTCGGATTGATGGCAAGGCAGCCAGCCAGATCGATCTGGGCAAGCTGGCGCGGGTGGTTTGGTTGATCCCGTCGATGGACCGGCTGTGGATCGAAGGGGCCGAAGGGCGCCGGCGATTTCTGGACCGCATCGCGCTGAGTTTCGATCCTGCGCATGCCGAGGCGTCCCTGACTTATGAAAAATCCATGCGCGAACGGAACCGCCTGCTGAAAGAGCAGGTGCGCGATGCACATTGGTATGCGGCGCTTGAGGGGCAGATGGCCGAGACCGGTCACCGCATTCATGCAGCACGGCTTTCAGCATTGGATCACCTGCGCGCGGCGCAAGAGCAGGCAGAAACCGCCTTCCCGTCGGCTGATCTGGAGCTGATACAGACCGAAGGAGCGATGCCCGAGACGGCCGATGATCTGCGTGAGGCGTTGAATGAGAGCCGATTCCGCGATCTGGCGGCGGGGCGGACGTTGGTCGGGCCGCATCGGACGGATCTCTACGGCGTATTCGCCGCCAAAGGGGTTCCGGCCAAGGACTGCTCGACCGGAGAGCAGAAGGCGTTGTTGGTATCGTTAATCCTGTCCAATGCGCGGGCACTGGCGGGGATGGTGGGATCGCCCCCGATTGTGTTGCTGGATGAGGTGGCCGCGCATCTGGATGCCGGGCGGCGCGCGGCGCTTTATGATGAGATTTGCGCGCTGGGCGCTCAGGCCTGGATGACGGGCACCGGGCCAGAACTGTTTTCCGAATTGGGAGCGCGAGCCCAAACGCTGGTTGTTACCGAAGGCGATGAGGGCTCGGTCGTGACCGCTTAGGCCGGTTCGCCGACTTTGCGTTCCCACAGGAAGCCGCGCATAACTTCGTCGACCGGGGTTTTGGCCATGTGGTTGACGTAGTTCGACATGGTTTTCTGCGCCAGACCCAGCACCACATCCAGAACCGCGCGATGCGAGTAGCCAGCGTCAAAGAAGGCCTGCAGCTGTTCCTCGGTCGGATTGCCGCGGGATTCCATTACTTGCAGAGTGAAGGTGCGCAGCGCCTCAAGCTTGGGCGAAGGCAGCGGAGTTTCGTTGCGCAGGGCCTCGGTGATCTCGTCCGACACCTTCATCATCTTGGCGATGCCGGTATGGGCAGGGACGCAATAGTGGCACTCGTTTTCCACGTTGATGGTCTGCCAGACGACGGTTTTCTCGTCATTGTCGAAGTCGGTCTGCAGGAACAAGCCGTGCAGAACCTGATAGCCTTCCAGATGCTGCGGGCTTTCCGCCATCACCTTATGCAGGCCGGGCAGGCGGCCAAAGGCGGCTTGCGATTTCTCCAGCAGCGGTTTGGACCCTTCGGGTGCGGTTTCGAGGTCATGAGACGGGAAATTGGCCATGTCGGAACTCCTGTTTCTGGCACGATGAGTCGTATTTAGGGTTTCTTGAGTGATCGCTCAAGTATATATTTGAGCGAACGTTCAAGAACTGGTGAAAAATGCCCCGCAAACCTTCCTATGACCGCGACACGCTGATCGCGCAGGCCCGAGACATTTTCTGGCGTCACGGCTGGGCGGGGACGTCACTGAAGGATTTGGAGCGTGAGTTGAAACTGAAGCCGGGTAGTTTCTACGCGGCGTTCGGGTCGAAAGATGCGCTTTATACCTTGGCGCTGGAACGGTATGCGCAGGACGGGGTTGCCAACATGATGGCACTGGCTAAGGAGTTGGGCCCGCTTGGCGCGCTCAAGGCGCAGCCGCGTCGTGTGGTCGAAGCGTCGGGACTGCCGACCAGAGCCTGCATGTTGGCTAAAACTTATGCTGAACTGCAGGCCAAGGATCACGATCTAGCCGGTCAGGCCCGTACTCATATGGTTGAAATGAAAACCTGTTTCGCAGAGCTGTTTCGTCGCGCGCAAGAGGTCGGAGAAATCGCCCCCGACCACGACCCGGACCGCCTTGCCGCGCGGTACCAATCCGACCTTCTGGGGCTACGGTTGTCGGCTGAACGCGACGATGTGAACGCGGTGGAAATTGCCGAAGATATCGCGACGGACCTCGATCGGCTTTGACCGGTAAATAAACCGGATCAGAACCACAAAATGTTGGGGGACCGCGTGACAATCCCCACCAGAAAACGTATAAGTTACCAAAATAATATAGGTACTAACGGCATGTCCGAAGACGCACAGGCACCACAGGAATACGGCGCTGATTCCATCAAAGTTCTCAAAGGCTTGGAGGCCGTTCGCAAACGTCCCGGTATGTATATCGGTGACACGGACGATGGCTCGGGTCTGCACCATATGGTGTACGAGGTTGTTGACAACGGAATTGACGAGGCTCTGGCCGGTCATGCCGACCATGTGACCGTGAAAATTCACGCCGATTCCAGTGTTTCTGTCAGCGATAACGGGCGCGGAATTCCGGTAGATATTCACCCGGAAGAGGGTGTCTCGGCCGCAGAGGTCATCATGACCCAGCTGCACGCGGGCGGTAAGTTTGACAGCAACTCTTACAAGGTGTCTGGCGGTCTGCACGGTGTGGGTGTTTCCGTGGTGAACGCGCTGTCGGATTGGCTGGAACTGCGCGTCTGGCGTAACGGCAAAGAACACGTTGCGCGCTTTGAGGGCGGTGAGACAGCGGAACACCTGAAGGTGGTCCAGGAATGCGGCGACCGTACCGGGACCGAAGTACGCTTTCTGGCCTCGACCGATACGTTCTCGAACTTGGAATACTCGTTTGAGACGCTGGAAAAACGCCTGCGCGAGCTGGCTTTCCTGAATTCGGGCGTACGGATCATCCTGATCGACGAACGCCCTGCGGAACGGCTTGAGACTGAGCTGTTCTATGAAGGCGGCGTGAAAGAATTCGTCAAATACCTCGACCGCTCCAAGACCCCGGCGATGCCGGAGCCGATCTATATCAAGGGCGAGCGCGACGATATCGGCGTTGAAATCGCCATGTGGTGGAATGACAGCTACCACGAGACGGTTTTGCCCTTCACCAACAACATCCCTCAGCGGGATGGCGGGACCCATGTGGCCGGTTTCCGGGGGGCTCTGACCCGGACGATCAACAACTATGCGCAGTCCAGCGGGATCGCGAAGAAGGAAAAGGTCAGCTTCACCGGCGATGACGCGCGCGAAGGTCTGACCTGTGTGCTGTCGGTCAAAGTGCCTGATCCTAAGTTCTCGTCCCAGACCAAGGACAAGCTGGTCTCGTCCGAAGTCCGCCCGGCGGTGGAAGGTCTGATGAACGAAAAGCTGGCCGAATGGTTCGAGGAAAACCCGAACGAGGCCAAGGGGATCGTTGGCAAGATCATCGAGGCCGCGCTGGCCCGTGAGGCCGCCCGCAAGGCCCGTGAACTGACCCGCCGTAAGACGGCGATGGATGTGAATTATCTGGCCGGTAAGCTGAAAGACTGTTCCGAGAAGGACCCGTCCAAGACCGAAGTTTTCCTCGTCGAGGGTGACTCGGCGGGTGGTTCGGCGCAAACCGGTCGGGACCGGCTGACGCAAGCCGTTCTGCCGCTGCGCGGTAAGATTCTGAACGTGGAACGGGCGCGGTTCGACCGGATGTTGTCGTCTCAGGAAATCGGCAATCTGGTGATGGCGCTGGGTACCGGCATTGGTCGCGATGAGTTCAACATCGAAAAGCTGCGCTACCATAAGATCGTCATTATGACCGATGCGGACGTGGACGGCGCGCATATCCGGACGCTGCTTCTGACCTTCTTCTATCGGCAGATGCCGGAGCTGATCGAGGGCGGTTATCTCTATATCGCCCAACCACCGCTTTATAAGGTTTCGCGTGGTAAATCAGAGGTTTACCTGAAGGACCAGGCGGCGCTGGATGACTATCTGATCAATCAGGGCGTCGAAGGGGCTGTGCTGAAACTCGGCTCGGGCGAAGAGATCATCGGTCAGGACCTGACCCGAGTGGTGGACGAAGCGCGCCAGCTGAAACGCGTTCTGGATGCCTTCCCGACCCATTACCCGCGGCACATTCTGGAACAGGCCGCTGTCGCGGGGGCTTTCGTGCCCGGTGCGGTCGATGCTGACCTGCAAGGCGTGGCCGACAAGGTCGCCGCCCGTCTGGACCTGATCGCATTGGAATACGAACGCGGCTGGCAGGGCCGGATCACACAAGACCATGGTATCCGTCTGGCCCGCATCCTGCGCGGCGTTGAAGAGGTGCGCACGCTGGACGGCCCGATGTTGCGCTCCGGCGAGGCCCGCAAAACCGGCAGCTTCACCCAAAGCCTGCAAGAGGTCTACAACACTCCGGCTACGCTGGTCCGCCGTGACCGCATGCAGGCGATCCACGGCCCGCTGGACCTGCTGCGCGCCATTCTGGAAGAGGGTGAAAAGGGTCTGTCCCTGCAACGCTACAAAGGCCTAGGCGAGATGAACCCGGATCAATTGTGGGAAACCACCCTAGACCCGGATGCCCGTACACTGCTGCAGGTCCGCGTGGATGATATGGTCGAAGCTGACGATCTGTTCACCAAACTTATGGGAGACGTGGTGGAACCCCGTCGCGAGTTCATCCAACAAAACGCGCTTAGTGTAGAGAATCTTGATTTTTGAGTTTGTGTAGGTGCGCCCTTAGCTTTGCATTTCGCCCAAAGATTTGCATTTTTGGCCCAAACCTCTGGGCGCATTAATCTTCAACTTTCTTAGTTCGAGGTTCTATATCTTCGGGTCTCATTCTTTGCTTGTTTAGCGCCATCGCCGTATTGCCGGGGAAGGTTTTCGGATGGCCGCTTCCAGCCCAAACCGGACATTCGCAACAAGACTTTGCAATTTCCGAGATCAGGACAAAGCGGTCGATGACGAGAAGCCTAGAGTTTTTAAATTCCAGTATCGAAAATCGAAGGGCGCACGGCATCCTCTTACCTTCGAACAATAAAGTTTTGGCGATGAACAACGTACACTGCTCAAATTGAATTCAAAAAACGCTCTATTTCCACTAGGGCTTTAGGCCAGGCAGGATCATACTCTGGCATCGTATTGTTTGCTGTCTCAAGGCCAATAAAGCGCGCCTTCTGGATGCCGGAGGCGAAAATCCTACCTTGTTCAACACTGTGCATCCTGTCTCGATTAGCGTGCATAACCAGAGCCGGACAGGTGATCCGCAGAAGTAGATCGGTTACGTCGACCCCTGCGACCAGTGGTCCAATCTTGAGCCAATCCTGATGGTCCATTGCCACTTTCATAAATTCTGCATAAGTGCGCTGGTCATGCGGACTTGCGGTTGGAGCAAATGATTGCGCCATCAAGTCTCTTGCAGAAGGGTATTCATCGTTCCAGCCTTCAAGACTCATATCCATCATTGCTTGCCCAAGCGCGGCAATTCCGGGCTGTGAACGCACCGCGAGTCCTTGTGCAAATCCACCGAGTAGAACCAACCCCGAAACACGGTCAGGATTATTTGCGGCAAAAGCCGCGGCAATGGTTGCCCCAAAAGAAATGCCAAACAGTGGAACTTTTTCGATCCCGGCTGCGTCCAGTACGGCCTCAACATCTTCGACGATCCGATTCAAAGACACATCCTGCACGCCCCTCTGGGACAAGCCATTGTTTCTACCATCAAACCGATAAAGGCAGTGATTTTCAGAAAGCAGCGGCAACCACCCGGCGATGGTGTTCATCGTCCAATCGTATTCCAGATGCCTAAGCCAGTTTGGTGTGACCAGTAACTTTCTACCACTTCCAGTGGATGTCCAGGCAAGCGTTGTACCGTCTTTTGATTTTGCAAAGCGGACGTCTTGAGAGCTAGCCAGCAGCTTGTTCTTTGCGCGTCTTTTGTCACCATCTAAATCAATAGAGTAGGCTTCAACTGGATTTGGAATTCCCTTCAACCGTATCGAGCTTTCTGGTCGCAAAGCAACCGCCAGCGAAGTTCCCGCAACTTCAGCAGCTGTCTTGCTGACGAGACAACTTCCAATATGCGCGCTGGACTGAAGGCGCGACGCAACATTCACGGCCTCTCCGAACAAGTCTGTGCCATTTGGCATTACGTCGCCAACGTGGAGACCTCCTCGAAGTGTTACGTCTTCATCTCTCATCTGATTGAAAATCTGGCTGGCAGCATTAATTGCGTCTGTGGCTGCAACAAACTCAACCAAAGCACCATCTCCCATCAGCTTGAATATTCGTCCTTTGTTTTCATGGACCAACGGTCTGATCACATCGTCCAAAATGCGTTGTAGAGTGTTCAGCGTGGTCTCAGCATCCTCTGACATGCGCTTGGTATAATCGACGACATCGAGGCTTAGGATCGCAGCAATTTTCCGCTTCATCAGTCGATGTGATCCTTTTAGCTAAACCAATTCCTCTGAACCAAAATTAACAGACGAATTGATTTTTGTGACCAAAACTTGTGCCTGGGTATTTTGCTAAGCCTGCAAGTTCCCAAAGTTGCGTTGAAACACACAGCCGAGCAAAATGTCTTATTGTCTGGCGAAACCTAGAATTAAGGTGAATGATTAACGCATTTCGCGTTGTTAACTAAGGTTCACTTCGAAATATCAATTCTAAAAGTGTCAGTCCGTAGCTCTTCTCATCTGTGACCGATGGCAGCCCGAAGCGGAACTTCGACTCTGAGCTTTGCAAAATCTAAAAAGCGGACGGCAGCTACCATTGGTGCGAAAGGCTTGAAGGTATCGAGCGCTTCGCCACGGCGACAATTTAAGAAAAAAGTCACTGCGAGAAACAAGGTGGCTGAAACTGCTCTCTGACAGGAAACAGGCGTCCCCGCACACTTTCGCGCAATTCGAGCTTAGCCCAAGGTGTTGCCGGTGATGAAGGTGTACGAGCTTTCTACCAGATCGATGACGACATCCAACTCTTCTGGTGTGGTCGGTGTATATATCATGACAAAGCCGCTCCACCCAGGACGTTGCTTGGCCCAAGGGTGAGCTACGGCCCAGCCAGCCTCAATTGCCCGTCGCGCCGTTGCCGGATGCAGCGACGCGTGCAAGCTGCCATCAGGATGCATATGCGCAAACTCAAACCCACCCACGATAGAGTTCGGTTGAGACAGCAGCATGTCGGGATCAAGCTGAAAACCAATCGCGCCAGGAAGCGATATGCGTGTCGGGCCAAGTGTGACCCCTGGGAGTTGCGCAACACGCTCCAGCAATAGCTTGGCCAAGTCGGTATCAATTTCGACACCAATCTGAGTATGCGGTACGCCGCTTGTCGTTTCAGGACGGGGTGAGGTGCGCTCCGGCAAGGAACGCTCTTGTGCGGATGCCAAGGGGCACGTCAATGCCACCGCCGTTGCAGCAACCGCCAATGCTCTCAGGATTTCATTCATCGTGTTGACCATCCGCCAAAATCAAGGAATGAGCGTTCAGCTCAGTATCGGCGCCCTTGCACACATCATTCAGCCTTTAACGCTTCGATATTGATCAAGAGCTCTATCTCGTCGCTCACCGCTGGCGCAAATGCCCCAAGTCCGAATTCAGACCGCACGATGGTCGCCGTGGCTGCCAGGCCCAGGGTCGGCGTGCCCTCTTTTGGGCCAAACGGGTATGGAGCTGACTTGTTAAGCGTTGTTTCCAAAACAACAGGTTTGGTGATGCCATTCATGGTCAGGTCGCCAGAAATATTCGCGGTATTGTCTCCGGTCACTTCAATGCTGGTCGAGGCGAATGTGACCACGTCACTGTCACTCGCGCTAAAAAAGTCATCGGACATGAAGTGTTGCAGACGGGCGTCCCAGCCCGTGATCATGGATTTTACAGGCATAGACACTAAGACAGATGATGATGACGGATCATCTTCGTTGAACTCTATCTCACCGCTAAAACCTGAGAACATTCCAAATGTTTCTGAAAAACCGATGTGGTCGTAGCTGAACAATACCTGGCTATGTCCAGGATCCAGCTCGTAGGTGCCACTCTCGGACAATGCGTTTGTCGCGCCCATCGATAAGAGTACCGCCAGCGGGGTTGCTGCCACTTTGAACATTGATACGCTCCCATTTTGACAAGACGTGTTCGCGGAATCGAGTATTGAGCTTTAGTTTTTAGCTGGCCATACTTATAGAACATAATGTTCTACAGCGCAACAAGACGTTCTATAGGAGGGGCGATTGAAAGAAGATCCTAGGCTGATCGCCACACGGCAGGCCGCGCTTGATGCTGCGCAAAAGATACTGATGGATGAAGGCGTGCTGCACGTAACTCATGGCGCAGTTTCAAAGGCAACAGGCATTTCGCGCAGTACACTTTACAGGCACTGGCCAGATGCGCGTAGTCTGCGTGATGCAGCATTCCGGCGCATCGCAACACCGCCGAACATACCGCCCAAAACCGATGGCCCGCTACGATCTGACCTGCGCTGGTTACTCGGTGTATTGATGGGGGCCTTGAATGACACACCATGGGGCCAAATCGCGCCTCAGGTGGTCGCCGCTGCGTCCACAGATGAAGAAGCACGGCTGGTGATCACGGAATTCATGAAAGACAGGTTCGCAAGTGTTGAAGCAGTATTTGCAGCCGCAATAGACCGCGGTGAGATTGCCGCGGATGTTCCGGTTGAACAGCTTATAGAACTAGCAGTCGCGGCACCTTATTTCCGCAAGCTCATACGTCACGAGGCCTTGGACGAAGAATGGTTAGATCGACATGTCGATCTGCTTTACAATATCGCGAAAACCAATTCCGGGCAGTGACCATCGCCTTTCTTCCCAATCAAAGCGACCAGCAACGGACGCGAGATTACACCAGAGCATCAAATCATGATCAATAGCATATCCAGCCAGTTCCTAATAGCGGCTGCTCCAAATGGTCTTAGCAAACGTTTGCTATGATCGTCCGCCGAGGTTTGCAAAGTCTGCTTTCTGCGCATTGCAGACCTTCGCGCACGGCATAACACCCAACATTTAGCGAGTACATCATCCCAGGACCTTTAGATCTTTTGGTGTGAGCCGACTTTTCTCCGGCAATGTCCCAAATTTAATTCCTTCGATTTCGAGTTTGTCGCGTATCGCCACAAGTTCATTCAGTTTGTACTCAGATTGCTCAGGAACAACGTATAGTACTTGAGGAACCTTTCTCAAAAGAAGTGCTGCTCTTGCCAGTTGGTCAATCAAGTAGCCAGGATCAATTCTATTCCTTGGGCCTTTGATCTCAATCGCTGCAAAAGGCTCGGAGCCTTCGTATACGATTAAGTCTGTGGCAAGAGGCTCGAACGTTCTGCCTTCTCGAACAGTCAAATTTTCCACATTGAAGATGTCATTAGTGTTCTGTTTGAAAAGCATTTTTGCGCTTACTTCGAAGTCTCGGGCTCTTCGCTGGCCGCCAAAACCACCTCTGGCAATCACGACCGCGGGCTTCTCCGCCAATCGAGCTTCATCAAGAATAGATTTTGTATCCGCTTGAGACAACTCCCCTGAAAGGACGGCATCAGCTATCTCTTTGGATTTCTTGGGGTCATACCGATCTATCCTTGAAAGCAAAATAACTTGCATCATGGCCAGCCAGTCGGGCTTTGATTCAAAAAGATCGGGTCGGTTTTGTTCTAACCATTTCGCAGCGGACATCGGATTGCGAAGGCTTGCAGGCTTTGTGCCTCTGATCGCGGCAACGCTTTGGAGTGCATCGTCCGGAAACGCGAACCCAAAGGCTTGGCTGTCTTGGACAACGCGATTCAGCCACGCTCCGAGGGCAATCCAGTTTTCGGTTTTGGCCAAATCTTGAAATTCGTCTTCAGTCATCATCAGTCGCAATCATTTTATTCGCATTGAGCCCATTGCCAATGCGAATGGATGCATGTATAGGGCTCACATGAGGATAGATCGACACGCACCCCCGACGGCCCGACGCGTTCACAAGCGCGGAATGAAAAAACGCGCTGGCAAAATGTCTGGTGTCAAGTTCCCAGGCGTCATTCAGCTCGAAAGCCAAATGGAAGCAGCACTGGTTCGTTGCATGCAGGTCGACCCTCGTGTGATCTCGCTTAAGCCACAGCCTTGCACAATCGACATGGGAACCGGAAGAGCATTCGCAAACAAAGAAGCGGCGCTAGAGGCTAATGAAGGGCGTCAGTACAGGCCTCAGCTCTATACACCAGATCTGGAAATCGAACTTGTAGACGGGCGTGTGTTATATTTGGACGCCAAACACAGTGCTCACATAAATAGGAAGCCAGAGTACCTAGACTATCCTTCACTTCTTGCTGAAGTCGGAATTCCCTTGGTCATAGTTACTGAGGCGTTGTTACAAGGGCCGATTGATCGAAATGCTTGGCTGCTATTGCAAGGACAAGCCGAAGAGACCGCCCCTCAACTTGCAAGCAAAATAGCAAGTCTCAAACAGCAACGTGTGACGTTCAAAGAACTAAGAGAGAATATTGGTATCCCCCAAGCGAAGATTCTTCGCCTTATTCTTGATGGTTACCTGGTGTTCGATTTTTCACGTGAAGCTCTTGGGCCATCCACGAACCTCAATACTGCGAACCGCGACCGAAGACATCTGGAGGTAATCGAATTTTGAAGCAGATTGTCAAAAAGCGGCACCAGAGAATCATTCAATATAGGGGAGAAACCTATGCTGTCGATGGAGCGATAGCTGGGCGGGATGCATATCAGATATCGAACTCCCAAGGTGATCCTTTTGAGATATCTGGACAAGAATATCGGGACCATGGGGCGCAAATGGAAGGTAAGACGACGCGAGGACACTTGGTAAAGCTGAGTGATCTGGCTTCGCTGCTGTCTAAGGCCGCCTAGTGCTTGCCTGCACCATCCGAAAAGAACACCACTGAAATGCGCTGTCCAATTGCGGGTTCGTGGTCGCGTGAAACCTGCTCAGCTTCCTCGATGAAACCGGCCGAGGCGGTGTGGTCTATTTGGCTTCACTCGCGGCACAAAAATGAAAGCGACGGCAGTCTGATACGGACGCTCAGAGCTATTTGGATTGCGGATTTTGCCCCTGATCCAGAGACTGATTGGGATTTAACATAAGTCGCGATTATGCAGCGTTTTCGCTCTCGTCAGCCAACCTCCGCTGCCTTCGGACATCAGTCAGTCGTGAAATCTAGATCAGTGGCAGTTTTTAGTCCAAAGTTCAAAATGCTTTTTCGCACTTGAAGGTCAGCGATGCGCAGAAACCAGACTTTGCTAACTTTGGCGGACGAGCCAATACGGACAATCAACACCTTTCTCGGATGTTGCGGTTGCGGCCTGCTTATCCGCAACAGCAGTCACCTAGCTGAATTGGCGGACACGGGACAGTTGCATAGGAACAAAAAACACAGCAATGACCTTCCAACGGTTTCAAGACTGCCCTGCATGATTTGCATTCATAAAACCACTGGCACGAGTCAGTTGGCATTTTCTCGGTTTCAACGTGCCCACACCGAGGGCAGGTCAAAGTGCTATCCAGTACCACAGTTTGTTTTGTCATTGTCTCACATCTGCATGATTAGATAGTCGTTGATTTGAGCCTCATTGGACACGATGACCCATGAAAGCGCGGTGATCGCCGTGCTTCCGACAAGCCACCATTTCAAATTTGCTAACGTCCCGATTCGATGCGCTACTAACCACGAAACCGCGACCAGGGCTGTTGAGATGGCGAGAACATAGTAGCTTGCTGCCGCTATTTTGCCGAATATCGCCAACCAACTGCCCCCCAAGCCAAGCAACATCATGGCTATTGGAAGAACACAGCATGTCGCGACCCCCAGAGCAGAAACCGATCCCAGGTAGCTGAGGGTCACATTTTTCTTCATCTTTCGCTCCCGAGGTGCTCGATTTGATTGTGTTGAGGCACCGGCATTCAGAACGTATAACTCCTGTAGCAACTACAGGATCAACAGGGGACACTTCACATGATTGCGATAGGTGAGGCTTCCCGGCAATCCGGGGTCGGAATAGAAACTATCCGCTATTACGAACGCGAAGGTATCGTACCAAAACCCGCACGAGCTCTGAACAATCGTCGCCTCTATTCAGTAGACGATGTGGGTAGACTTCGGTTTTTGAAGAAATGCCGCGACCTGGAGTTTCCTCTATCTGAGGCAAAGGCGCTTTTGGAGCTGTCAGAAGGAAATACCGAAGACTGCCGGTCAGTGAAAGAACTGGCCGTGGCACACATTGCCAGCGTTCGAAGCAAGATCGATGAGCTCAGACGTCTGGAGCGCGCCTTGCGTGAGCTTACGGCCAATTGTGATAGCGGAAACGTTCAATGCCCGATGCTGCAAAGACTGAGAACGATGGATGATATCTGACTCTGGCCGCCGGGCGGCAGCTCAGGATCTGAAATTTAGCCAGATCACGTCAGACCAAGGTCTGTGGTGCGGTAACAGTTTGTAGTTCATAGTCGATTTTACGATGAGAGTGAAAGTAACTGACCTGACGATTGGTAATTGGTCGTTGTCGCGAGTCTTTCTTGCGGCCAGCATTTTCGTGATGGGTACTGCTACCACAATCGTCGGGGTCTGGGTTTCAAATCGAATCCAGAACGCAGTCGTGCAAAACTCCGCCAACTCTGCGGCGCTATATATGGAAAGCGTAGTATCCCCGCTCAGCCAGGAATTGGCACATGGCGACCATCTTTCTGAGCAGGCGAGCCTGGCGCTGGATGAGATTTTCATGACCCAGCCAATGCGAGACCGCATTGTCTCCTACAAATTCTGGAAGCAAGGCGGTGTGATTGCGCATGCCTCGGATACCGACATCATAGGAAACCGTTTCAACCCAACGGATGACTTAAGGCGGGCATGGAGAGGTGATATCTCTGGCTCTTTCGAAGAGCTTGATCACGCCGAGAGCGCCGCCGAGGCGGAATTGGGGATACCACTGCTTGAAGTTTACAGCCCCATCCGCGAACTCTGGTCCGGCGAAATCATCGCAGTTGCGGAGTTCTACGAAAGAGCTGATCAGTTGCAGTTAGACTTAGCCAAGGCCAGGCGAACAAGTTGGTTGGTCGTCGGTTCCGCATTCCTGGTAAGTACTATCGTTTTGTATTCCATCGTCGCAATTGGCGACAAAACTATTCGACGACAAGGGTCTCTTCTTAATCAACGCCTGACAGAAAGTGAGAGGATGGCCGAGCAGAATGCCCTGCTGCGGTCGCGTGTGGTTGAGGCGTCAGAACGATATGCCACGCAAACAGATCGGTTCCTCAAGAACCTTGGAGCTGAGCTACATGATGGCCCTGCGCAATACCTGTCACTCGCCGCTCTCAGACTGGAGGCGGCGTTTTCCGAAGGGCCCGAAAGGCCTAAAGAGGCAGAAGAAATTCAGCAGTCTTTGCAAAAATCTCTGACTGAAATTCGTGCAATATCGCGAGGGCTGTCCGCCCCGGACATCGACAGCCTGTCGCTCGTTGATGTTGTGAAGAGAGCCGTAGAGGACCACGCCGAACACAGCCCGTTGCGACCGGATATTTCATTCCAAGGTAGCCAGGCCACAGAGTTGTCATTGTCCGACAAGCTGTGCGTTTTTCGGTTTCTCCAGGAAACGCTTTCCAATGCCGCGAGATATGCTCCAGCTTCCAAGTGCACTGTTATCTCTGAGGCGCAGAGCGACTGCATAGTTGTGAAGGTCACAGACGACGGACCTGGATTTGACAAGTCAGAAGAAACCGCGTTGCGAGACGATGGTGGCCAGGGGTTAATGGGCTTGCGAGATCGCGTCGAGAGTATTGGTGGCCGGTTCGAAGTCGCATCGAGACCGGGCGAAGGCACCACCATTGCTATGACACTATTTCCCAGAAAGTTAGGCACATCATGACTACATCTGTCGTAATAGCTGATGATCACCCGATATTCAGGGATGGTTTGCAACGAACGTTGGATGAAGCTGATGGTTTTGAAGTTTTGGCCGCTGGGGCCAACGCTGACGAGGCAGTATCGCTGGTCGGCACGCATCAGCCGGACATAGCTATTCTTGACCTTTCTATGCCCGGTGGCGGGGTAAGCGCGACACGTAAAATTGCGGCAATGGAAAATCCACCCAGCATTGCAATCTTGACGGTCTCAGAAAACAGCAGCGATGTCGCGGACGCTTTGGAGGCGGGCGCGATTGGGTACATTGTGAAGGGAGTAACCGCGAGCGAACTAACCGCTTCCTTGCGCAGCATCGCCGCAGGTGAAGGGTTCGTTTCTCCAGGCTTGGCCTCGCGGGTATTGCTTCAAATCAACGCTGACGCCGGCATGTCTGTTAGCAGCATTCTCGATGACCTTACGCATCGTGAGGAAGAAATTCTGAGACGTGTGGCCAAAGGACTGAGTAATCGTGAAATCGCTGATGAGTTAGACCTTCAGGAAAAGACCGTGAAGCACTACATGACGGCAATCCTGTCCAAGCTTCATGCGCGAAATCGGGTAGAGGCCGCGCTTATTGCACATGATGTTTGGAACAAGGGAGATTAACAGCGGTCTCTTTAACGACGATGGCGGCCCCTCTCTATGAGAAGCCACCAACGGATTATCGACTGGTGTTGCTGTTCAGTTGGCAACCGACTGTAACCTCCGGCGATCAGAGGCCGTTGCGTTTCTTTCAACAACAGTCCGGTTGTACGGATCTTTCAACTCGTAGCGCCCAAACTCGATCTCCTCTTTCCAACCATTGGCATAGTCCACTTCGATATTATTGCCCTGGCGTTCGACTTTCGTGGGTCGACTTCCAGTAGTGCCGCCTTGCCCAGAAGAGCGCACGTTGTCGATTGAGATACCATTCGCCAAAGACCGAAGCCTTGAGACGTCAGCGCCGGTCGCGGGGCGTTCCTCAACAGTTCGGTTCTGAGTATTCTTTCTCTCATACCGCCCGTTTTCGATCTCCTCCTTGGTTCCGTCGGCGTACCGCACTTCAATACCGTTAGCGTTTGTTTCGACCTTCGTTATCCCAGCCGAACCCGACGGTTTGCCCCCTGTTTGAGACCGATCCTTCTTTCCGCTGCCTCTATTGGAGCGTTTGGAGTCATCATCATCGTCATCGTCATCGTCATCATCGTCGTCGCGACCGCCTTTGCCTGATCCCGAATTGTCGTCACGATCATCATCTCTGTCGTCGTCGCGATCATCGTCTCTATCGTCATCACGATCATCGTCCCGGTCACCACCACGGCCGCTATTACCCGACCCCGAGTTGTCGTCGCGGTCATCATCTCTGTCGTCGTCACGATCATCATCCCGATCATCGTCGCGACCATCCCCGTCTTTCCCCTTACCGCTCTTGGCAAAGGCATATGACGGTTCAAAATGTAGGCGACCATCGGCATCAAACGCCGGCACATAAGGCGTCGCCGCAATCAACGAAGCCAACGCCGCTGTACTAAGAAGTTGACCCAGCTTTCTTTGAATTTTCATTTTCGCCTCCAATTCTGATCATCACGCTTCGTGACATTGAAGACAGGTTACTTCTGGTTCGGCTTTCCCACATCGGGCTTAGGTCTGACGAATTTCAAGCCGAACGTCTTAGTCTGATCAGTCAATCCAAGAGAGTTTTGCTGAGCCATCTGACCAGTTCAGTGGGAATTAACCCCGTCACCCTTCAACTCGTCATCAGGTTCGAGGTGAATGACAAAGACCGAACCCGGATACAAACGATCCAATTCTTCCTCGATGTCATTGCATATATCGTGCGCTGCACTGACTGGCATGGTGCCGTCCACAACAAGGTGAAACTCCACGAAGATGACATTTGCGGATCTGCGCCCTTTGAGGTCGTGGTATTCTAAGGCTGCGCCAAGATTTGCTTCGATTGCGTTGGAAACAGTCTGCAAGTCATGGTCCGAAAGTGTCACATCCATCAGGCCATCGACGGACGCCCGAATAACTTTCCAACCCTCCCACAAGATGTTCAGTGCAACAAGAATTGCCAGGATCGGATCAAGGATCAGCCAGCCTGTGACAAGTGCAAGTATCAGGCCAGCGATGACACCAACTGAGGTCATGACATCTGTGAAAATGTGCCGGGAGCTTGCCTCCAATGCAGGCGAACCCTCGCGCCTGCCGATTTTGAGCAATAGGTAGGCCCATGCGCCATTCACGCCAGTTGCAATGACATTGACGACGATTCCAAGAAGTGGCGCATCCTCAAGATGCGGGTTCGGGAGCGCCAGTAGGGCTTCTCTGATGATCAAGAACGCCGCCAGCACAATCAGTACGCCCTCGACGACAGCGGAAAGGTACTCAGCTTTTTTGTGACCAAAGGGGTGGTTTTCATCAGGGGGTTTATTGGCAACCCGAACTGCGAAGTATGCCAGCAGTGCCGCAACGACATTCACGGTAGATTCCATCGCGTCCGACAACAACGCCACCGAGCCTGTCAGCCACCAAGCCAACAGTTTTAGGGCCAGTACCGCAATGGATATAGGAATGGACCAAAGAGCGATTTTTTGTGTCATTTGGCCGCGACCCTCAGTCAATCATGAACAGAAACTCGTGTGATTGGTGAGCTCCGATGTTCAAAACGTAAAACAGGTGTTTGGTGAAAAGGGAATAGGTCTCACAGCTTCCTACTGGCGACCGGCAACAGCATCTGGTCCCCGCAGCATGGCGCCGAACGACTGTTACTCTTATGGAAGCCCCGTCGACGAAACAGGAACAGCTTTGAGATAGGCGGCAATCGCCAAACGGTCCTCATCCGTGAGGCGCGATGTGTTCTCAATGACGTCCACCATCTCACCACCTGCGCTGTCATAGTCCGGCGTGAAGCCGGATTTCAGGTATTCGGCGATGTCAGCCTCGGACCAATCAAGCTGGTCTGAGGTGAGGCCCGGGATGCGACCTTTCCCGTTTGGATTTGGTGCACCTGTCAGCCAAAGGTCTCGTTTCAGACCACCTAAGCCATTTCGCGGCGTATGGCATTCGGCGCAGTGACCCAACGCCTCCACTAGATACCGGCCTTGCCTTTGTTGGTTGGTCAGATCACCTTCGACTACCCAGCCTGGCGACATGAACAAAAGCTTCCATCCCCCCAGTCCGCGTCGAATGTTGAAGGGAAAGTGAACCTCATGCGGAACGCTTGCAGTTGTGGCTGGTGGCAGAGTGCCGAGGAACGCGTGAAGCGAAACGATGTCATCCGCTGACATGTTGGCGTAAGATGTGTAGGGAAACGCTGGAAAATAGTGCTGCCCTTCGGCTCCGGTCCCATGGATCAAGGCATTGGCCAGATCCAGGGCAGACCAGGACCCAATACCGACTTCTGGGTGACTGGAAATGTTGGGGGCGATGAACGTGCCAAACTCCGTCTCAAACCGGCGACCACCGGAGAGCATGAGCTTTTCTTCACCAACCGCATCCGGCGCTGAATGACAGGATGCGCATCCTGCGGCGTGGAAAACGATTTCACCTCTGGCGAGATATGGGTTCAGATTGTCGAGTTGTGACTGATCCATTCTTTGTGGTCGGGTCAGCACCAAACCGGCCAACCCAACCACAAGTGCAACGAAAGCGGTGAAAAGGAAAATCCGCTTCACAGCTATCTACCAATTAGTCTTTCGGTGCTCTGTACGCTTTGTGACATGTAGAACAGCTTCCACCCAGATCGCCCATTGCAGCTTTCAGGGCATCAACATCTTGACCAGCCGCAGCCTGCATCGCAACAGCTGCGTCTGCCATGGCCTGCCCTTTCGCGCCCACGTCAGGGAAGTTTTCCCAGATTGCCGGCAGGGCTCGGGTCGACGGATCGGACACATTGTCAGATCCCTGGGGCCACATCGCGGATTGGTCGATCTGCGTTAGCACAACAAGGTTGGTTGCAGCCCGTGTTGCGGCCTCGGCATCATAATCTACCTCTCCCTTGGCCATGCCGCCAAGTGTTCCAAGATTGAAGGCGTAGAGCTGCATGATTGAGGTCCGAGCTTTCACAGCCGGGTTTTCGCCTTCGTGGGCGATGGCAGTGCCAATTGCTGCCACTGATAAAATACCGGCCGCAATGATCGAAATTTTCTGCATCATGGTGTGTCTCCTTGTTCAATACTCCGAATGCTATCTTGAACGAATTTACTTGTAATTGTTTGTTATTGGTCGTCACCTGTTAATTTATGAACAACGAAAATTGGGATGATATTCGGTACGCACTAGCCGTTAGCAAATACGGTTCGGTGAACGCGGCGGCGGCGGCCCTGGGCGTTACGCATGCCACAGTCTTGCGCAGAGTGGCCGCTTTCGAAGAGCGCAATGGCTGCCGGATTTTTCAAAAAAACCCGTCAGGATATTCCGTTCTGCCCGAAGCTAGTGCGATCTTTTCTGCAATGGAAAGCGTCGAAGACGCTGTGCTGTCGGTGGAGCGAGCGGTTGTCGGGGCAAACCGGTCTCCTATGGGTCACGTGCGAATTACGTCTACCGATAGTCTTTGTCAGATTGTTCTCCCTAGAATACTCAACGAAATCTCACGCCTTTACCCAGGTTTGAACCTGACTCTGCTAAGCCAGAACAGCCACCATGATCTTTCCCGACTGACAGCAGACATTGCTGTGCGCCCTTCGATAAAGCTCGGGGAAGGGCTGATCGGGGAGCGTGCAGGAACGCTGTCCTTCGGTGTCTTTGACGATGGTAGCCCCAATCGCAGGTGGATGAGGCTAGACGGGGCGTTGAGTCGTTCACTTCCTGCCAAATGGCTGGCGCAGAATGTAAGCGCCGACGAAATGACCAATGGAGCAGACAGTTTTCTGGTGCTACAGCAGATGGCGGCCTCGGGAGCTGGTAAAACTTTTCTGCCGTCATTTTTTGGCGACGTGGATACCCGCCTTAAAAGGTCGCAGGTCTTATGTCCTAAGATTGAGGTTCCCCTGTGGGTTGCGACGTTAGAGGAAATTGCGCAAACCCCAAGGTTTGCCGTTGTTCAGAAGGCGTTAGTTGAACGCATATCAGAAGCGCTAGCTAAGTGATTTGATGCAAAACAGATTTTCGATATATTGCAATTTTGACTTTCCAAATTTGCAAAGACCAGTCGGAAATGCCCGCTTTTGGCTGCAAACAGTCCATTGGATTGGGCTTGGGAAAAGGTTTTGCGAACCAAATTAGGAACGCCCTAGTGAACTTTCGAGATTTCTGTTGTTTTCGTCATTCCTACGCAAAGAGAATTCAATGCCGACGGTTTGCCTAAACGGTGCACAGATCCACTACGATGATACGGGTGGCAAAGGAGAGACGGTCGTCTTTTCTCATGGCCTTTTGTTCAGTGGCGCGATGTTTGAAGCGCAGGTTTCTCAACTACGAGATCGCTATCGGTGCATTACTTTCGATCATCGAGGGCAAGGCAGGAGTGGCGTTAAGGATGCAGGTTATGACATTGACACACTCACTTCGGACGCAGCTGAACTGATCAAGCATCTGGATGCAAAGCCTTGCCATTTTGTTGGACTAAGCATGGGCGGATTTGTCGGGATGAGATTGGCCGCGCGGGAGCCGAGCCTGGTCAAAACACTGACCCTGCTTGAAACAAGCGCCGATCCTGAAGATTCCCAAAACGCTCCGCGCTACAGAATGCTGAACTTTGTGGCACGATGGATTGGACTATGGGCTGTCATTGGACAGGCGATGCCAATTGTGTTTGGCCGCACGTTTCTCGAGGACACTGAACGCACTGAGGAAAAAACCAGATGGTCCAAGGCTATTACGGGAAATGATCGGATCGGCATTACACGTGCAGTCAAAGGCGTGATCGAACGGGCGGGCTGCATTGACCTCCTCGCCAACATTAAAGTTCCCGTCGGGATTGGTGTCGGGGACGAAGATGTGGCGACGGTTCCCGAAAGGTCCGAGCGCATCCATCGAGAAATCAAGAGTTCTGAACTGGTGGTGTTTCGCAGAGCGGGCCACTCGTCTTCCATTGAAACGCCCGGCCAGGTGACGGAATTAATCGAACGCACAATCCGAAGAGCGAACCGCCAAAAAAACTAAAGCTGATGAGCAATTGGCTGCCAAGATCGGCACGCGAGCTACCGCAAGCGATATTGGGTTGGCTATGCATAGCAAAGGCGGGTCGGAGTTTTACGCCTCAAGCCCAGATGAAAACCTGATTTCCAAGTCGTGCAGTCGTCTATTGGTACATCAGGCGAGTCTCGCTTCCGAAGTTTACGTCTTCGCCCGCACCTTTAGCCGTGGAGACCTGCATGGTTTCATCCACCAAGGCATCGAATCCTAGAAGCGCAAGATCGCTGGTTTGTGTTGGACCGACTTTGCAGGGGTTCGCTGACGCATAGTGACTGTGCGTTCTCGCTAGTGGCGAGCAGTTGCCCGACCTCCCATCTTTTGCCTGAAAGGAGACAACCGATGCTCGATACATATACCATTCGCCAAGACGACATGCCTCAAGAAATGCGGTTTCTCTTGGACCAATACCCCCGCGACAGTTGGGAAGCCCATCCAGGTTTCAAAGAAAAAACCAAGCATTGGCTCGGCGCGCACGAGATGTTTCGCCGTGTTGCAGAACGTATTCGCTTGGATACAGAAGGGGTTTTGAGCAACGAGATGGGGTTGGACGACTACGTGGGGCGGCTATCCTACTATGGCGGCAACCTGGTTGGGAACCTGCATGGCCATCACGGCTGGGAAGATCGCAGCTATTTCCCTGAACTATCTGCTGCGGACTCTCGTTTTGATGCGGGGCTTGAGTTGCTGGAACAGGATCACTTCGATCTGGATAAGGTGCTGAGTGACTTCACCCGCACGGCGAACCGTGTGATCAAGCTATCCGCACTTGATGAGGCGCAAGCTTACGACGAAGCCGGACAGCTTCATGCGACGAGCGATACGATTGAAGCGTTCCTTAAGCGGCATCTCAGCGATGAAGAAGAATTGGCCGTGCCAATCATCTTGCATCACCGGCTCAGAGGATGATGCTGAAGCCATGCATGACACATCTACCGAAGAAGACCAGACTGACATCAACAAGCGCCGCGCACGGGGTGAATTCGTGCGCGGCGTTAGCGGCTTTCGCCACGCCATTGGCGATCCAGTGTTTCCGGCAGAACCTGATCGCTATCACCTGTTCGTAGCACTGAATTGCCCGTGGTGTCACAGAGTGACGCTGGCGCGAAATGTGTTGGGCCTTCAAAACAGCATCACGATGGACGTTGCATTTCCAAACCGCACCGGTGACGACGATCCGGAGGCGCCAAACCTATGGGAGTTTGCACCTGATCGGATTGCATCTCTCACAGGTGAGACTTTGCCAGAATGCACGAGCGAGACCGGCACCGGCAAAGGATTTCGCCTTGCCAAAGAGATCTATCGTGCCGAAGGCTCTGAAGAGCAATCCCTTCCAATCCTGTATGACAAGATACAAGGGCGCATTGTTAACAACGAAAGCGCTGAAATTGTCCGAATGCTGGACGCTGCAGCGGATTCACTTGGCAGCACAATCCCGGCAGCTGAACGCCTTAGGCTTTACCCAGACGAAGTGCCGCGTCACGAAATTCACGACCTGAACGAACGGATTTATACTGCGATTAACAATGGTGCCTACAAGGCCGGGTTTTCGTCTGATCAAAGGATCTATGAAACAGCCTTTGACGCCTATTTTGAGACACTCGAATATTTGGAGGAGCATCTCTCAGATGGTAGGCCCTATTTGACAGGCAAACACTTTTCAGAAGTAGATCTTCGCCTGTTTCCAACTCTCTATCGCCACGATCCCGTCTACTATGTGAGAATGAAGCTTAATGGTGCGAGAATTCTAGATTACCCATACTTGTGGCGGTGGCTGTGCCGTGTATACGCGTTGCCCGGAATTGCCGAGGCAGGTTCTCTTGTACACTGCCGCCAGGGTTATTTCGGACGCAGTTGGAATAGCGTTGTGCCCAATGGGCCTTTCAAGCCAATGTCGTACCCAGAGGCCTATCGCCACCCTGACCTCGCAACACTGTAGGCCTCGTCAAGGTGTATTGCCTTCGCAGCATATGCTTTTTTCGCCCAAGATGACGAAAGTGAGCTTCCAGGCCAAGTCGCTCGGACACTTCGCAATACCGCTAGTTCGTTTGGTTGAGCATCTCAGCCCGAAGCGGAACTGGAAACTTTCAGCGTCAACTTGGTGGGAGTGTGTTTAGGTAAGCATCTCGAAGTTTAGCACTTCGACGCCCAACAATTGAATTGGCTATATCCGAGCAATGCAAAGTCCAGACCCCGAAACCAGTGTATCTCTGGTGAGCTCCAAGAAACTTGAGGCCAAGATCCTCACACAATTGCCTGCCAAGACTGTTCACTGAGATTGCCCCAATCTCACGAATAAAGATCTCTCTTTCGAGAAGCTCTTCCAGCTCTGAAACAAAACCTGAGAGGAGCAAGCGAGTTGCATTCTCATGTCCACGCGCAACATAAATCGCTGGGCAATATGCGAAGTAGTCCCCTGGTAGCAAAGGACGTTTCAGATGATCCGGTGTAAGCTCCGCTTCATCGAACAGCAGTTCAAAGAAACGTTTTTCGGGATCAGACTTTGGAAATATCAAGCCAACGTGTCCAACGATTTTCGACCCAAGCATTACATAGGGTCCAGACAAAAGGCCCGATTTTTGTATGTCACGCCATACCGTATCAGCGGCTGAAAACCCACTGGGTAAGCGATCTCCATGGTCCACCTCCATGCATGCCACAGATTGTGTTACCGCAGATGAGGAGCCACCGAATTCGTTAAGCACTTCCTGATTGTTTAACAAACGATAGGCAGACCCTGAATGTTGTGGTCGCCCGGCCTCCCAATCCGCTCGGCAAGCAACCACATCCTCTAAGCTCCAACCGAGCTTTTCTTGCAGTTGGTACTCAAGATCACCACGAATATACGACAGCGACCGCTCATATTTGCTAATGGCGTCAACACTTACGTTGAGTATCATCGCCAGTTCCTCTTGCGTCATACGGCCATGGCGACCGCTGCCAATTCGATGGGAACGTAGTTTCTGAGCAAAAAGAGACGTCCAATTTTTCATTTTGGTATTGGTAACTGCTGGGTTCAACAGCACCAGCATGCCAAAAGTCTTCGCTTTGCCCAAGCTTCTTACGGGTTTCTTACAGGTTTCTACGGTTGTGGTCCGTGGGTTTCGGCCACGGGCTCGGGCAGCGTGAGCATCGTCGACCTTTGTTATGGAGAAAGACTATGCCCTACTGGACGATACCCTTTGCGTCACTTTTTGAAATGCTATGCTTTGCGGGACCGCGTGGTCGAAAAGGTCGTGGACGACGAGCAAAAGAGGCAAGAAAATAGAACTAATAGGCAGTCGATCATGATATCGGGGCTCAGCAAAAACGTTCAGCTTGCAATGCCCTTATGACCCGCATTGCTCGCAATACTTGAATTGCAAAGTTGGATATTAAAGGTCCGCTTTGGGCTGCCACCTGTCATTAATGTGAAAAGTAACGAAAGGCGACAACGAGCCCAATGCGGGCTTTGCCAACCTATCAAATCAGCATCATCCCCGACCATTTCAGTTCGAGTTTCAATCCCTAGCGGGCAAGGCAACCTCGCCTTCCCAGTCAGAAATACGGTGCG
>NZ_JBQFQR010000014.1:0-162154 GCF_056536985.1 Ruegeria sp. CH8 | reverse complement strand
GTCTCCACCCTGCCAGGCTGCACTACCGTTTCCCGGCAACCGGGACATTTCTACTTTGCAGACCCAGGGACATTTCTACTTGGTTGCAACAAATCAATAGAACGCTTGCAGCCCGGTTTGCGCCCGGCCAAGGATCAGCGCGTGCACGTCATGCGTGCCTTCATAGGTGTTCACCGTCTCTAGGTTGACCATGTGTCGAATAACCTGGAACTCCAGAGAGATCCCGTTGCCCCCGTGCATGTCTCGCGCCATCCGCGCGATATCCAGCGCTTTGCCGCAGTTGTTACGTTTGACGATCGAGATCATTTCGGGCGCGGCTTCGGCCTGATCCATCAGACGGCCAACGCGTAGGCTCGCTTGCAGCGCCAAGGCGATTTCGGTCTGCATGTCCGCCAGCTTTCGTTGATACAGCTGTGTCTGTGCCAGCGGTCGATTGAACTGTTTCCGATCCAGTCCGTATTGACGCGCGGCGTGCCAACAGGATTCGGCGGCCCCCATAACCCCCCAACTGATGCCATATCGCGCGCGGTTCAAACAGCCAAACGGACCCTTGAGGCCCTGAACATGCGGCAGCAGCGCGCATTCATCGACCTCAACACCGTCCAGAACAATCTCGCCGGTGATCGAGGCGCGCAGGCTTAGTTTGTTCTGAATTTTAGGCGCACTCAGACCTTTGAGGCCCTTATCCAGCACAAAACCGCGAATTTTGCCATCATGGGCATCGGACTTGGCCCACACCACAAACACATCCGCAATCGGTGCGTTCGAGATCCACATCTTGCTACCGGTCAGACGATAGCCGTCGTCAATCTTCTCGGCCTTTGTTTTCATTCCGGCCGGGTCAGAGCCTGCGTCAGCCTCGGTCAGGCCAAAACAACCGATCCATTCGCCACTGGCCAGTTTCGGCAGGTATTTCCGGCGCTGTTCCTCGCTGCCATAGGCATAGATCGGATACATAACCAAAGAGCTTTGCACCGACATCATCGAGCGATAGCCGGAATCTACACGATCGACTTCACGAGCGACTAAACCGTAAGAGACGTACCCTGCCCCAAGCCCACCATATTCCTCGGGGATCGTGGTGCCCAATAAGCCCATGTCGCCCATTTCACGGAAAATTTCGGGGTCCGTTTCTTCGTTTTGAAACGCTTCTGTCACGCGCGGTTGCAGTTTTTCCTGCGCATAAGCCTGCGCGCTGGCCGCAATCATGCGTTCGTCTTCGTTCAACTGGTCCGACAGACGAAACGGATCATCCCATGCGAACTTGCCCATGTCAGGCGCGTCTTTGGCTCGGAGAGTTGGCTTGGTGTTAGGGGCGTTCATGATGCATCTCCGCTTAGTCAGCTTCTACGCAACCTAACCCGGCCCCGGACTAAAAGACAGTAAGAGTTTCGCATCCGACCATGAGCAAAACTCATACCCCTGCCCCGGCTTTTACCCCAGCGCGTATCCGGCCCCACGAACCGTGCGCACCGGGTCTTCGCCGCCATGTTGCGTCAGTGCTTTGCGCAGACGGCCGATATGGACGTCAACGGTGCGCGTATCGACATAAATATCGCGACCCCAGACCCGGTCGAGCAGTTGCTCGCGGCTCCAGACCCGGCCCGGTTTTTCCATGAAGGTGCTCAGCAGACGGAACTCGGTCGGACCCAGTTTCAAAGGCTTGCTGTCGCGGCTGACTTTGTGCGTTTCCGAATCTAAGATGATATCGTCAAACTCCAGTCGCAGGCCAACAGTCGCGGGACGAACACGACGCAATTGCGTCCGCACGCGCGCCATCAGCTCGACCACCGAATACGGCTTGACCACATAGTCATCGGCGCCGGTTTCCAGTCCGCGCACTTTATCAACTTCTTCGGTGCGAGCGGACAGCATGATTATCGGGATCGAACGCGTATCCGGGCGGGATTTCAGACGGCGACAAACCTCGATGCCGCTGAGGTTTGGCATCATCCAATCCAGCACGATGATATCCGGGTGTTCTTCGTCGACCAACAGCATGGCTTCGTCGCCGCTGGCGGCCTTGGACACGCGGAACCCTTCAGCTTCGAGGTTATAGGCCAGCACTTCGCGCTGTGCCGGTTCATCCTCGACAACCAGTACGGTCGGTTGATCAGCGGACATTCGTCAAACTCCTAGGCGGATTGCGAGGTTATATCGGCTTTCGGGCGCGCCTCGGTCGGGCGTTCACCGGTCACGAGATAGACAACCTGCTCGGCAATTGCGGTTACATGGTCGCCCATACGCTCGATATTCTTGGCAATAAAATGCAGGTGCATACAGGAAGAGATGTTGCGCGGGTCCTCGGCCATGAAGGTCAGGAACTCGCGGAACAGGCCGTTGTACATCTGGTCCACTTCTTCGTCGCGGTTTATGACATCGGTGGCCAGCTCGGCGTCTCGTTGGATATAGGCGTCCAGCGCATCGCGCAGCATCCGTTCAACCTCGCGCGCCATGCGGCGCAGGGCGGCGGCGCTGCCATTGATTTCGCCGGCATTGACCAAAACCGTTGTCCGCTTGGCGATGTTTTTCGAATAATCACCAATACGTTCAAGGTTGCCGGACACTTTGAGAACCGACAGAACCAAACGCAAATCGCTGGCGGTGGGAGCCCGCAATGCAATCAGACGAGCGGTTTCTTCGTCGATCAATTCTTCCAGAGCATCAATGGCCTTGTCGCCCTGACGGACCTGCTGGGCGAGTTCTTCATCCCGGGTTTCCAACGAACGCGCCGCGCTCATGATGGCGGCTTCGACAAGGCCGCCCATCTTCATGATGTGGGCCTGAATCGCCTCAAGGTCGCGGTCGAAAGCAGATGCAATATGTTGTTCGGTCATATCTGAATACCTGTGCTCAGCCGATCCGGCCGGTGATGTAGCTTTCCGTGCGGGGGTCTTCGGGGTTGGTGAAGATCTGACCTGTCTCGCCAAACTCGACGAGGTTCCCAAGGTGGAAGAAGGCGGTTTTCTGGCTGACCCGCGCGGCCTGTTGCATCGAGTGGGTCACGATCACCACCGAATAACGCGAGCGCAGTTCGTCGATCAGTTCCTCGACCTGCGCGGTTGCAATCGGGTCCAGCGCCGAGCACGGTTCGTCCATCAGCAGAACTTCGGGTTCGGTCGCGACAGCGCGTGCAATGCACAGACGCTGCTGCTGACCGCCGGACAGGCCAGTGCCGGGGGCATCTAGACGGTCCTTGACCTCATCCCAAATCGCTCCGCGACGCAGGGATTTCTCAACGATCTCATCCAGTTCTGCCTTGTTCTTAGCAAGGCCATGGATGCGCGGACCGTAGGCGACGTTGTCATAGATCGACTTGGGGAACGGGTTCGGTTTCTGGAACACCATGCCCACCTTAGCGCGCAGCTGCACCGGGTCGACGCGCTTGTCATAGATGTCTTCACCGTCCAGCAGAATGTCGCCCTCGACCCGGCAGATGTCGATGGTGTCGTTCATCCGGTTCAGGCAGCGCAGAAACGTGGACTTGCCGCAGCCCGACGGGCCGATAAAGGCCGTTACGGTCTTATCTTCGATCCGCACATCCACGTCTTTGATGGCGTGGGTTTCGCCGTAGTAGACCTGAACCTTGTTCGCGGCGATCTTAATTGCTTTGGAGTCCACAGCTCTCTCCACTCGTGTCATGTCATTCATCTTAAGCACCCCTTACCAGCGGCGTTCAAAGCGGCGGCGCAAGATGACCGCGATGGTGTTCATTGTCACGAGGAAGATCAACAGGATGATGATCCCTCCCCATGCGCGTTCGTAAAAGGCCGGGTCGGCACGTTTGGACCACTCGTAGATCTGCGCGGGCATGGCCGAGTTTGGCGACAGGAAGCCAGCAACAAGCCCGTCCGGAGGGTTCGAGGCGATAAAGCCCACCATCCCGATCAGCAGCAGCGGCGCGGTTTCCCCCAGCGCTTGCGCCAAACCGATGATGGTGCCGGTCAGAATGCCGGGCGCGGCCAGCGGCAGCACATGGTGGAACACCGCCTGCATTTTCGAGGCCCCTACCCCGAGCGCCGCATCCCGGATCGACGGCGGAACCGCTTTCAGCGACGCGCGGGTCGAGATGATGATCGTCGGCAAAGTCATCAGCGTCAGCACCAGACCACCCACCAGCGGTGCCGAGGTCGGCAGGTGCATGTAGTTGATGAACACGGCCAGACCAAGGATACCGAACACGATCGACGGAACAGCGGCCAGGTTCGAGATGTTGACCTCGATAATATCCGTCAGGCGGTTCTGCGGCGCGAATTCCTCAAGATAGATCGAGGCCGCAACGCCAATGGGCAACGCCAACGCCAACACCACGAACATCATGAACAGCGAGCCCAGCATGGATACACCGATCCCCGCAGCCTCGGGCCGTTGGTCGGATGCGTCTGCGCCAAAGATGAAGTCCGGGTTAAAGGCCTTGTACAGCACACCCGCGTCCCGCAGTTGGTCTACGAAATCCAGTTGAGCGGTGGTGATGCTCTTGTCGTTGGCGATGGACTCGCGCGTTACGCGACCTTTCATATAGCCGTCGACGCGGCTGTTGACCAGAAAACGGAAGCTGACGGTTTTGCCAATCTCATCAGGGTTCGAGATAACATAGTCCCGCAATTCGGCCTGTGCGGCCTTGGACAAGATCTTGCCCATGTCCTTGGGCGACAGGTCCGTCTGGATGCCCAGCTTTTGTACTTCGGCTTCCAACGCCGAAGCGATCAGAGGCGCATAGCCAAAGGTCGAAACCTTCTTGATGTCCTCGATATTTCGATTGCCCTTCTTATCCAGCTTGTCTTCTTTCAGTTCGACATCAAGCTCAAGAAAGCTCTGCTGGAATGCGCCCGTACCGGCGGTAACGATGTTGGTCACCAGAACGACCAGCATCAGCAGGCCGATACCGATGGCCGCGATGCCATATAGTTTGAACCGACCTTCGGCAGCGTTACGGCGTTTGGTGCGCGCGTCCTTTTCAAACAGCGACCCGCCTTTCGGCTTCGCCGTAGGAGCAGCGTCTGGGTTTTGGGAAATATCGGTCATTCGTACTGCTCCCGGTACTTGCGTACGATGTAGAGGGCGAAGATGTTCAGCCCCAGCGTGATGATGAACAGGGTCAGACCCAGCGCAAAGGCCACCAACGTTTCGGGGCTGGCAAAGTCGGTATCACCGGTCAACTGGCTGACGATCCGGGTGGTGATGGTGGTCATCGCTTCGAACGGGTTGCCCGAGAATTTGGCGATCGCACCGGCGGCCATCACCACGATCATGGTCTCACCAATGGCGCGACTGGCTGCCAGCAGGATAGCACCCACGATGCCCGGCAGCGCGGCGGGCAGAACCACCTGACGTACGGTTTCGGATTTGGTCGCACCCAGCCCCAGAGAGCCATCGCGCATCGACTGCGGCACCGCGTTGATGATGTCGTCCGACAGCGACGAGACAAACGGGATAAGCATGATGCCCATGACCAGACCCGCCGTCAGAACCGCGTTGGAACTGGCCATCCAGCCCACCCCAAGCGCCCCGCCCTCTCCGAACAGAGCCACCAGCGCCGGGCCTACTGTCAGCAAGGCAAACAGACCGTAAACGATTGTCGGAATACCGGCGAGTATCTCAAGCAGCGGCTTGGCAAGCGCTCGGGTTGCACCCGAGGCATATTCTGACAGGTAGATCGCGGCGAACAGGCCAATGGGCACGGCCACCAGCAGCGCGATCAGCGAGATGTAAAGCGTGCCCCACAGCAACGGTAGGATCGACAGCTCACTGCCTCCGCGGAAGTTCGGGGCCCAGGTGCTGCCGAAGAAGAAGTCTTTCCACGAATGCAGCTGGAAGAAGTTCATGGTTTCGAACAGCATCGACAACACGATGCCGACCGTTGTCAGGATCGCAATCGACGCAGCCAACAACAGCAGAGCCAGAACGCCCTGCTCGACCACGTTACGGGCGCGGAATTCCTTGTGCGTCCGCACATATGCAAAGGCTGCACCCAGCAGAGCCAGCGCCAGAACGATAACCTGCATCGCCACCGACCCAGTCCCGGTCATGCTGCGGTATTTCTGAGCCGCGACCAGAATGGGCTGGGTGATATCCTGCGTCAGGACCTGCCCGGCGTCTTTCAGAGCCTTGGTCAGTTCATCAATATCCGCATTCGCGTCCTGTGCCTGTGTTTCAGTCACAGCACCTGTTGCAACTGCACCGCTCAGGCCATCGGCCACGCGGCGCACTTCGCTCATGATCAAGCCACGATCCGACCCTACAGGAATCGCCTGATCGGGGATGAGACCGGATACGGTGCTATTGACGATCATCGGTTGCACCAGAAGCCAGACAATCAGAACGCCCAAAGCCGGAACAAGCGCCGTCATGGCAACGTTGTAGCCGTAGTAAGAGGGCAAAGAGTGCAATTCGCGGGCGTCACCTCCCGCGCTTGCCAAGGCACGGGACCGACCCGTGAAATATCCGATCACTGCCAGCGCAAGCAGGATAAGCAATAGCCAGGATAACGCCATGAGTACTCCGTGGGGATGGCAGAGATGGAGTCAAAAAGAACCGGGGCGCGCATAAAACGCCCCGGTTCCGTTCACAAGGTTGATTAGGAGCCGCCGCCCAGAACGGTTTCGCTGGAAACAGCTTCCTGAACCTTTGCCAGTTCCGGATCGGACACCAGACCGTATTCGGCCAGCGGGCCGTCGGGGCCTGCGATCTCGTCAGCGACGAAGAACTCAGCATATTCTTTCAGGCCGGGGATCACGCCGATATGGGCTTTCTTCACGTAGAAGAACAGCGGGCGCGACACGGGGTATTCACCCGAAGCGATCGACTCGGTCGAAGGCACGATGCCGGACATGGTCGCGACCTGCAGCTTGTCGGTGTTGTTCTCATAGAACGCCAGACCAAAGACGCCGATGCCATCTTTGTTGCTGTCGATGCGGGCCAGGGTCTCGGTGTAGTCGCCGTCGATGTCGACCGAAACGCCGTCGGTACGCAGAGCGATACAGGCTTTTTCAGCAGCTTTCTTGTCGTCGCCGTTGGCAGCTTTGTAGACGTCGAAGTCGCCCAGGTGCTCACAACCAGCCAGGATCACCTTGTCTTCGAACACTTCACGGGTGCCGTGCTTGGTGCCGGGGATGAAGGCTGCGATCGGCTGCGCCGGGAACGCGGGGTTCACGTCGGCCCAGGTCTTGTTCGGGTTATCGACCAGCTGGCCGTCAACAACGATCTGAGCGGACAGGGCTTTGTACCAGTCTTCCGGCGTGAACTCGAACGAGTTGCCGTTGATGTCGGATGCAAAAACGATGCCGTCATAACCGATCTGGACTTCGATGATGTCGGTGACGCCGTTTTCGGCACATGCTTTGATTTCTTTTTCGCGGATGGCGCGCGATGCGTTTGCAACGTCGATGGTGTTTTCACCAACACCTTCACAGAAACGCTTCAGGCCCGCCGAGGAACCGCCCGACTCAACAACCGGTGTCGGGAAGTCAAAATTTTCACCGAAGGCTTCTGCAACGATCGAAGCGTAAGGCAGAACGGTCGAGGAACCGGCAACCTGAACCTGATCACGAGCGGCGGCCGCAGTGGCCGAGACAGCAGCGATGGCAAGAGCCGAAGCCGACAGTTTTACAAAGGACATTTCAGTCTCCTTGAGAATGTAGTTGGTGATCACCCCCATGATGATCTTGCAGGCACCTCTAAGGAGCGTGCGTAAGCCTTTTGTGACAGGTTTGTAACAGGTTTATGACAGTCGACATAATTTCTTACTGACCTGACGCAAAGCAGACATGCAGCGTTCACATAGGTAAACGAAACCGCTTTGATCACTGTGAATTTAAGGGGTCACCGCGGCAGAATAACGGTGAATGTCGCGCCTTTACCCAGATCGCTTTCGACCCGTAACCGCCCGCGATGGCGATTGATGATGTGTTTCACGATGGCAAGGCCCAGCCCCGTCCCGCCCAGTTGCCGGGACCTGTGGCTGTCAGCGCGATAGAATCGTTCGGTCAGGCGCGGCAGATGGACCGCATCAATGCCCGGCCCCTTGTCGATCACCTGAACCCGAACCGCCGGACCCCGCATTGCAGAATCACGGTCCGATGGCAGCACGCGAATCTCGACGCTGCCACCGCTGCCACCGTATTTGATGCCGTTCTCAATCAGGTTGGTGAAGACTTGGCGTAGCTGATCATTGTCCCCTATCAGCGATACAGGATCGTCCGGAGCCATCAGCGTCAACTGTACCTCAGCATCCTCGGCCAGAGGGCGCAGAGAGTTCAGCGTCGACTGTAGCAGGCCGGTCAGCTCAAGCTGTTCTTTCGGCCGCACACGCTCTTCGCTTTCGACGCGGTTCAGGGACAGCAAATCCCCCACCAGCCGGTTCATCCGGTTGGCCTCATCGGTCATGATTTGCAGGAAACGGTCGCGGGCTGCTGCATCTTCGCGGGCCGGACCGCGCAGCGTTTCGATAAACCCCATCAAAGCGGTCAGAGGCGTGCGTAATTCGTGGCTAACATTGGCAACGAAATCGCGGCGCATCTGGCTGGCCTGCTCAACATGCGTGACGTCCTGAAAGATCGCCAGCATCGCCCCGCCGGACACCGCGCCGACACCGTTAAGATAGCGGCATTCGACCTCGAACGTGGTGTCTTGCGCGCCGTCATTGGACAAGTGCCGTGTCTTGGCCGGACCTTTGGTGCGCAGAGCCTGTTCAATCGCCTCAATCACCTGTGGCTGCCGCAGGATCGTCGCGAAATGCCGACCGACGATATTCTGCGCCAACAGGGTCTTCGCGTCCGTATTGGCGGCAATGATTCGCTCTGTCTGATCGACCATCAGAGCGGGCATCGGAATGGCCGCGACAAATTCGGCGAGCAGGTCGTCTGACATTATCTCAATCTTTCCAGACTAGACCACGGGCTTCATCTCATTACGAAACCGGCGCATGTTCTGCTGATAGTGCAGCGCGCTGAGGGTGATTTTCTGCGCCGCCGCCTCATCCAGTTGCCGCGCGACCTTGCCGGGCGCCCCCATGACAAGCGAATTGTCGGGAATTTCCTTACCCTCGGTGATCAATGCCCCTGCCCCGATCAGGCAATTTTTGCCGATCTTCGCCCCGTTCAGAACAATGGCTCCCATCCCGATCAGCGTGTTTTCCCCGATCGTGCAGCCATGCAGCATCACCTTATGCCCGATGGTGCAGTTCTTACCGATGGTCAGCGGGAATCCGGCATCGATATGCATGATGCAGTCTTCCTGAACGTTGCTGCCCTCGCCCACTCGAATCTCTTCATGGTCAGCGCGGATTGTGCAACCGAACCAGACCGAGGACCCCTGCTCTAACACCACCTTCCCGACCAGATTGGCGTCGGGCGCGACCCATGTATCCTCGTGGATTTGCGGCGCGTGTTCCCCCAAGGCGTAGATGGTCATGACAGCCCCTCGAATTCGTTTTGCAGATTGCGCACGTGGTTTTGCAGGTTTGGCTGCTGGATACGGCGCATCCGTTCGGCACTGACGATGGTTTTCAGCTTTTCCTCGGTCGCGTCCAGATCGTCGTTGACCAGCACATAGTCGTAGTAGCCCCAGTGGCTGATCTCATCCCAGCTTTTTTGCATCCGTTTCCCTATCACGTCCTCACTGTCCTGCCCGCGCGATTCCAGGCGGCGGCGCAGTTCGGGGATCGAAGGCGGCAAAATGAAGATCGAGAGTGCGTGCTTACCCAGATCAGAATTGCGTATCTGCAGATCGCCCTGCCAGTCCACATCGAACAAGACATCCCGACCGCTGTTGATCGACTCGCGCACCGGTGCGACTGGCGATCCGTAGAAGTTGCCGAACACGTGGGCATGTTCCAGCATCTGCCCGTCAGCGACCTGCTGTTTGAACTCATCCTCGGACAGGAAGTAATATTCACGCCCATGCTCTTCACCCGGACGGGCCGCACGGGTTGTGGCCGAGACCGAAAACTCCAGCCCTTCGTCCCACGCCATCAGCCGACGGGCCAGAGTAGATTTCCCCGCGCCCGAAGGCGAAGACAGGATGATAAGTAGGCCGCGGCGATCTGCCATGTCAGTCGTTCCCATAATCATTCAACATTTTGCACTTGTTCGCGCATCTGGTCTATTACCGCCTTCAACTCAAGCCCCACCGAGGTCAGATCGGCGCTTTGCGCTTTCGAACACAACGTGTTGGCCTCGCGGTTGAACTCCTGCATCAGAAAGTCCAGCTTGCGTCCGACGGCTGTGTCCTGTGACAGCAAATCCCGCGCGGCCACGACATGCGCTTTCAGGCGGTCGATTTCCTCGGTGATATCCGCTTTCACGGCAAGCAGCGCCAGTTCCTGCGCCACCCGGTCCGGATCGGCTCCCTGCGCATTGTCCAGCACACGCGCCAGATTTTCCCGCAACGCCTCGGCGGTTTTGTCCTTGCGTTGCTCGACCAGCTCCGCCGCCTGTTCGGTCAGTTGAGCCACCTGCGTCAGTTGCCCGTCCAGAATGTCGGCCAGCGCCTTGCCCTCGGTTTGGCGCATGTCGACAAAGGCCGCCAAAAGCGGGGCAAGTTCTTTCGTCAACTGCTCGACCAACGGCGCGGGGTCATCGACATCGCTGCCGGCCTCCAGCATCCCCTTGATGCCAATCAGGTCAGCCGCCGATGACGGGGCCAGCGTGACACCGCTGGCCGCAGCCATTTCCTGTGTGCGCGCCAGCGCGGTTAGCGCGGCAGCCATGGCGGTTTCGTTCAGGGCGAGATCAGGCGCAGTTTCATCGCGGCTCAGCTTCAACGACAGGGTGACATTACCCCGGCTCAACGCTTTTGAGATTTGCGCGCGCAAGGCAGCTTCGAGCCCGGTCAGCCAGTCGGGCACGCGTAGGCGCATATCCAGCCCCTTGCCGTTCACACTGCGCAGCTCCCACGTCCAGCTATGGGGCCCAAATGCCCCCTTGCCCGAGGCGAAACCGGTCATGGATCTGATCATCTTAGCTGCCCCTGTCTGCTCGCTTGGTGCACCTAATGCTATCGGCAGGCGCAGGGCAAGAGTTTGCTCACTTTGAGCCGATCTCCAGAAGTTAACCATTCGTTAAAGAATTCCTCCAAAATTGACTTAACCCGTGTCAATCTGACCAAAGCCAGTAGCTGGTCGGGCGAAAATGGTCCCGGTATCTGGCATTTTAGGAAAATGACGGTCAATCGATGCTAGGGTGATGAAAATGAAAACCTTTTTCGGAAATGGCTCCGGTTCAAGTTTTGGAAAGATCGTCGCAATGGATCGTTTTGACAGCGGGCGCAGCCTCTCGCCCATCCGACAGGTCGAAGCGTACTGGACTGCGCTTCTGACAGGTGACGGCGTGCCCAAGCGATCGCAGATCGACCCGCGCGGACTTGAGAACGTTCTGGAATACACCTTCATTCTGGAGCGTATCGCGCCGGGGCTGGCCCGGTTTCGTCTGGCCGGAAGCCATTTGACCAAACTGGCTGGCATGGAGGTTCGCGGAATGCCCCTGACCGCGTTTTTCGAACCCAAAGCCCGTGGGCAGATATCGGATGTGCTCGAACAGGTTTTTGCCCTGCCCGCAATTGCCGAGCTTGGCCTGATGTCGGCTGGCAGACTGGGTCGCACCCAATTTCAGGCCCGCATGATCCTGTTGCCGTTGAAAAGCGACCTTGGCGATGTGAGCCGCGTGCTGGGCGTGATGGTCTGTGACGGCGCAATCGGCGCAACGCCGCGTCGATTCACCATTCCCGACAACCGCGTTCGGGCAGTATCAGACGTTCAGGCGCCGCGGCAACAGGTGGAACGCGAACTTACCGGTTTTGCCGAGGAACAGGATGCGTTCAAACGCCCCGGATCACATCTGCGACTGGTTTCGTCCCGTGACGACTGATCCCAACGAAAAAGGCGGACCAAACGGCCCGCCTTTCTTTTGCAATTTGCCCTAACCCTAAACTCAGCTGACCGCGCGTTTGTTGCCTTTGCGGCGCAGATTGGTCAGCTCCTCAGCAACAAGGAATGCCAGTTCCAACGATTGCGACGCGTTAAGACGCGGATCGCAAGCGGTGTGGTAACGATCCGAGAGATCCTCTTCGGTCACAGCCCGCACGCCGCCAGTGCATTCGGTGACGTCCAGACCGGTCATCTCAAAATGTACGCCACCAGGGATGGTGCCCTCGGCCTGATGCACGCCAAAGAAGTCACGCACCTCGCGCAGCACGGAATCGAACGGACGGGTTTTGTAGCCGGTCGCTGATTTGATCGTGTTGCCGTGCATCGGGTCGCAAACCCAAGTCACCTTGGCGCCCTCTTCTTTAACAGCCTGAACCAGACGCGGCAGGTGCTCACCTGCTTTGCCCGCGCCGAAACGTGCGATCAGAGTCAGACGACCTTCTTCGTTCTCGGGGTTCAGTTTGGACATCAGAACCTTGAGATCTTCGGCGGTGGTCGTGGGACCACATTTCAAACCAATCGGGTTCAGCACGCCGCGACAGAACTCCACATGCGCGCCGTCAGGCTGACGGGTGCGGTCGCCGATCCAGATCATGTGGCCGGAACCGGCCAGCCAGTTGCCAGAGGTCGAATCAAGACGGGTCAGCGCCTCTTCGTATTCCAGCAGCAAGCTTTCATGGCTGGTGTAGAACTCGACGGTCGAGAACTCATGCGTGGTGTCCGCCGTGATCCCGGCGGCGTGCATGAAGTCGATCGTGTCCTGAATGCGGTCGGCAATTTCCGAGTATTTGCTGACATCCTGATCGTCGGTGAAACCCAACGTCCAGGAATGCACCATGCTCATATCCGCAAAACCACCGGTCGAAAATGCGCGCAGCAGGTTCAGTGTTGCGGCGGCCTGGGTGTAGGCCTGCAGCATCTTACCGGGATTCGGGATACGTGCTTCGGGCGTGAAGGCCAATTCGTTGATGATGTCACCACGGTAGCTGGGCAGTTCCACACCATCCACAACCTCGGTCGGGGCGCTGCGTGGCTTGGCAAATTGGCCGGCCATACGGCCCACTTTCACCACCGGCACCTTGGCGCCATAGGTCAGCACCATTGCCATTTGCAGCATCACCTTAAAGGTGTCACGGATCGCGTCCGCGCTGAATTGTTCGAAGCTTTCAGCACAATCCCCACCCTGCAGCAGGAAGGCCTCGCCGCGACCGGCGGCACCCAGATGTTGCTTGAGACGCCGCGCCTCACCGGCAAAGACCAGCGGGGGATACTGTGAAAGCTGAGCCTCGACCTTGGCCAAAGCGGCCTCGTCGGTATAGTCTGGCATCTGAACCCGGGGCTTGTTGCGCCAGTTCGTTTTTTGCCATTCGGTCATAGCTTTGATCTCCGCTGAAGTAGTCAGGTCGTCTCTATACAAAATGCATTGAAGACTGACCATATCCGATTTGGGCCTCTTGACGCGGGAAACAAGCTTTGATCATGGTGGCTGCCAAATCTGTCGCCGGACGTAATGTCTCGAAGCGCCGAATCAAGGACACCTCGCCATGCAAGAGCAACGCCAAGTTGTCACGGTGGAAGACACTGCGGCCAACCCGCGAAATTTCGTATTTGTCCTATTGGACAAATTCTCGCTGCTGTCATTCGCTTCGGCGTTGGACAGCCTGCGGATTGCCAACCGTATGGCGGACAAGACGCTGTATACTTGGACCCTGATGGGCGAAGGTGGCGAAACGGTCAATTGTTCGGCCGGGACCACGTTCGAATTGGACTCCGATCTGGTCGAGCTTCAACGCGACGATGTTGTGTTGATCTGTGGCGGCGTCGACGTGCAGGCCGCCACCACCAAGAAGGTGCTTAACTGGGTACGGCGCGAGGCGCGGCGGGGCCTGCGCATCGGCGGCCTGTGCACTGCAGCCTATACGCTCGCCAAAGCCGGGCTGCTGGACGGCAAGCGCGCCACGATCCACTGGGAAAACGCGGACAGTTTCGTTGAGGAATTCGATGAGGTTGAACTGACCAAGTCCGTGTTTATCATCGATGCAAACCGGATGACGACAGCGGGTGGTACATCATCCATTGACCTGATGCTGAAGATCATCGCCGACGATTATGGCGAAGACCTTGCCAACGCGGTGGCGGATCAGATGATCTATTCCTCGATCCGGACCGATCAGGACACCCAACGCCTGTCGACCCCGACCCGCATTGGCGTGCGTCACCCCAAGCTGAGTCAAGTCATCCTGATGATGGAAAAAAACATCGAAGAGCCGATTTCGCCTTCGATTCTTGCAAAAGACGTGGGCATGTCCACGCGACAACTGGAACGGCTGTTCCGCCGCTACCTCAGCCGCTCGCCCAAGCGCTACTATATGGAATTGCGGCTGCACAAGGCGCGCAACTTGCTGATGCAGACGGATATGAGTGTGATCAACGTGGCGCTGGCCTGTGGTTTTGCTAGCCCGTCGCATTTTTCAAAATGCTACAGGGCGCATTACAACACCACTCCTTACAGGGAACGAGGTGCGCAAGGGGACAGGCTGTCCGGTTAACCACATTAAGTGCCCGGCGTCATGCGATAGACCGCCCCTTGGCCTACTGAAATGAACCAAATCGATCCGTCCGGAGCCTCGACGATGTCGCGCACGCGTTCCGTCTCGGGGCCTTTGATCTGCTCAACTTCGCGCAACGGTGATCCCGCCAACCGCGCGATGTAGTCAAATTTCAAAGAGCCGACAAAGATGTCCCCTTTCCAGTTCGACCACAGCTTGCCGGAATACACCATCAACCCGGACGGAGCCATTGACGGGTCCCAATAGTGCTTTGGCTGCTCCATGCCCGGCTTCGCTGTGCCCTCACCTATTTTCTCGCCAGAATAATGCACACCGTACGAAATCACCGGCCAGCCGTAGTTCCGACCGGGCAGAACCAGATTGACCTCATCCCCGCCTCTGGCGCCATGCTCAGAGACCCAAAGCTGACCCCGCGCATCCAGCCCGGCCCCTTGTGGGTTGCGGTGGCCATAAGACCAGATCTCGGGCCGTACGCCGGTTTCTTGAACAAAAGGATTGTCCGCAGGCACCGATCCATCGCGGTTTACCCGGATGACCGTCCCCATTTGGTTTGACCGATCCTGTGCGCTGGGCCGGTCGCCGCGATCGCCGATCGTGACGAATAATGTTCCGTCATTCGACTCAACCACGCGCGAACCGAAGTGGCGACCCCCTGATTCGCCCGGAGCAGCTTCGAAGATCACACGTAGATTTGTCAGCCTCTTGCCGTTCTCAGACAAGCGCGCCACCGCCAAAGCTGTTCCGGCGCCGCCATTTTGCGGTTTCGAGAACGTCAGGAAAACTTCTCGACTGCGGTTGAAATCACGGGCGACGGTCACGTCCAGCAAACCTCCCTGCCCTCTTGCCGCGACTTTGGGCACACCCGATACACGCTGTGTTTTGCCATCCTTGACATACAGCAGTTTACCGTCGCGCTCGGTCACCAGAAAACTGCCATCGGGCAAAATGCCGATGGCCCAGGGCGTATCCAACCCACCGACCATCTCAGTGACCTCCACCGGCCCTTGCGAGGTCTGCAACCTGTCCGCCCAAACGGCGCTGGTCCAGGCCAGAACCACAATCACAAATGCCCTGAACATCGCTGTCCTCCGTCCTTTTCTGCGACAATAGCGCCCCAACAGCCATCAAAACAAATAGGGCTCCCGGCCTCAAAAACACTTTTTCGTTAGGACTTTTCTTTTCCGGACAGCTTGCCTAGGGTCGTGCCCAGAAAGAAGACCACTTCAGGGAGTAACCTCATGAAAAAGCTGCTTACTGCAACTGCAGCAACCGCTCTGCTGGCCGGCACCGCCATGGCCGAAGACGTCAAACTGGGCATTATGTTCGGTTTCACCGGCCCGATTGAATCGCTGTCGCCTGCTATGGCCGCCGGTGCTGAACTGGCGATGAAAGAAGTCTCCGACTCCGGCAAGCTGCTGGACGGATCGACCGTGACCCCGGTACGTGCGGACACAGGCTGCGCCGACAACGCGCTGGCCACCGCCAACGCCGAACGTCTGGTTGCCGAAGGCATCAACGGCCTGGTCGGCGGTGACTGCTCGGGCGTCACCGGCGCGATTCTGCAAAACGTCGCCGTACCGAACGGCATGGTGATGATCTCGCCATCGGCCACCTCTCCCGGCCTGTCGGTGATGGAGGACAATGACCTGTTCTTCCGCACCTCGCCGTCTGACGCACGCGAAGGCGAAATCATGGCCGACATCCTGAAAGAGCGTGGCGTCAACTCGATCGCTCTGACTTACACCAACAACGACTACGGCAAGGGTCTGTCCGAGGCGATCAAATCCTCGTTCGAGGCGCTGGGCGGTGAAGTGACCATCGTAGCGGCGCACGAAGACGGCAAAGCCGACTACTCGGCCGAAGTTGGCGCGCTGGCATCGGCAGGCGGCGATATTCTGGTCGTGGCAGGCTATCTGGATCAAGGCGGTCTGGGCATCATCCAATCGTCGCTGGACAGCGGCGCGTTCGACACGTTCGGCCTGCCGGGCGGCATGATCGGTGACTCGCTGCCCGAAAACGTCGGTCCGGATCTGAATGGTTCCTACGGTCAGGCACCGGGTTCGAAAAGCGAGGCCGCGGATTCGTTCTTTGCCATGGCCGAGGGCGAGGGCTTTGACGGCTCGTCGATCTTTGTGCCTGAATCCTATGACGCCGCAGCGCTGTTCCTGCTGGCCATGCAGGCCGCGGGTTCCAGCAACCCAGCCGATTACGGCAGCAAGATCATGGACGTCGCCAACGAACCGGGTGAGAAAATCTATCCGGGCGAACTAGCCAAAGGTCTGGAGCTGCTCGCCTCCGGTCAGGAGATCGACTATGTCGGCGCCTCGGGCGTTGAGCTGATCGGCCCCGGTGAAAGCGCCGGGGCGTATCGTGAGATCGAAGTTATCGACGGTGAGATGAAGACGGTTAATTACCGTTAATCCAGCGTCATTTCAGACCAAACGGGACAGCCCGGGCCTTGTGTCCGGGCTGTTTCAGTGACAAAAGGCTGCACCTCTGTTTTCGGGGAAAAGACAAGGGAAAACCATGATCGTCGTTGAAGACGTGCACAAGCATTTTAGCGGCTTCCACGCGGTGGATGGCGCTTCGCTGGAGATCGAAAAAGGTTCGATCACCGGCCTGATCGGACCAAACGGCGCCGGCAAGACCACCCTGTTCAACGTGATCGCAGGTGTGCTGCCGCCGACCTCTGGTCGCGTCATTATGGATGGTGAGGATATCACCGGCCTGCCCCCGCATGAGTTGTTTCACAAGGGCCTGTTGCGCACGTTCCAAATCGCGCATGAGTTTTCCTCGATGTCCTGCCGAGAGAACCTGATGATGGTGCCCGGCGCACAATCGGGTGAGACGCTGTGGAACACATGGTTCGGCCGCAAGCGCATCGCTGATGAAGAACGCGCATTGCGCGCCAAGGCCGACGAGGTGCTTGAGTTTCTGACCATCGAACATCTGGTCGATCACAAAGCCGGTCAGGTCTCGGGCGGTCAGAAAAAGCTGCTGGAGCTTGGCCGCACCATGATGGTTGACGCCAAGATCGTGTTTCTGGATGAGGTCGGCGCGGGCGTGAACCGCACCCTTCTTATGACCATCGCCGACACGATCCTGCGCCTGAACAAGGAGCGCGGCTATACCTTCGTGGTCATCGAGCACGACATGGATTTCATCGGCAAGATCTGCGATCCGGTCATCTGCATGGCCGAGGGCAAGGTTCTGGCCGAAGGTACTCTGGACGAGATCAAGGCCAACGAGCACGTGATCGAGGCCTATCTGGGCACCGGCCTGAAAAACAAAGACAAGCTGGAGGCCGGAGCGTGAGCGACAACCCCTACCAGGACGATCACGGCAACAAGGACGCCACGATCACCAATCCCAAGGGCGTCGGCACGATGACCCCCGCCCATCAGACCAGCGGTGAGACGCACTATGTCGGGGGCGGCCCGTTCCTGATCGGTGACACCATGACCGGCGGCTATGGCAAGGGGCCGGATATCCTGCACGACTGCACCATTGCTGTCGACAAGGGCGAGATCGCCGTGATCGTTGGCCCCAACGGTGCCGGTAAATCCACCGCGATGAAGGCCGTGTTTGGAATGCTGGACGTCCGAGCCGGGTCGGTTCGACTGGACGGAGAGGACATCACCAAACTCTCACCGCAGGACCGCGTGATCAAAGGCATGGGATTCGTACCGCAAACCTCGAACATCTTCACGTCGATGACAGTCGAGGAAAACCTCGAAATGGGTGCCTTCATCCGCCGCGACGATATCAGCCAGACGATGGAGCAGGTCTATGACCTCTTCCCCATCCTGCGCGACAAACGCAACCAACCGGCCGGAGAGCTGTCGGGCGGTCAACGCCAGCAGGTTGCCGTCGGGCGCGCGTTGATGACTCAGCCCAAGGTTCTGATGCTGGACGAACCGACCGCCGGTGTCTCGCCCATCGTGATGGATGAGCTGTTCGACCGGATCATCGAGGTCTCGCGCACCGGCCTGCCGATCCTGATGGTCGAACAGAACGCTCGGCAGGCGCTGGAGATTGCGGATAAGGGATATGTGCTGGTTCAGGGGCGGAATGCGTATAGCGGCACGGGCAAGGAACTGCTGGCTGATCCCGAAGTTCGTAAGAGCTTCTTGGGGGGATAAGCTGAAAACCACCTTTCTGAAAATAGTCCTCACGCTCGTTCTTTCGTTGAATCTAATGTTGCAGAGCCCTGCGCAAGCAGACTCGTTTCCTAGGACCTACTGTGAAATGAGAATGTGTTAAGTTAGAGCGATTTGCATGGGAGCAGACTGCCCTGCCACAGACTGTCCAGAAGGAAGCTTTTGGTTGGAAATCTCAATGGACGGCGGTGAAGTGCAAGCTTACGCGGTGCCATCGACAAGAGACTCTAGAGTCCATTTCGGTGACTTTTTGGTTGATAAAAGACTATCCAATGAACGCTCAATTGTGGCGAATAGCATAGTTGAGAACACACTGACGAATGCGACCGTTGAATTGCGGACCGATGGTGAACCAATTGGAATTGCTTTGACAACCCAGTATCTTCCGAGTTCTCACTTAATTGAGGTTGTTTACGGCTTCTGCGGAGACGAAAACTAATTAACTTCCTCAACGCCCGTGTGGCGCTCTCCAAGTTCCCCTTAGTCCCTCATCACCTCTAGCCGATTGCTCCACAGGATTAAGGCCAAACTGTGATCGCGTTTGGTGATAACCAGAGCTCAGAAAAACTAAAATCGTTCATTTACAACACCCTAAAACCTGCGCCGCAGCTAATTGGAAACTCCGTCATCGGCTAAAATTTCGCCATGTTCCGCACGTACTCACGGCGCGCGAACAGCGGGAATCGAAAAAGCGATTCTCAACCCTTTCGGGCAAACGCCCCTTTCAGGAGACATACTATGAAATATCTGGCAGCGCTTGCCGCTATTGTTCTGCCCGCTACCGCGCAGGCCGTATCGCAAAACCCGGCGGAAGGTGATGTTGTTTACGAATGCCAGATTACCGAAATTTGCAATCCCGGTGGATGCAAACCACTCGACCCTGCGCGTCAGGTAACTCTGAAAAAAACTGAAGGCAGCTCCAAAGGCGTGGTTCACGCAGATGGCACAGACCACGAAGTTATGGTGATCCCCAGCTTGGGCGCGCAAGAGTTTCTGCAAATTCAGGCAGGTGGAACTGTCGGCTACACAGTGAAATCCGACACAGGAAGTCTTGAGGTCCGAGCGACTGGCGGGCAGCAACGAAACGAACGCGGTGCCTGTACGTCTGCCAATTAATGTGATCTAAACACGGGTCGAGAATACGGTTTTCGACCCGCTCCATTCGGGAAATACATCGACGGGTCCCGCTCGCACGTCTTTGGTCAATGAAACGTGGCGCATTTAAAGAATTTTTCAGGAGAAACCGCCGTTCTCTGAGGGCAGAAACATTGTGTCTTTGCTCTCTGCTATGCCATAAGGCCGCACCCGTCGGAATGGGAAGGTGAGATGGACATACTAAACGCGCTTGTGGCGCTTGCGAACTTTGTGCTGGTGCCTGCGATTGCCTATGGCAGCCAGCTGGCATTAGGGGCGCTTGGGGTCACGCTGATCTACGGCATCCTTCGGTTTTCGAACTTTGCTCATGGCGACACGATGGCCTTTGGCGCAATGATTGCCGTGCTGTTCACATGGGGTCTGCAAGCCGTCGGGGTCAGTTTCGGGCCATTGCCAACCGCTCTGCTCGCCCTGCCCTTTGCAATTCTGGGCTGTATCGTTCTGGTGCTGATCACCGACCGTTTAGTCTATCGCTTTTACCGAGAACAAAAGGCCAAACCGGTCATTCTGGTGATCGTTTCAATGGGCGTGATGTTCATTATGAACGGTCTGGTACGCTTTATCATCGGGCCGGATGACCAAAGGTTCTCGGACGGAGCGCGATTCATTGTGTCCGCTCGTGATTTCAAGGAGATGACCGGGCTACGCGAGGGGCTAGCGATCAAGACCTCTCAGGGCATTACCGTAGTCGTGGCCGTTGTCGCCGTGGCGCTGCTGTTCTGGTTTCTCAACAAAACCCGCACCGGCAAGTCGATGCGCGCCTATTCCGACAACGAGGATCTGGCGCTGCTGTCCGGTATCAACCCCGAACGCGTGGTGATGATCACATGGATCATTGTTGCCGCGCTGGCGACCACAGCGGGCGTTCTGTATGGCCTCGACAAAAGCTTCAAACCCTTTGTCTATTTCCAACTGCTGCTGCCGATCTTTGCCTCGGCCATCGTGGGTGGCCTCGGCAGCCCTTTGGGTGCCATCGCAGGCGGCTTTATCATCGCCTTTTCCGAGGTGACGATCACCTATGCCTGGAAAAAGGTGCTGACTTATCTGGCGCCGGAAAACCTGGAGCCGTCGGGATTGGTGCAATTCCTGTCCACCGACTACAAATTCGCCGTCAGCTTTGTGATCCTGCTGATCGTACTGCTGTTCAAACCTACCGGTCTATTTAAGGGGAAAGCAGTATGACTGAGTCTGTCAAAAACACGCTGCTTTTCGCTGTGGTCGGCGGGTTGATCCTGCTGACCGGATTCACCCAAAGCTGGAACGCCGCGATCCTGATCCTGAACATGGGGCTGATCTCGGCCATCATGGCGCTGGGTGTGAACCTTCAATGGGGCTTTGCCGGACTGTTCAACGTCGGTGTCATGGGCTTTGTCGCGCTGGGCGGGTTGGCAGTTGTGTTGGTATCGACCCCAACCACGCCCGGAGCATGGTCTGCCGGAGGGTATGGCATCGTTTTGGCCTTGCTGTTGGGTGCCGCGACCGTTGTGGCCACCGTGCTGGTTGCGCAGAAGATGCCGAAGGGCCGGGTACGGACCCTGTCGATCATCGCTATCCTGATTGCGGGGTTCTTTATCTACCGCGCCGTGCTGGATCCCAACACGGCAGCCGTCGAGGCGATTGAACCTGCGGTCGCCGGCAACCTTGGAGGCCTGAACCTGCCGGTGCTGCTGGCCTGGCCTGCCGGAGGTCTGTTGGCGGCCGGTGCGGCCTGGCTGATCGGTAAAACCGCTCTGGGACTACGCTCGGATTATCTGGCAATTGCGACACTAGGCATTGCCGAGATCATCATCGCGATCCTGAAGAACGAGGATTGGCTGGCTCGTGGCGTCAAGAACGTCTACGGCATCCCGCGCCCTGCCCCAGTCGTCGGCTACGAGGTCGACCTGCAGAACGACCCCGGCTTTGTCGCGCGCGCGGAATGGCTGGGGCTGGACCCGGTCACAGCCTCGACCCTATCGGTCAAACTGGGCTATTCGCTGCTGTTCATGATCGTTCTTCTGGTACTGCTGTGGATGGCCCAGAAGGCGTTGCACAGCCCCTGGGGCCGCATGATGCGCGCCATTCGCGATAACGAGGTTGCGGCCGAAGCTATGGGCAAAGACGTCACCCGCCGCCACCTGCAAATCTTCGTACTGGGCTCAGCCATCTGTGGCATCGCGGGTGCGATGATGACCACGTTGGACGGTCAGTTGACGCCGAGTGCTTATCAACCGCTGCGCTTCACCTTCCTTGTCTGGGTGATGGTGATCGTTGGCGGCTCGGGCAACAACTTCGGCGCGGTGTTAGGTGCGTTCGTGATCTGGTTCCTCTGGGTTCAGGTCGAACCCATCGGCCTATGGCTGATGAACCTGATTACAGCGGGTATGCCCGATGGCAGTGCACTCAAAGCGCATCTGATCGAAAGCGCCGCGCATATGCGCCTGCTGACCATGGGGCTGATACTTCTGATTGTTCTCAGATTCAGCCCAAGGGGCTTAATTCCAGAGAAATAGACCACTTTACGGGGAAAATTCGAAACCGCGCCGCATATCCGGCACGGTTTCTTGATTCAACAACCGAAGCCGAATAGACCAAGTTACCGTCGGCTGCGCTCTGGACCTGCGCCAGTTCGCCTTCAGTTAAAATAGTACATCTTGGCTCAAACCACAGGCCAAATTTCGAGAGTGAGAAGACGACACATGAAAACTTCGTTTATTCCCAAAATCCTCATGTTGCCGGTAGTCGCCAGTTTGGCTGCCTGCATCCCGTCCCCCAAGGATCTGGAAACTGAGCCGGTGAAGGTTCAAACTCCAAAAGGTGTGGTCACCTGCCAATTGTACCGCCAAAACCGGGTTGAATGGGATCGCGCAATTGACTTTCCGGCCACCAAGATGTCGGTTCCTGAGGCGGATGCCTATTGCATTCAAGAAGGCCAGCGCCGCCTGAAGTAAAAATAGGCGCCGCGCGGCACCCATGCACCTACCGGCCCCGAAACAGCCCGCCCAATATACCGCGGACGATACGGCGGCCGGTCGTTCCTTTGAGTTCTTTGATGACAGCTTCGCTCATGGCCGTGGCAAAGGTATCTTTCTTTCGCAACACCCGGGACGAAGACCGCCCAACCCGACCGCCGGAATAGCGGCGCGCCGTGGCAAATTCGCGTTCTGCCACTGTCTTCGTCTCTTCCTGTTCTTCCGCTTTGGCGGCGTCCTGGGCCGCCTTTTCCGCGCGGGCCTGGAGGATTTCGAACGCTGACTTGCGGTCTTTCAGCGTTCCGTACTTGGACTGCATCGGAGAGGATGACAGTATCGCCTGACGCTCATCCTCGGTGATTGGACCCAACTGCGAACCGGGCGGACGGATCAGGGTGCGTTCGACAATCCCCGGTACCCCTTTTTTCTGCAACATCGAGGTCACGGCCTCACCCACACCAACCTCACGGATCGCAGCTTCGGTATCGAACGCCGGGTTCTCACGATAGGTTTCCGCCGCCAGACGCAGGTTCTTGCGGTCCCGAGCTGTGAACGCACGCAACGCATGCTGCACCCGGTTTCCGAGTTGTCCCAGTATATCCTCGGGGATGTCCGCCGGGTTTTGTGAGATGAAATAAACACCAACCCCCTTGGACCGGATCAGGCGCGCGACCTGCTCGACCTTGTCGACCAGAACCTTAGGGGCATCCTCGAACAGCAGATGCGCCTCATCAAAGAAGAAGACCAGTTTGGGTTTGTCAGGGTCGCCGACTTCGGGCAGTTCCTCGAAAAGCTCACTTAACAGCCACAACAGAAACGTTGCATAGAGACGCGGAGCGCCCATCAACTTGTCCGAGGCCAGAATGTTCACCATGCCTCGCCCATTTTCGTCGGTCCGCATCAGATCGGTGAGTTCCAGCGCGGGTTCGCCGAACAGGTTCGTCCCACCCTGGTTTTCCAGAACCAGTAACCGCCGCTGAATCGCTCCGATCGAAGCGGTCGAAACGTTGCCATAACGAAGAGACAATTGTGCCCGGTTCTCACCTATCCAGACCAACAGCGCTTGAAGGTCTTTGAGGTCCAGCAACGGCATTCCTTCTTCATCGGCCACTCGGAAAGCGATATTCAGAATACCCTCCTGAGCCTCACTCAGGTCCATAAGGCGCGAAAGCAGCAGCGGGCCCATCTCGGTCACGGTTGTTCGAACCGGGTGACCTTGCTGGCCGAACAGATCCCAAAATGTCACCGGACAAGCAGCATAAGCATAATCCTGCAGCCCAATGCGAACTGCACGATCCTGAAACGCCTGATGCAACTTGTGGGTGTCGCTGCCTGCCTTGGCTAAACCGGACAAGTCGCCTTTGACATCGGAAAGGAACACTGGAACACCCGCCTCCGAAAACCCTTCGGCTAGAATTTGCAACGTTACGGTTTTGCCCGTGCCCGTCGCGCCAGCAATCAATCCATGCCGGTTGGCATATTTCAGCGTCAATGATTGAGGCAGGCTGTAGTCGTCACCCGCGCCGCCCAGAATGATGTTTTTATCCATGAATATAAGGCCTTAATTTCCACCGATCTGCCCCCAGCATACAAAGTTAACCTTTAACTGCGATAGTCAATTTCGCCGCCTTCGTTGCGACAAGTGAAGGGTGGCAAACTTCCTCCCTGTCGACTGACCGCGCCTTCGGGCGCGGTTTTTTTAAAGGAATGCTTGTTACGATATTAAAAGTTCAGGTTTGCAGTTGACCACTGAGCCCGCCTTTCGTAACGTCTGCCCATAACTAAGTCGGCCAGTCCGACGGGGAGAACATTTTAGAAGGGAGCCGCTCCACCGGCTCCCTTTTTCATTGATAGGTATGGAACGACATTGGCAAAAAAAACGATCACATCCAGCCAATTGTGCAGCTTAACGCCTGACACCATGTCAGAAGGGTGTTAATACCCACAAAAAACGCTCAATCACACGTCGAGGCATTCATGATCAAGAAACTTCTCGTTCTTACCGCAACGACCGCCATGGTGTTGTCCGGCGCGGCAATCGCGCAAGAAACGCAAACCGAAGAAACCCAACCTGCTCCTGCTGACAACGGCTTGGATTTAGGTACTTCCGGACCGCGCGTCGGAGAGCAGTTCGTAAAAGAAAAATCCGGAGATTGGGAAATTTCTTGCATCAAGGCTGAAACCGGCGAGGACCCATGCGCGTTGGTACAGATCCTGAACGGCCAACAAGGCGAACCATTGGCCGAAGTCTCAATTGGGAAACTTCCGGAAGGTGGCGCAGCAGTTGCTTGGGCCAATGTGATCGTACCGCTGGAGACCCTTCTGCAGGCACAACTGGCACTTTCCATCGACGGTGCTCCACGCAAGCTGTACAACTATCACCATTGCCTCCCTGTCGGCTGTGTCGCGCAACTGGGTTTTAGCCAGGGCGACATCGATGCAATGAAGGCTGGCACCAAAGCGGTTCTTTCACTAGTTCCTGCCCGCTTCCCCGATCAGGTAATCCAAATGGATATGTCGCTGGCCGGTTTCACAGCTGGTTTCGAAGGGCTGGGCACCAACCAAAACTGAACCATATACAAATAAAAACGCCGCCGGGTTATTCCGGCGGCCTTTTGATTTCTGTCGTCTGCTTTTTTAAATTCGTTTCAGTGCCAGAACGGCATTCAGCCCACCAAAAGCGAAAGCATTGCTCAAAGCCACTTCAACCTTCGCTTCCCGCGCTTCGTTGGGTACAACGTCCAACGCGCATTCCGGATCCGGCTCTTCATAGCCAATTGTTGGAGCAATCACGCCATCCCGCAGCGCCATGATACAGGCCAACAATTCAACCGCACCGGTTCCGCCGATCAGGTGACCGTGCATGGATTTGGTGGATGAAATCATCAGGTCATCCGCATGCGGCCCGAACACGTCCGCAACGGCTGCACATTCGGTCTTGTCATTCGCAGCCGTGCCAGTGCCATGGGCGTTGATATAGCCAACCTGATCCGCATCTAAACGCGCATCCGAAAGGGCACCCGCCATGGCCCGCGCTGCACCCTGTTTGCTGGGCATGACGATGTCCGACGCGTCAGAGGACATGGCGAAGCCAACTACTTCACACAGAATCTCGGCACCACGTGCCCGGGCGTGTTCGTATTCTTCAAAGACAAACACACCAGCGCCTTCTCCTTGGACCATACCGTTGCGGTTGGCGCTAAACGGGCGGCAGGCGTCCTTGGACATGACGCGCAATCCTTCCCAAGCCTTCACGCCGCCAAAGCACAGCATGGACTCTGACCCACCGGTGATCATCGCGGGCGCCGCACCGCTTCGCACCATCTGGAACGCCTGTGCCATTGCGTGGTTCGACGAAGCACAGGCCGTTGAAACAGTAAAGCTTGGGCCCTTGAGGTTATGCTCCATCGACACATGGCTGGCCGCCGCATTGTTCATCAGCTTTGGTACAACAAACGGATGAACGCGGTTCTTGCCGTCCTCGTAGACAGATCGGTAGTTGTCGTCCCAAGTCGAAACACCGCCCCCGGCTGTTCCCAGAACAACCCCGGAACGTGCGGCCAGATCGCCATGGAATTCGATCCCTGACTGATCAATCGCTTCTTTGGCTGCCGTTAGGGTGAATTGGGTGAACCGGTCATAAAGGCTCATCTGTTGGCGGTTGAAACGACCTTCCGCTTCAAACCCCCGAACCTGACCACCGATTTTGATCGAAAGCCGATCCACATCCCGGAATTCAAGCTCCGAAATACCGCAACGCCCTTCGCGCATGGCTTCCAGCGTATCGGGAACGGAATGGCCCAGCGAGTTGATCGTCCCGGCGCCGGTAATAACAACGCGTTTCATCAACTCTGGTCAGACCTTTTCCGACACGAGCTTTTCGATACCGGCAATGATGGCTGCCACGTTCGAGATATCAAAGTCGCTGGCCTCGGGTTCGTTGGCATTGAACGGGACCGAGATGTCGAACTCTTCCTCAATGGCGAAGATGCTCTCGACTAGGCCGAGGCTGTCGATTCCAAGATCTTCAAGCGTGCTTTCGGGTGTGACATCCGAGGGCTCAAGCACGGCCTGCTCAGCAATGATTGCGATGACGCGGTCGGTGATGCTCATGTCGGTCCTCTGATTATCCCGTTGAGGATGATTTAATCGCTCGGGGGCTGTTTGAAAACAGCCTTTTTCAACGCTTCGACGTCACGGGCAATTCGCGGCAGACGACGTTGCGCTTTGTAGATATTGGTATGGGTATCCATCTTGATGCCTGGATAACCCATGATCACACGGCCCGCGGGGACGTTAGACAGAATTTTGGTGCCGCCCCCCGCGATTACACCGTCGCCGATGAAGATGTTATCGACCACACCGGTCTGGCCGCCAAGAACCACATTATTTCCGATTTCAACCGATCCGGAAACGCCTGTTTGACCGCACAATAGGCAATCCTGCCCGACACGGGTGTTGTGGCCGACATGCACAAGGTTATCCAGCTTCGAGCCGTTGCCGATGCGGGTATTGCGGATGGTACCATTATCAACCGTGCAGTTGGCGCCGACCTCGACGTCGTCTCCGATCTCAACGGCACCCAGAGAGTGAATGCGCAGCCAACTTTGCGCCCGCGCGTCGCCCTGATCCCCCATCGTTTTGCGCGCGTTTTCCGCGCCAGACACTTCGGGGGTGACAAAGCTGAACCCGTCGCCGCCGATCCGTGCACCGGGTTGGGCGATGAAGCGGTCTCCGATTTGCGCTCTGGCACCGATGCTGACCATTTCACGCAACATCGTGTGATCGCCCAGAACGGCGTCCATCCCGATCACGCAATGCGGGCCAATTACCGCACCTTTGCCAATCCGAACACGTGCACCGATGACGGCCAGCGGACCGATTGAGGCACCCTCTCCGATTTCTGCCGTCTGGTCGATCACGGCGGATGGGTGAACTCCCGGCTCAACGCCCTGCCCGCGATCCAGCATCGCGGTAACCCCCGCCATCGCCATACGAGGTCGAGGTACGAAAATCGCGGCCTCTAACCCCATCTCCTGCCAATCGGCACCTTCCCAAACAACGGCGGCGCGCGCAGACCCGCCACTCAGTGCCTCGGCATATTTCGGAGACATCGCCATTGCCAGATCAGAGGTTTTAGCTTCCGCTGGTTCGGCAGCGCGTTCGATGATCAGGCTGGTATCACCCTGACTTTCCGCCCCAAGGGCGTCGGCAATCTGCTGGATGGTGTATTGCATATCGGGCTTCCCGGTTTAAGGACCTGCCCTGCTGATTACCCCTGAACGTCCGGCAGGGCCACCCCTGCTTTTTGCAGAGCCTCCCAGATTTTCTGATCCCGCTCATATACATCCCGGCGATACTGAACCTTGCCCTTTGGCCCGATAAAGGCCGTTCGATAGATGATGTGAACCGGAACGTGTTTTTCCAAATGCACCGTGGTTTCTTTACCGGTGTTCAGTACGCGATGGAAAAACGCCTTGGGGTTTTCTTCCTGCTTGGCTAACAGCGCATACGCAAACTCAAATGGTTGAGCCAAACGGATACAACCGTGCGAAAACGCCCTAACCTCGCGTGCAAACAGGCTTTTCTGAGGCGTATCATGTAGATAGATGTTGTACTGGTTCGGGAACATGAACTTCACCAACCCCAGAGCGTTGCTGGTGCCGGGTGGCTGGCGCATTGAAAACGGGAAGTTTCGCTTGTTGAAACGGGTGAAATCCACAGCACCGCGGTTGACCTGACGACCGCTGCTATCGGTGATCTGAATATGACCGACAGCGTGTGGGTTTGATTTCAGCTTGGGCAGGTATTCCTTGGTGATAATTGAGCGCGGAACATACCAGCTCGGGTTTATGACCATATGCTCCATCTCGTCCGAGAATTCGGGGCTTCGGCGGTCATGCGTGTTCTTTCCGATCACGGCGCGCGTTTCGAACGTGATCAAACCATCATCCACGATCTTGGCTGAGAAATCTGTCTGGTTGACCAGAATGTGACGCTCACCACGCTCGCGCGGCAACCAGCGTTCACGCTCAAGCGCAACGTAAACGGATTTAAGCCGATCCGAGGCGCTGCGGTTGAGTTCAGTGATCGTGCCTTGTCCGGCAACGCCGTCAGCCTCAAGGCCATGGTCTGTTTGAAACGCCTGTACGGCGCCCAACAGGGTTGTGTCGAAGTCCGGGTTGGCCGTGGGACGTAGATAACCCATGGAAACCAGCCGGTTACGCAACCTAATTACATCAGATCCCGTGTCCCCGTACTCCAACTTGGACACCGGAACCGTGGGTCCCCAGCCCCCTTGGTTGACGAGGTTTTCCAGAACCAGCCTCTGCTTCATCAATGCAAGGTATTGCGTCGATTGCGGGGCCAACTGATCGAAATAGCCGCCATTTTCCGCCGCGATCAGACCCTTAAGATGGTCCTTGGCCGAGGTCCGCTCGACTTTGCGCACCAACCCGTCGTCAATCGCGGAAGGTCGCAACGCGCCCGATTGCAGGTTTCTAGCATATTCTACAAAAGCGCGGCTCAACTGGATCTCGACAGCACCCAGGTCACGCGTTGTGCGAGCGTTCTGCATCTGATCCAACAACGCCTGAGCGCTGTATGACCCCTGCGGCAGACCGTGCATCTCAATGCCCGACAAAGCCTTGATCAACCGCGCCCGCCGCGCCCTATGTTCCGGCGAATCTCCCACCCAAACCGGCGCAAATCCGTTTTCCCGGTAAAATTCCGTAATCCCTGACCCCGAAGGAGCATATTCCGCCACTGCCATCTGAAAAGCACTTGTAGGCCGAGTTTCTGCGCCTGCGATCGATGCTGAAGCCAGAAAACATGCCGTTAAAACAAAACTAGTACGCGTTCGAAAACCTGAGAACATGGGGTGGCCTTGATTATTCTTTGTATTGAGCCGCTGGGATGCGTGCCGATCAACTATGATTGCGCCACGTGCAGCTTGTCTATTCACAAGTGTATCATCGCGGCTCATCTGTCGGTGCGTGATGCGTGTTTGCATCGCCCGGCGGAATTGCGCCGCCAAATGCCTCTGAATTATACACAAACGCATCACCTGCGCAAAAAACTGCCGAAAATTCCCCCTTGAAAAGGTGTCTTTGAAAGACTTCTTGGCTGATTTTCGCGACTGTGTCATAAAACCCGCATCTGGGATGGGAAAAAATTAAGAACGCGCGCGTAACATCGTGTGCAGGCAGGAACAGTACGGGACGAAACTGAAATGACGATGAGCAGTACCTCGGGCTTGACCCGGCGTGCCCTTTTGGGCGCATTCGCAGCTACGGCAGTTGTGTCGGCACCGACCTATTCCAATGCGGCAGGATTTCTTCGGGGTGGTGGCGACATCCGGCGTATTCGCATGTATTCCGGACGCACCGGCGAACGCATCGACATGATCTATTGGGTCGATGGAAAATACATCAAGGATGCCGTGAAAGAGGTTAATCATTTCATGCGTGACTGGCGGACCGACCAGGTCAAAGACATGGATCTTCGCACTATCGACATCATGGCGGCCTCGCACAATCTATTGGACGTGAACGAACCGTACATGCTGCTTTCGGGCTATCGTTCGCCGCAGACCAACGCGATGCTGCGCTCGCGATCGCGCCGGGTAGCCAAGAACTCGCTGCATATGAAAGGCCAGGCCGCCGACTTGCGTCTGTCGTCGCGGTCGGTTTCGCAAATGGCCAGGGCTGCCATTTCCTGTCGTGCCGGTGGTGTGGGCAAATACTCTCGGTCAAACTTTGTCCATATGGATTGCGGTCAAGTTCGCAGCTGGGGCGGCTAAACACCCGGCACAGTTTTGAAACGACGAGCGCCCTTAGGCGCTCTTTGTTTTTTTAGGCCACAGGAAAAGGCGTTTCAGGTGTACTGAAAAATCTTCGTTGCGAGCGCTGTACGTAACCTTAAGACGAAGGGAACATTCGCTCCTGAGAGGATCATAGTTCATCTTTGCTACTGCGTTTCAATTTATTTACAGTTAGTTACGTCAACCTTAAAATCACATGTGTCGCTCTTTGTGTCGCCGTCCGCAAAGTTAGCGACCTACCGGATTAACTCCTAAATCAACCGTCTATCCTACGAGATTCATAACTTGCCCCGAACTATTAACTAATATAGCTCGTCAATCTGTTCTCTTTCCGTTTGTTCCAGCTTCGTCTGCAAGACTCCGTAGATCAGCAAACTTTTTGAACCCTTTTGGGCAAGTGTGAAATTGTCAATATCTGGAAAGTAGGCAGACGCTCATCTAACCGCTACCAGAGCCTTCCTTGCCCCTTATAGATCCGGCTAAGCTAAGGTTTTCCATCTCACATATGACCGATAGCTGGGTTTTTCACGTTTACCTGCACCAACAGGGATAGTGACTTCGCATCATTCAAAATAGTGCATTTTTTTGCTCCGGGGTAAACTCATGGCGTCCTCAATGAAGACTTTTGAAGGAAAGATTTGTCATGTCTGTGAACGTTGGGAATATTCTGCTAGCAACTGAACGGTTGGTTGTTATCGCGGCAGCAGCCATTGCCGTTTTTCCGCTATGGCAATGGTACACGGAGTCAGAAGCCAGGCGACTGGATCGAATAACCGGTTTCATTTCTGCTGGATCGGAGTGCCGAAAGTTTCTCGACTCCCATGAAGTCGGAGTGATCAAGGGGTGGGCAGAACATCCAATGGGCTATGATGTGGAATCAGAAGTTATCTATCGGTTGGATATGGCGGCCCTTTGCGCTGAATTACTAACGAGAATTAATCGCGATATTAAGCCCGAGATTGAATACTATGAACATAATGCCAGCAACTGGGTGATGTCGTCAGGTTTTGACACAGCCTTGAAAGAGGCAATAAATACTCAATGATCTACTGGCCAAGTGATTTCCGGTTCGGTCGGCAACTGAAATCTGGCGGTTCTACGCCGTACCTTTACGCCATTCCACATATTTAATCTGCACCACTATTGAGCCGTGCGCGTACCAGTTTCTTGCCATGTGTCACCCAACAGAGCGCAATACCCACTTAAATCAATGTAAGTAAATAATTTTTTTGGATGGTATGGCGCACCTGAGAGGATTCGAACCTCTGGCCTCTGCCTTCGGAGGGCAGCGCTCTATCCAGCTGAGCTACAGGTGCCTTGGCCGTTAGCTAACGTTGTTCCGATCCGGGTGCAACTGCAAATCCACCCGAACCGGCTAGCTTTTAAGCAAACAGTTCATGCGCCAATTCCAGCGCGTCGATCAGCGTGTCGACCTCATCCTTGGTGTTGTACAGGCCAAAGCTGGCACGGCAGGTTGCGGTCACACCGTAGAAATCCATCAGCGGTCCGGCACAATGGTGGCCGGCGCGCACGGCGACACCTTTCTTGTCCAGAATAGTTGAGACATCATGCGCGTGCCCTGCCCCGTCCAGCGTAAAGCTGAAGATGGCCGCCTTGTCGGCACGGGTGCCTTGCACCTGCACCCAATTCAGGCCGGTCAGGCGCTGCATCGCATAGTCGCGAATTCCGGCCTCGTGCGCGGCGATGTTCTCCATCCCTAGTTCCATCATGTAGTCCAACGCCACGCCCAGCCCGATGGTCTGGACGATACCGGGCGTTCCGGCCTCGAATTTCATCGGCGGATCGTTGTAGATCACCTGATCCTTGCTGACCTCTTTGATCATGTCGCCGCCACCGATAAAGGGGCGCATCTCGGCCATGCGTTCCGATTTGATGTAGATCGCACCCGAGCCGGACGGGCCGTACAATTTGTGCCCGGTGATCGCGTAGAAATCGCAGCCGATATCCTGAACATTGACCGGCATATGCACGGCGCCTTGGCTGCCATCGACCAGCACGGGAACCCCCTTGGCGTGGGCGTCTTGGGTGATGGCTTTGACATCAACCACAGTGCCCAGAACGTTCGAGCACTGTGTCACGGCAACCAGCTTGGTCTTGGGGCCAATTGCGTCGATCACGGCCTGCGGGTCCAGACCGCCTTCGGCATCCACGTCGACCCATTTCAGGACAACCCCCTGACGTTCGCGCAGGAAGTGCCAAGGCACGATGTTGGCATGATGCTCCATAACGCTGAGGACGATCTCGTCCCCCGCCTGCAACCGCGGCATCGCCCAGCCATAAGCAACGAGATTGATCCCCTCGGTCGTGCCAGAGTTTAGTACGATCTCATCCTCATCCGCCGCGCCCAGAAAACGGGCGATGGTTCCGCGGACAGCTTCGTATTTCTCGGTCGCCAGATTGGACAGAAAATGCAGACCACGGTGAACGTTCGAGTATTCCTCGGCATAAGACCGTGTCACCGCATCGATGACAATCTGAGGCTTTTGCGCAGAAGCCCCATTATCCAAGTAAGTCAAAGGCTTGCCATTCACCTCGCGCGAAAGGATCGGAAAGTCTGCACGGATTTTTTCTACGTCATACATGGTCTTCTTATCCCTATACCGGGCCGCTGGGTGTTAACGCGAGGACAAAAGGTACCGCTACAAGAGCAGACAGCAAAATGACCCCGAAGGATTTCCAGAGCGATCCGAATTTATGCGCTTCATTCAGGAAATGGAGCGTGACGTAAAGGCTCAACACCGCCGTTGCGAGGGTAATCACAACGATCAGCAACGGCAGCACCAGTAGCGATATCAGCGACAACAGCAACCCGGCGATCTGCAGGTATTGGAGCCAGACCGTCAACAGGAAGATATCATCAAAGGACCCGCCCCCGCCCAGCAAGCGGCCAAACATCAAAAACGCCAAAACGCTCAGCATCATGGCCCCGGCCGAGCGGGCAAGGATCAGCAAAACCGGCTCGGCAGCGGGAACGGGCTGGCCGGGTGGAACTGGCAGCGCTTGCGCCATCCCCACTTGAAGCAGACAGTTTAGAACCACGGCCAGAGAAAACCCCAGCCACAAAACTTCACGCCCCGGTCGTAGAGCCAGCAACAAGCGTGCGGTTTGGGCAGGGTTAGTGACGGTCAAGACCGCGAGATTGCCAAGCGACGTTGTGCTCATTCCGCCCGCCTTTGAGTTTGTCTGAGACCGGAAAGCCAGAACCAAATAAAGACTGCAAACCAGATCATTCCGACTAAGGTCAATGCCGGACCTGGTCCGATGAAACCGGCGATAAGCCCATTCAGTAAAACCAATGGCGTTGACGCCAAGAGAGCCCAAAACAGAGCAAGTCGGGCGCCATAAGCAGTTCCGCGCCCTCCGACCATGCGGGCTGCGCCATAGGAAACAAATGCCAGCGCGTAGAAACACAGCGGCAGGATGATGACGGTGCCCAACAAGGCGCCCCCCATCAGCATGTTCAGCTCAAGCCCCTCCAGATGCGCCCGCCGGGCAAGGCTGGGGAGCTGCGCGATAAAGGCCACCACGCAGAACCCCATGACAAAGATCAACGCCCTGTCCTCGCGTTCACCCAGATCCAGAAGCCGACGCACTACGCGCCCCGGCCCCCGGTACGTGGCCACGATATCCGATGTGACAGGCATCAGCTGCGCCGCGCCAGCCAGCCTTCCAGACGGGTCACGATCGCATCGGCCAGTTCGCTGTCTTCGATCTCGTCCACCGCCTCGGCCAGAAAGGCCAGCGTCAGCATGTTGGTGGCATCCTTGACCGGAACCCCGCGCGAGCGCAGGTAGAACAGGGCCGTCTCGTCAATCGCACCCGAGGTCGACCCGTGCGAGCACGCAACGTCATCGGCATAGATCTCAAGCTCGGGCTTGGCGAGGAACTGGCTGTCATCATCCAGCAGCAGCGACTGACTGATCTGATAGCCGTCAGTTTTCTGGGCGCCTTCCTTCACAAGGATTTTGCCCTGAAATACGCCGGTTGCTCCGTTGCGCAGAACCTTCTTGAACACCTGACGGCTTTCGCAATTCACCGCGTCATGGGTGATGAAGACGGTATCGTCATGGAGAAAATCACCATCGCCAACACAGGCACCAGCCACATGGGCCACCGCATCGTCACCGGTCAGCTCGACCACCTGCTCGTTACGGGTCAGAACACCATTTGCGGTCAGGGTGAACGACTTGTAGGTCGATTCCTGACCCAGACGGGTAAACATATGGGTCATCGCCCGACGCTCGTGATCGCGACCCTGCGCGCGCACGTGATGCAGCGTGCCGTTGTCGGCGATGTCAATCTCCATGCACTTGTTGAAACGCGATGCCGCCGGACCGTTTTCCAGAATCGTCACCTCGGCCCCGCTTTCGACACGGACAATGTGATGCAGCATAGCATCCGACGTCTCCGACGCGTGGCGATAGATCAGGCTGATCGGCTTGGATGGCTTGCCGGTGACGTGAATCGCCACGCCATCCCCGGCAAAGGCCGTGTTCAGCGCAGCCAGAGGCCGTTGCACCGGGGACTGCCCACCCGCCTCAAGAACGCCGTACAATTCCTTGGCCCAGTGGATATCCTTGCAACAGATATCCTCGATCCGTTCAATGTTAACGCCTTCCAGCTCCAGCTCGTCGGATTCTTCGGCGCTGAACACGCCGTCGATAAAGACGATTTTCAACCGGTCGATCTCGCCGAACAATATCGCCTCATCCGAGTGGAACAGCGCGGCACGTGGTGCTTCCGGCGAAATCAAAGTGTCGGGGCGCGTGTATTTCCAATACTCGTCGCGCCGTCCGGGCAGACCCATCTCCAACACTCGCGCCAGCGCATCTTCACGCGCGGCACGCGTGCATCCGGCATCGGGCATGGTCAGCGCGGCCAGCCGTTCCTCGGTTGCGGTCTGTTTTGCTTGCGGCAAAGCCATCAGTTCACCTCGGCCAGAATGTCGGCGTAACCGTTATGTTCAACTTCCAGCGCCAGTTCGGGGCCGCCGGTTTTCACGATACGACCATTCGCCATGATGTGGACGACGTCAGGTTTGATGTGGTCCAACAGACGCTGATAGTGGGTGATGACCAGAAAACCCCGGCCCTCGTCCCGCAGCGCGTTGACGCCTTCGGAGACCAGCTTCATCGCATCCACGTCGAGGCCCGAGTCGGTCTCGTCCAGAATGCACATCTTGGGTTCCAGCATCGCCATCTGCAGGATTTCGTTGCGCTTTTTCTCACCGCCCGAGAAACCGACATTAACCGGACGCTTGAGCATGTCCGCATCGATCTTCAGCGATTTGGCCTTTTCGCGGACCACTTTCAGGAATTCGGCGGCAGACAGTTCCTCTTGCCCGCGGGCCTTGCGCTGTGCATTCACGGCGGTGCGCAGGAAGGTCATGTTGCCGACGCCCGGAATTTCGACCGGATATTGGAACGCCAGAAAGACGCCAGCCGCGGCACGCTCTTCCGGTTCCATCTCCAACAGGTCTTGGCCGTCCAGAGTGGCCGAACCTTCGGTGACCTCATAGCCATCCCGACCTGACAGCACATAGCTAAGCGTCGATTTGCCCGAGCCGTTCGGCCCCATGATCGCGTGCACCTTGCCGGCCTCAACCGTCAGATCCACACCTTTCAGGATCTGCTTGTCTTCTTCTTCAAGTTGCACGTGCAGGTTCTTGATTTCCAGCATGTTTTGTCCTTTTGCGTATCGCAAGGGGCGCCCCGGCCCCGATAAATTCCTATCCCAGCACTTTGCGGATCAGACGCGCGGCAACCCATCCCAGGATTGCCCCGATGCCCACCGCCCAGACCGGGTTGATGAAGTCCATGTAGAAGATGTTGACATAGGCCATGCCAAGCAGGCCGCCCAAAACCGGCAGTGCATACCCAAGCCAGGTCAGCACATCATCCTTCTGGATGCGATTCCGGGGTGTCTTCGCCATCAACCGACAGAGCCTTCCAGCGAGATTGCCACTAGTTGCTGCGCTTCCATGGCGAACTCCATCGGCAGCGCCTGCAGCACGTCCTTGCAGAACCCATTGACCACCAGTGCCACGGCCTCTTCCTCGTCCATGCCGCGCTGACGGCAGTAGAACAGCTGATCGTCGTCCACCTTGGACGTCGTCGCCTCATGCTCGACGCGCGATGAGTTGTTTTTGACCTCGATATACGGAACCGTGTGCGCCCCGCATTTGTCGCCGATCAACAAGCTGTCGCACTGGGTGTAGTTACGGCTGTCCTTGGCCTTCGGGTGCATCGAGACCAAACCACGATAGGTATTCTGCGCCTTGCCAGCGCTGATGCCCTTGGACACGATGCGCGACTTGGTGTTCTTGCCCAGATGGACCATCTTGGTGCCGGTGTCAGCCTGCTGCATGTTGTTTGTGATCGCGATCGAGTAGAACTCGCCCTGGCTTTCATTGCCGCGCAGGATGCAGGACGGGTATTTCCACGTCACAGCCGAGCCGGTTTCCACCTGCGTCCACATCACCTTGGACCGGTCCCCCCGACAATCGGCGCGTTTGGTCACAAAGTTGTAGATGCCGCCCTTGCCTTCCTCGTCTCCGGGGAACCAGTTCTGAACGGTCGAGTATTTCACCTCGGCGTCTTCCTCGACGATGATCTCAACCACAGCAGCGTGCAGTTGCGCCGTGTCACGCTGAGGCGCAGTACAGCCCTCTAGATAGGACACGTAGGATCCCTTGTCGGCGATGATCAGCGTGCGTTCGAACTGGCCGGTGTTTTCCGCATTGATACGGAAATAGGTGCTCAGCTCCATCGGGCAGCGAACTCCCGGAGGGATGTACACAAACGACCCGTCCGAGAACACGGCCGAGTTCAGCGTAGCGTAGAAGTTGTCCGAGACCGGAACCACGGTACCTAGGTATTTCTTCACCAGTTCAGGGTGATCTTTGATCGCCTCGGAGATCGAACAGAAGATAACGCCGTGTTTGGCCAGTTCGTCCTTGAAGGTCGTGCCCACGGAAACCGAGTCGAAAACCGCGTCCACAGCGACCTTGCGACCTTCTGCGGGCATGTTTTCGGCCCCTTCGACCCCGGCCAGAATCATCTGTTCTCTCAGCGGGATACCCAGCTTTTCGTATGTGGCCAGCAGTTTGGGGTCGACCTCATCCAGCGATTTCGGTTTTTCCTCCATCGATTTCGGGCGGGCATAGTAATACTGGTCCTGAAAGTCGATTGGCGGGTAATGCACCATCGCCCACGTCGGCTCTTCCATCTTGGTCCAGCGTTCAAAGGCCGACAGGCGCCATTCGGTCATCCACTCGGGCTCTTCGTTTTTCTCAGAGATCAGGCGGACAATATCCGGGTTTACGCCCTTGGGCGCATATTCCATCTCGATATCGGTATCCCAGCCGTATTTGTAGGTGCCAACCTCTCGTACCGCATCCACGGTTTCCTGATCGACACCTTCTTTTACCTGGGTCTGGTCCAAAGCGGCCATATCCTTCACTCCGTCAGATCACGCGGCGCGCGCGCGATGCTTTTTCTCTTTTTCAAGCCACGCTTCGGCGAAGCGCAGCACATCTTCTTCGGTCGTCAGCGGCCCAAGCGACACGCGTATGGCGCTGGCAGCCGTGACCTCGTCATATCCCATTGCCGTTAGAACCGCGCTGGCGCGGACCTTGCCGCTGGAACAGGCCGAGCCCGCGCTGACCGCAAACCCAGCCAAGTCCATCTGCATCACCTGCGTTTCGCCCTTCCAGCCTGGGGTGGAGAAACACAGTGTATTGGGCAGGCGATCCTGATCTTTCCCGACAAAAATAGTAGATTTAGACCCAGCCTCAAGGGCCTTTTCTAGAATATTTCTAAATTCCCGGACCTGCTCCCACACGCCATTGGCCAGATCCCGAGCTGCTGCCTCAGCTGCGGCTCCGAACCCTGCAATTCCAATGACATTTTCCGTGCCCGAACGACGACCCACTTCCTGACCGCCGCCCTTGATCTGGGCAGGCAAATCCGTGCCGCGTTTCATCACCACAGCACCGATACCTTTTGGGCCACCCAGTTTGTGGGCCGAGATCAACGCCATCTGGGTATCCAGCCAGTTGAACGCGACCGGCAACTTACCAAACGCCTGAGTCGCATCGGTTACGGCCAGCCCCTTTGGAAGCTTCTGAACAAGTCCGGTTTCCGAGTTGGCCAATTGCAGGGTCGATGCTTCGGGTTCTGACACTTGTACCTGACCGGTATTCGCAACAGGTAAATCTTCGATAACCCAAGCCCTTACCGCATCATGCTCAATCGCCGAGCCGTGCAGGTTTCGACCACCCAGCGCCAGCGCCGCCCCTTCGGTCGAGCCCGAGGTAAACACGATATCTGCCCCATCGGCACCAAAAGCGGATGCAATTTGCGCCCGCGCGCGTTCAACCACCGCCTTGGCGGCGCGCCCCTCGGCATGGACCGAGGACGGGTTTCCGCACAAATCCATCGCCGCAATCATCGCGTCGCGCGCCTCGGGGCGCAGAGGCGTTGTCGCGTTATGATCCAGGTAAATGCGAGTCATGGATACACCTTTTTCAAAACGCGAAACCCTGAATTGCCGGATACATGCTGCATCACATCACTCATCCACAATGGCAAACAGGCTCGGCACGGCAGGGCACGGAGCAAGATCGTTTTTGATCACATCCGACAGCCGCGTCTGGTGCAGGAAAACATAGACATGCGCACTGAGGCTTTCCCACAAACGGTTGGTCAGCGATTGAGCCCGGCTTCCAGAAGACGCACCAGACGCCCCTGCGCCTTTTTGCAAGGCATCAACCGTTTCATCCACGGCCGCCAAAACCTCGACCACGCGAATTTCCGATGCCGGACGCGCCAAACGGTATCCCCCTCCCGGCCCACGAACTGAAGACACCAGATCAGCGCGGCGGAGTTTGACAAAAAGTTGCTCCAGATACGGCAGCGAAATATCTTGCCGCTCCGAGATTTCCCCCAATGTCACAAGGGTATCCTGAGGTTGAGTAGCGATATCAGCCAATGCAACCATTGCATAACGACCTTTGGTCGAAAGCTTCATTGTCTACTCCTCTTGGCAGATACCGCGCGAAAACATTGACGCCGCCGCCGCCAGTGCGTATCTCCGACAGGCAGCAACTTGCGCAAAGCAACTTAATTAGAACCGTTCTAAGGTGCCTGACGATAACCGTCAAGTATATCCCGGCGCCAAGAAGAAAAAGACAGGACCAAAGCACACATGCCCGAGGTGATTTTTCCCGGACCCGAAGGCCGCCTGGAAGGCCGTTACCACCCGCAAAAGGAAAAAGACGCACCGATCGCCATCGTGCTTCACCCGCATCCACAGTTTGGCGGGACCATGAACAACAAGGTGGTCTACAACCTACATTATGCGTTCTACAACATGGGTTTCACCGTGTTGCGCTTTAACTTCCGTGGTGTCGGTCGCAGCCAAGGCGAATACGATCAAGGCGTGGGTGAATTAAGCGATGCCGCTTCGGCGCTGGATTACCTGCAGTCAATGAACAGCAACTCAAAACACTGCTGGGTCGCCGGTTTCTCGTTTGGGGCGTGGATCGGGATGCAACTGCTGATGCGCCGCCCGGAAATCACCGGCTTTATCAGCGTGTCGCCGCCGGCCAACATGTACGATTTCTCGTTCTTGGCACCCTGCCCGTCCTCTGGCCTGATCATCAATGGCTCGGCTGACCGTGTAGCGCCACCGACAGACACGACCTCGCTGGTCAACAAACTTCACGAACAAAAAGGTATCACCATCACTCATAACGAAGTGGAAGGCGCCGACCACTTCTTCCAGGACCGTCACATGGACACACTGATCACTGATGTCAGCGACTATGTAAAACGCCGCCTGACCGAGAACACGCGTTAATGTCCGACACCATCACCACCCTCGCCGCGAAGCTGGCCGAGGACACTATGAAAGTGATGGACGAAACCGGAGAAGACCGCTTCTATGTTGAAGTGGGCGATCTTTTGGGGGCGTCCTCTCAGACTTTGGAAGAAGCGTTTCTAACCGAAATCCGCGTTCGTTTGTCCGAGCGCAAGGCCCGCCAGTTTGTAATCAAACGACTTACCGAACACCGCGCGAAAACAAAGGCAATTGAAAAGAAATGAACAACAGGTTGTCCGCGCAAATCGAATTCCTGAAACGCGCGGACAGCCTGAAATCGGTTGATCGCGCCAACTTCCTGCTGGATCAGTCCCGCCCTGAAAACGCGGCCGAGCATAGCTGGCAACTGGCGCTTTGGGCGCTGGTGATGCAACCCTTGGCCGATACAGATGTCAGCATCGACCGGGTCATCCGGATGCTGTTGCTGCATGATCTGGTCGAGATCATAGTTGGTGACCACCCGATCCACCTGAAAACAGACTGGCAGGCGGTCGAGCGGCTTGAAAACGCCGCCGCAGCCGAGTTGTTTGGCCTGTTGCCCACGGATCAAGCTGCGACCTGTCTTGCCTTGTGGCAGGAGTTCGAGGCCGACCAAAGCCCGGACGCGAAATTCGCCAAATATCTGGATCGTTGCCAGCCGATGTTCCAGGTCCTATGCGCGCCCAATCCAATGCCAGAACACCGGGCAATCGTGCAGGACAACCTGAATGGCGGGCGTGCGGCCTATCTGAAGACCGAGTTTCCCGAAGCCCATGCCGCCGCCCAGAGCCTGCTGGACGGCGGCCAGCCCGCGGAAACTACATTCTCGACCCGCCTTACCTTTCTGGCAGAGACCGACCAGTTGAAGTCGGTTTATCGCGCCTCGCGCCTGCTCAGCGGTGAACGGTTCGAAAATTCGGCCGAGCATTCGTGGCATATCATGCTGTACGCTTGGACACTGGCGGAACACGCAGCACCAGGCGTTTCGATCGACCGCGCGCTTAAAATGCTGTTGCTGCACGATATCGTCGAGATCGACGCCGGAGACCATCCGATCCACGGTCAAGTCGACCACGCCGCGCAAGAGGCCAAGGAACAGGCCGCAGCCGAACGCCTGTTCGGGTTACTGCCGGATGATCAAAAATCAGATTTTATGTCCTTGTGGTACGAATTCGAAGCTGCCGACAGCCCGGACGCCCGCTTTGCCAAGGCCATAGATCGCTTTCAGGCCCCAGTCGGCAATCTTGCCACTGGTGGTGGATCATGGACAGATTACAACGTCACCTACGCCCAGATCGAACAGCGTGTCGGCACCCCGGTGGGGCGCGGAGCGCCGGGGCTGTGGGCGTGGCTTCAGCCGCAGCTTGACACCTTTTTTGCTGCTACAACCAATTCGTAGGCAAAAGAAAAAGAGGCCCAAAGGCCTCTTTCCCCCCGTGTTTCAGCAGACGCTCAAACCTGATCACTATCTAACCGTTCAACAAACTTGGCCGCATTTTTGTCGACGGACCCCCCGCCTGCAAGCCACCCGAGCGCTACGATCAATGCCGAAACAAAAACGATATACTTGGCAAACTTCGTCATGAAAAACACTCACAAAACAAAAACCTTTAAAAACAAACGCTTTTTATCACGGAGGTTTGCAAAATGACAGTCAGGTTATCCTGACCTTACGACAGCTGTCAGTTTCGGCTCTTTCGTTTTCACAAGGCCGGTGGCATCGAGATTTCTCTTGCCCGCGCGGCTGATTTCGTGCTCAACCTCGCAAAACTTCTGTCGAGAACCTCACCGTGCCCCATGCTTATCTGATCCTGTTTCTGGCGGTCATCGCCGAGACCATCGGTACCACTGCCCTGCAGGCCAGCCAGCAGTTCAGCCGCCTCTGGCCGTCTGTTCTGGTCATTGTCAGCTATGGCATTGCTTTTTATCTTCTGGGTCTGACGCTGAAATTCATGCCGGTCGGCATCGTCTACGCGATCTGGTCCGGCCTTGGCATCGTGTTCATCGCGATCATCGGCTTTATCGTCTTCGGGCAAAGACTGGACTGGCCGGCGGTCCTAGGACTGACGATGATTCTGGCCGGAATTCTGATCATTCACCTGTTTTCCAAGACCGCTGGCCACTGATCATCGGTTAGGGCTGGCCTATTTGGTCAAACCGCGCTATTCGCGCGGCAACTTCCCGTTCAAAGGCTGACCTCTCATGGACCTGCGCAACATCGCAATCATCGCTCACGTGGACCACGGCAAGACGACCCTGGTGGATGAGCTGCTCAAACAATCCGGCGCGTTCCGGGAAAACCAGGCTGTCGCCGAACGCGCCATGGACAGCAATGACCTCGAGCGCGAGCGCGGGATCACCATCCTTGCCAAAGCTACTTCGGTCGAATGGAAAGGCACGCGCATCAACATCGTCGATACCCCCGGCCACGCCGATTTCGGTGGCGAAGTCGAGCGTATCCTCAGCATGGTTGACGGCGTTGTCCTGCTGGTCGATGCCGCCGAAGGCCCGATGCCACAGACCAAGTTTGTGACCTCCAAAGCGCTGGCTCTGGGTCTGCGCCCGATCGTGGTGCTGAACAAGGTTGACAAACCCGACGCCGAACCCGACCGCGCGCTGGACGAGTGTTTCGACCTGTTCGCCAACCTTGGCGCTGACGACGACCAGCTGGATTTCCCGGCCATGTATGCCTCGGGCCGTTCGGGCTGGGCCGATATGGAGTTGGACGGGCCGCGCAAAGACCTGACCGCCCTGTTCGACCTGATCGTCGATCACGTCCCCGCCCCCAAACAAGCCGAAAAGAAGGACGAGCCCTTCCGAATGCTGGCCACTACGCTGGGCAGCGACCCCTTCATCGGACGCATCCTGACCGGTCGCGTGGAAAGCGGTACGCTGAAGGCCGGTGACAGCCTCAAAGCGTTGTCGCGCGACGGTACGCTGATCGAAAGCTTCCGCGCCTCGAAAATCCTGGCCTTCCGCGGTCTGGCCCAGCAGCCCATTGATGTGGCCGAAGCCGGTGACATCGTCACCATCGCGGGCATGAGCAAGGCTACCGTGGCAGACTCGCTGGTGTCGCCGCAGGTTGAAGAGGCCCTGCCCGCGCAGCCGATCGATCCGCCGACCATCACCGTGACCTTCGGCATTAACGATTCGCCCTTGGCCGGACGTGACGGCAAAAAAGTGCAGTCGCGTGTGATCCGCGACCGCCTGATGAAAGAGGCCGAATCCAACGTTGCCATCCGCATCACCGACACCCCCGGCGGTGAAGCTTTTGAGGTGGCCGGTCGCGGCGAATTGCAGATGGGCGTTCTGATCGAGAACATGCGCCGCGAAGGGTTCGAACTTAGCATCTCGCGCCCGCAGGTTCTGTTCCGTGACGAGGACGGTCAGCGCATGGAGCCCATCGAAGAGGTTACCATCGACGTTGACGATGAATTCTCGGGCGCAGTGATCGAAAAAATTACAGGTGCGCGCAAAGGCGAACTGGCCGAGATGCGCCCCGCAGGCGCTGGCAAAACCCGTATCATCGCACATGTACCCTCACGTGGTTTGATCGGATATCATGGCGAATTCCTGACCGACACTCGCGGTACCGGTGTGCTGAACCGCGTGTTCCACGGCTGGGCGGCCCACAAAGGCCCGATCCCGGGCCGCCGTGCAGGCGTTCTGATCTCGATGGAGAATGGTCAGGCCGTCGCCTACGCTCTGTGGAACCTGGAAGAGCGTGGCCGCATGTTTGTTGGCCCTCAGGCTGATGTCTATCAGGGTATGGTGATCGGTGAGCATTCGCGGGATAACGACCTTGAGGTTAACCCGCTCAAGGGCAAAAAGCTGACCAACGTACGCGCCAGCGGTTCCGACGACGCGGTCCGGCTGACCCCCCATGTTCAGTTTTCGCTGGAAGAAGCCATCGCGTATATCGACGATGACGAACTGGTCGAAGTAACACCTAACGCAGTACGCCTGCGCAAACGGTTTCTCGATCCGCACGAACGCAAGCGCATGGCAAAATCTGCCTAGAGTTGACTGTGAAATTGTTCACTTTTGTGAAACAATACTTCAACAGAGGTATTTTTACCCGCCTTTCCAAGCATTGAACACCAGAACAGCCCGCCGATATGGCGGGCTTTCTTTTTGGTTTCAAGTCACTTTCCCCTTATAGTTGCGCATTATATAAGTCGCTCTCCTTAAGCTCCCCTTGCAATTGCGCCAAAAACTGGATGTAATTAGGGTATAAAGATGGCGCGTTTTTTTTGTAAGCCATGTATCTCCACAGTTGTTGTGAAGAAGTTTGTAACGAGTATTGAAGGAGTGGCGCTATGCGCGTGAAATCCCGTTTATTGTCTATTGTATTTGTTTCGGCAACATTCCCACTGATTACGGCCAGTGCGGTGCTTGCGGAAAGATGTAACACTAAAACAGCTCGTCAGTCGGTATCAACTGATACCCTGTGTGGTTGCACAGTCGTTGATACCCGAATGCTGCGCTACATACAGCGGCGGGCTGACTTTGAGGATATTTTGGCAAGGACTCTTGAAAGCTGTCCTGGATTCGCATCTGTTCTGACAGACATTCCAACGGCAACAACAAATTCCTCTGATCGGGATTCTGACGGAAATGGTCAAGGTGAAAACTCTGGCGTTTTCTTCGCCAGTAGCGGAAGCGACGACAACGGCAACGATGGTGGAAACAGTAGCAGTGACAGCGGCGACAACGGCGGCGGCCGCAGCAGCGGTGAAGGCCGCAGCAGTGGTGGCGGCGGCAGCAACGGTGGCGGCGGCAATTCCGGCAGCGGCAACGGCGGCAACAATGGCGGCGGCGGCAATTCTGGCAGCGGCAACGGCGGCAACAACGGCGGCGGCGGCAATTCCGGCAGCGGAAACGGCGGCAACAATGGCGGCGACGGCAATTCCGGCAGCGGCAACGGCGGAAGCAATGGCGGCGGCGGCAATTCCGGCAGCGGCAACGGCGGCAACAATGGCGGCGGTGGCAGCTCCGGTAGTGGCAGTGGCGGAAGCAACAGCGGCGGTGACGGTGGAAACTCGGGCGGTGCCGGTAGTGGCGGCGGTACCGGTGGCGGCAATGCCGGAGGTGCTGGCAGTGGTGGCGTATTCTAATTGAGAATCTGCAGATCAATGCTGCTAAAAATTGATCGGCATAATCTGACCATCTGATTCAGAATCAATAGGGCGACTGGTTTGTCGCCCTTGCTATTGTCAAATGATCGGATCCTTGGCCGAGTTTCGGCAAGATAGTTTTAACTACGGCTGTAAACCCCAACCCAACCGCTGGGTTTTCGAGGATTTTGCATCCGGAGGAAAAGGTATCGAGTTGCGGACCATGGTTTGATTTGATTTGTCAGGTTATCCAATACCAAATCACCGGCAGTTGACCGGTAGACAAGTACAGCATGCGCGTTACGCTGCCTGTCCAACACGGTCGCGATCAACAACTTGCTGGGATCCACGCCTGCACGAATCAAATCGCGCTTTTTCAAGAGAGCGAAATCTTCACAATCCCCGCCTTGGGATGTCGGCAGTGCCCATCTCTCCGCAGTACGGTACTGCGACATGTCCGTAACCGTGCGTGTTGTTGCGTTAACCTGGCGGTTGATCCGCTGGACGACCCGCATTTCCTGTTGGCTTGACATAGACGCCGAGGCCTTGGACGAACAAGCCCAGTTGTATTCATGGCAAAGCCCGCGCGCTCCGGTAGGCGGCGCTGACGCTGCCGCTGCCTGGATAAAGCTGCCCTCGCTCGCACCGGCCGCAGTGCCCGCAGCAAAGGCGCTGGTCGCCAACGCAGTTACAACGAATAGTCGTCCCACGGACGTGGCCAACCGCGCATAAACGTCTCTGAAGTCAGTGCTCAACGGTTTCATGCCTGTTCCTCTATTCCAACTATTTCCCGCGATGGCGGTAAAACGGGACCGTAGAGTGCTTTGCATCACTATCAGCGGATGGTGCCGTTTGCGCAATCAGCAGTGACGTTGCAAGCAAAAAAAGGCAGAAATTCGTCCGTCATTTGGACCATTTCTGGCAGAAATATAGGGTATTTGGCCAAAAAAAGGAAAAACGTAATGCAGTCCTTACACCCAATTCCCACCATAAGTATTTGATAAATTTTACTTGTTTGCAAGAATTTAAGGCCAAAAAGCCTATTATGGCGTCTGACCTTACTATTGGCTGAAACCCGCCCAGATAAACAGAGATTGGCGCAAGTTTGCCAATTCGGCTTTATTCCGTGATCTCCACCACAACCAATTCTCGTTCGCTGGCGCCACGCGCGTGATCCAACGCTTGCTGATATTCGGGGGATTCGTAGCACTCCACCGCAGCCTCAACCGAGGGGAACCGGGCCACGACATTGCGCGGCCGCTCTTTGCCTTCAAGCTGCACATAACGCGCGGCGCGGGCGATGAATTCACCCCCGTGCTTGGCAATCGCCGGACCAGCTAGTTCAGCGTACTTTCCATAGGCCTCGTTGTCGGTCACGGTGACGTGGGCGATCCAGAGTGCGGGCATGTTATCCTCCCAATACTTGTTCAGCGGCTTTGATCGCCGCATCGGAATTCGAGGCATCACGACCACCGCCCTGCGCCATGTCGGGGCGTCCGCCACCGCCTTTACCACCCAGTTCGACCACTGCGGCCCGAACCAGATCAATGGCCGAGACCTTGTCCGTCAGGTCCGACGTCACACCGGCCGCAACGGCGGCCTTGCCACCGGCATCGGCAATCAACAGCACCGCGCCCGAGCCCAACCGGCTTTTGTGTTCGTCGATCAACGCGGGCAGGTCTTTACCGGAAACGCCGCTCAGCGCCTGGGCCAGGAAGAGTACTCCGTTCACATCACGGGCCTCGGCGCCGCCCTGTCCCGAGCCGCCCGCCATCGCCAGATCGCGGCGCAGTTGCGCAACTTCGTTTTGCAAGGCCTTGCGTTCATCCAGCAAAGACTTGACCCGGCTAACCACGTCATCCGGCTGTGCTTTCAGTTCCGACGCAATCTGACCAAGCCGTTGATCTTGCGCCGAAAGATGACGGAATGCCTCGTCACCGGTCAGCGCTTCGATCCGCCGCACACCGGCACTGCTGGCGCTGTCACCCAGCACGACAAAAGTGCCGATATCCCCGGTCTGACGCACATGCGTCCCGCCACACAGCTCGATCGACCATGTGTCGCCGTCGTGCCCTTTACCGGTCGGGGCCTTGCCCATCGAGACAACGCGAACCTCGTCGCCGTATTTCTCACCGAACAGGGCCTGAGCACCCAGTTCCCGCGCATCGTCCGGCGTCATGATCCGGGTTTCAACGGTCGAGTTCTGGCGGATGAACTCGTTCACCTCGCGTTCGACCTTCCGGATTTCTTCGGGGCTCAGCGCCTTGGAATGGCTGAAGTCGAACCGCAGCCGGTCTGACGCGTTCAGCGACCCCCGCTGTGCAACGTGATCACCCAGCGTTTCACGCAGCGCCTCGTGCAGCAGATGCGTGGCCGAGTGGTTGGCCCGGATCGCGGTACGGCGCGCGTGATCGACCGCAAGCTCAACCGAGTCGCCTTTGGACAACGTGCCTTGGCTGACCGTCACCCGATGCGCATAGACCTTGCCTTCGGCAAATTTGCGCGTGTCTTCAACCTGCGCCACGTCCTGCATGTTCTCGAGGCGCCGGATTTCACCGGTATCGCCGACCTGACCACCGGCTTCGCCGTAGAAAGGTGTCTGGTTGACGACAACCCAGCCGGTGCCACCCTGTTCGATCTTGTCGACCAGTGCACCGTCAATCACCAGCGCGGCCACTTGCCCTTCGGCTTTTTCGGTATCGTAGCCGAGGAAATCCGTGGCCCCGGCCTCATCCAGAACATCGAACCAAACAGCCTGATCCGCAGATTCGCCCGATCCGGCCCATGCGGCGCGCGCCTTGGCTTTTTGTTCGGCCATGGCGGCATCGAAACCATCCGTGTCCACCGTCAGGCCCTTTTCGCGCAGCGCATCCTGCGTCAGGTCCAGCGGGAACCCGTATGTGTCGTACAGTTTGAATGCTGCATCACCAGACAAGGCCGCACCTTCGGACAGGCCCGTGACTTCGTCATCCAGAAGCTTCAGACCTCGATCCAAAGTCTGCTTGAAGCGTGTCTCTTCCAACAGAAGGGTTTCTTCGATCAACGCCTGCGCCTGACCCAGTTCCGAATACTGCGCGCCCATCAGTTGTACTAGCGTTGGCACCAGACGGTGCATCACCGGATCTTTCGCGCCCAACAGGTGTGCGTGGCGCATGGCCCGACGCATGATCCGGCGCAGAACATAGCCGCGCCCATCGTTGCTGGGCATCACCCCGTCCGCAATCAGGAACGAAGTCGAGCGCAAGTGATCCGCGATAACCCGATGGTGGACGTTCTGGTCTCCATAGGGATCAACGCCAGTTGCGTCCGCCGACGCCTCGATCAGCGTCTTGAACAAATCGGTATCATAGTTGTCATGGCTGCCCTGCAGCAGCGCGCCGATCCGCTCCAGACCCATGCCGGTGTCGATCGACTGCATGTCGAGTTCGACCATCGAGCCGTCCTCGAACTGTTCGTTCTGCATGAAAACGATGTTCCAGATTTCGATAAACCGGTCGCCATCTTCCTCGGCCGAACCCGGAGGGCCACCCCAGATGTGGTCGCCATGGTCATAGAAAATTTCCGTGCACGGGCCGCAAGGACCGGTCGGACCCATCTGCCAGAAGTTGTCATTGGTTGCGATGCGAATGATCCGGTCTTCGGGAACGCCAACCTTTTTCCAGATCTCAAATGCCTCGTCATCGGTGTGATAGACCGTGGTCAGCAGGCGGCTTTTATCGATGCCGAATTCCTTGGTGATCAACTCCCACGCAAACGGGATCGCGTCTTTCTTGAAATAATCACCGAACGAGAAGTTCCCCAGCATCTCAAAGAATGTGTGATGCCGTGCGGTGTAGCCGACGTTGTCCAGGTCGTTGTGTTTGCCACCGGCACGAACGCATTTCTGGGCCGTGGTCGCACGCTGATAGTCGCGGGTTTCCACGCCGGTAAACAGGTTCTTGAACTGCACCATGCCCGAGTTCACGAACATTAGCGTCGGGTCATTGCGCGGGACCAGAGGGCTGGACGCCACCACCTCATGCCCCTGCTTGGCAAAGTAGTTCAGAAAGGTCGATCGGATATCGTTCAGCGTGGGCATAAGCTTCTCTCAGCGCGCAATCATATTGTGTTGAAACGGGTTTATCCCTGTCCCCGCGGATAGTCCACAGCATTGGGGGTGCCGAACGAAACAAGGCGGCCCATTGGACCGCCTTGCCTATAGAATTCTTCTATAGCCTTAGGCTTCGAGAATATCGTCATCTTCGGCAGCGCCCGGCGGCATGTCAAACTCAAGCCCGTGTGCAGCACGAATCTTGTCTTCGATCTCAAGCGCGGCACGGCTGTTGTCGCGTAGGTACTGCTTGGCATTCTCGCGCCCCTGCCCGATACGTTCGTCACCATAGCTGAACCACGAGCCGGATTTCTCAACCACACCGGCCTTGACGCCCAGATCCAGAAGCTCACCCATTTTGCTGATGCCTTCGCCATACATAATGTCGAATTCCACCTGCTTGAACGGCGGCGCCACCTTGTTCTTGACGACCTTGACGCGGGTCTGGTTGCCGACCACCTCGTCCCGGTCCTTGATCGCACCGATCCGGCGGATGTCCAGACGGACCGAGCTGTAGAATTTCAGCGCGTTACCACCGGTCGTGGTTTCCGGGCTGCCGAACATCACACCGATCTTCATCCGAATCTGGTTGATGAAGATCACCATGCAGTTCGAACGGCTGATCGAACCGGTCAGCTTACGCATCGCCTGGCTCATCAGGCGGGCCTGAACACCGACGTTGCTGTCGCCCATGTCGCCCTCAAGCTCGGATTTCGGCGTCAGCGCAGCCACCGAGTCGACCACGACCATGTTCACCGCGCCAGACCTCACCAGCGTGTCAGTGATCTCCAAAGCTTGCTCGCCGGTATCGGGCTGCGAAATCAACAGCTCGTCCAAATCAACACCCAGTTTGCGGGCATATTGCGGGTCCAGCGCATGTTCCGCGTCAACAAACGCACAGACGCCACCGCGCTTCTGCTGTTCTGCAATGCAATGCAGCGTTAGCGTCGTCTTACCCGAGCTTTCAGGCCCGTAAATCTCGACAATCCGGCCCATCGGCAGACCACCGATCCCTAGCGCAATGTCCAAACCCAGTGACCCGGTCGAGCTTGCATCGATATCCTGCTTGGCATCCTCGCCCAGCTTCATGATCGAGCCCTTGCCGAACTGCCGTTCAATCTGCGCCAACGCGCTGTCGAGCGCCTTTTGCTTGTCTGCGTTTTTCTTGTCGCTCATCGTCAGAAGATCCGCCATTGTCCTGTCGCCTTCCCTTTTGTCACACCCTTGAACGGGCGGCAATCGCTGCTTTGTTCGCCTCTTGTTCCTTATGAGACCAAAAAGAGAACATTTCAACCAAAACTTACAGTACTTACTGTTCAGCAATTGTATTAAAGAGTCGTTTACGCCAATCTGCGACAGTAACAAAGATTGGCAAAGGGCAACTAAATGCTTGTTTTTTATAAGGAACGCCTTGCGTTTCTGGCCGTTCCCAAAACAGGCAGCACAGCATATCACACCGCCCTACGCGACCGCGCCGACTTTGTCGTGACCGGTCCGCCGGATCTGAAACACGCCCCAGTGCGGCGCTATGACCGTTTTTTTCAGAACATCTTTCGGAAAATGTACGACACCGAAATGGAAATCATGGCGGTCGTGCGCGAACCGATCGATTGGCTGGGCAGCTGGTACAAGTTCCGCAACCGGGATGACCGGATCGGGCATCCACATTCCACCCGTGACCTGAGCTTTGATGACTTTGTGCAAGCCTATATGCAAAGCCCCCGCCCCGAATATGCCGATATAGGCAGCCAGAGTCAGTTCTTCCGCACCCGGAGCAACGGCATTGGCGCCAGCCATGTCTTTAAGTATGAAAACCAGGACAAGATTCTGGATTTCCTGCAAGACCGGCTGAACATGCAGATCGACCTGAAACGGGAAAACGTCTCACCCCATCGCGAACTGCTTCTAACACCCGAGACGGAAAGCAAATTTCGCAAACGGCACGCGGCCGAGTTCACCTGCCATGATACGGCACTTTAGTTGATCTGCTGAAACACCGCCTCAGTCAGTTGGTTCAGCGAGAAGGGCTTGGGCAGGAAGGTGGAATTCAGGATCTCCGGGCCTGAATCGCCGAAAGCTCCCTCGGCGTAGCCGGACATGAAGATCACCCTTGTATCCGGACGCGCCTCCATCGCCTTACGCACCCAGGTCGGCCCGTCCATGCCTGGCATGACCACATCGGTGACAAAAACGTCGACATTCAGCGCGCCGTCTTCCAGCAGGCGCAGCGCCTCTTCCGCCGACTCAGCCTCAAGCACGGTATAGCCCTTCAACCGCAGCGCACGTGTCGCAAAAGCGCGTACCGGAGCCTCGTCTTCGACCAGCAAAACAACGCCTTCGCCCTGTCGGGAAGTTTGCGTGTCGGCGGCGGGAATTGCGGCGGGTTGCGCTTCTGGTGAGGCGACTGACACCGGCAGATAAACGATGAATTCCGTCCCGTGCCCCTGAACGCTGTCGACAAAAATGAAACCACCCGTTTGCTTGACGATTCCGTAAACCGTCGACAACCCCAGACCGGTGCCTTCCCCGGTGCGTTTGGTCGTATAGAACGGTTCGAACACCTTTTGCTGCTTTTCCAAGGGTATACCGACGCCGCTATCGATCACCTTAACGGTGACGTACTCGCCGGGCTGAACCATAGCGCGGTCACGCGTGAGAGGGTCGTTCAGCACCACAACCTCGGTCTCGATCCGCACCTCGCCGCCATGGGGCATAGCATCACGGGCATTGACCACGAGGTTCATCAGCACCTGTTCCAGTTGCCGTTTATCCGCCCGCACGGGCTTCAACACCGGGTCGTGGCTAAGGATCAGGCGGACTTTCTCTCCCACCAGCCGATTCAGCAAGTGGATCAAATCCGAGATCGTATCGCGGAGATCCAGCACCTCAGGCTGCAGTGTCTGTTTCCGCGAAAACGCCAGCAACTGACTAACCAGGGCAGCCGCCCGGTTGGCGTTCTGGTTGATCTGCACAAGGTCCCCATAGTTCGGGTCATTCTGGTCATGCCGCAGCAACAGCAGATCGCAATGCCCCGATATTGCGGTTAACAGGTTGTTGAAGTCATGGGCGACGCCACCAGCCAGTTGCCCGACCGCCTGCATCTTTTGCCCCTGCACGAACTGCGCCTCGAGCGTCTTGAGTTCGGTGGCGTCGTTCAACACCGCAATCAGCTGAACCAGCCCGTCATTCACAACTCGGTTCAGCGTGACCTGAACAAACACTTCTTTGTCCTGCCGGGTCAGACGCAGGAACTCTGACCGCAGCGCCGGTTCCTGAGCCGCCGTACGCGACAGCCAATCCAAAATCGGATAACCGAGCCCGTGCATGATCTGGTCGGCATTGGTTTCACCTGGATCGATATCCCCGATCAGTTTCACCGCCAGACGGTTGGCCTCGAGAATCCTTCCGTCAGGCGCAAGGCGCACAATGGGCACCGGCAACTCGGCAAAGGACGCGCCACTGCTGACATGCCCCACTGCCTCTGTCGGCAGCACGAGCAGATCACGCACGGTGCCGGACCGGTTGAGTTCGCACACGGCGGCAGAGACGGCGCCATTTGCCGTCTGGATTTGCACGATGTCGCCTTTTGGGCCAGGGGAGTTGGAAAGGACGTCTTGCAGCGTATCTGGCCTTTGCCCCAGCAAATGGGCCGCCGCAACGTTGACCCGCAGCAATGTACCGTTGCGACCTTCGGTTAAAACGGGAACGGCAACCTCGTCCCATTGCCCTGGGGTATCCAGATGAAACCGCCAGCAGTACTGACCATTGCCGACATCGAACACAGAAACCGGTACTGTTGATCCAACGGTAACAATGTCTTCGCGCGCTTTGCCGTAAATCTCTGCCTTCGATTGTAGCCGTAACAGAATCGCCGCTGGATTTGCGAACGTGGACTTCAGGCAATACTCCAACCGCGCGCCCGGGGTGGCATGAAACTTGTTTCGCGCCTCAGTGTTTGCGGCCAGAATTTCACCCTGAGTGTTTGCGATCACACAAGGAAACAGATCCTGTTCCGCAAAAACCGTCATAGTTTTCACTGCCTGCTGCGCCAGATAGTCCACGATCTTTCCCCGCAGCACCACAAGGAAACTCGCTGCCAGCAGCGATACACCCGCCACGACAAATCCGGTGTGCCACAGCCGGGGTACAAGCCCCATAACGGGCGAAAGGCTCAACAGCGCGCCGATCAAGACCAGAGGAGCAAGTCGCAAACCGGTCGGGACATTTTGATAGGACGGATCAGAAAAAACTTCTGTGGTGTCAGTCATAAACAACTCAGGTCAGTGGGCTTTCACGCAGTCAGCCCAAATATGGTTAATGCCGGTTTAAAAAAAGCAGACACTCTCCTTTAAGTTGCTATGACCTGTCGCGCTATCGCGTCAAGTGTGATGTGAAGAATCCGTCCGTGCCGTGGGAGACAAGCCACGATTTCCGAAAAACCTCGCTCCAATCCGGTTCCTTACGCAGGAAAGCATCAACAACATTACCGTTTTCGTCGTCCAACATCGAACAAGTCGCATAGGCCAAAACACCACCTGGAGCGATCATCGGTGACAGCTGCTCCAGAATGGCGGCCTGAATACCCGACAATTCCTGCAGGCGGCTTTCGGTCAACGCCCATTTCCCGGCCGGAGCCCGCCGCCATGATCCGCTGCCGGAACACGGAGCGTCCGCGAGGATGATATCGAACGGGGCCTGTTGCGCGATACCTTCCGTTGTCAGAATCTCGACTTGTGCACCGGCCCTCTCGGCCCTCGCCGGAAGATCTCGCATCCGTGCAGCGTTCACGTCATGGGCAAATACCGAGACCCCTTTTCGCGCGGCCAGGGCCAGAGACTTACCGCCGCCGCCCGCGCAATAGTCCAACACGCGCATCCCCGGACGCAAATCCAAGGCTGCAACAACATCCTGACTGGCCGCATCCTGAAGCTCGACCAACCCGTTCGCATAGGCCTGGCTTTGCGCAATTTTGCGCGCGCCCTCGGTGACCTCCAACGCCGTGTCACAAGCCGGATGCGCTGCGGCGATGATCCCCTCGGCGGCCAGTGCAGCGATTGCCGTGGGGACGTCCACCTTGATCAGATTGACCCGCAAATGCACTGGCGCGCGGCATTGCAGGGCCTGTGCAACCGAAACCGCCTGATCCCCCAGCGAAGTTTCAAACCGGGGCCAGAGCCAATCGGGGATATCATACTGTTCGGCCTTGGAGGCGAAATCGCACCCGACCTCATTATCATTCAAAACCTCGGGCGCGTGGCGGGTACCCGAGAACAATTCCTCCAACGACTCACCAGATGCACGCACGGCACCGATCATCAGGCCACGCCCGGTCTCGGCTCCTCCGAGCGCCGCATAAGATCGTTTGCACCGCATCGCGGCAAACACATGATCGCGGACAGCTGCCCGATCCTTGGACCCGGCAAACCGGCTGCGGCGCGCCCAATTGGTCAGGGATTTTTCAACAGGCGCGCCCGCAAGAATCTCATCAAGGATTTCTATCGAAGCCTGAATACGTGCGGCCGGGGTCATGATCTCTTCCGATGCTTATAGTGTGACTATTGCCAAAGCCAGAAACGCAAAACGGCGCCCTGATCCGGGCGCCGCAAACCTTGAAACCCGAGGTTACATGACCCGGTAGTTCGGACTTTCGCGGGTAATCTGCACGTCATGCACGTGGCTTTCCTTCAGACCCGCACCGGTGATTTTGACAAAGCTGCAGTTCTTGCGCATTTCCTCAACCGTTGCGCACCCGGTGTAGCCCATCGCCGCGCGTAGACCGCCGACCAACTGGTGCACCACCGCGCTGGCCGAGCCCTTGTAGGGCACCTGCCCCTCGATCCCTTCGGGCACCAGCTTGTCGTTTGCCGCGTCCTTTTGGAAGTAGCGATCCGCCGAGCCGCGCGCCATGGCGCCGAGGCTGCCCATACCGCGATAAGATTTGAAGGAACGACCCTGATAAAGGATCACCTCGCCTGGGCTTTCATCGGTACCCGCAATCATCGAACCGACCATCGCACAGGACGCACCTGCCGCGATCGCCTTGGCGAAATCGCCCGAGAATTTGATGCCACCGTCTGCGATCACCGGCACATCCCCGGCCGCCGAGGCACAGTCCATGATGGCAGTCAGCTGCGGCACGCCGACACCGGCAACCATACGCGTGGTGCAGATCGAGCCCGGCCCGATGCCGACCTTGATGGCATCAGCACCGGCATCAATCAGTGCCTTGGTGGCATCGCCAGTTGCGACGTTGCCCGCGATGATCTGAACCTCATTCGACAGCGATTTAACCCGCTTTACCGCATCCAAAACGCCTTGAGAGTGGCCGTGCGCGGTATCAACAACGATGATATCGACACCGGAATCGACCAATTGCTCGGACCGTTCAAAGCCCGCATCCCCGACCGAGGTCGCCGCCGCTACGCGCAGACGGCCCAGCGTGTCCTTGCAAGCGGTCGGGTTTAGCACAGCCTGTTCCGTATCTTTCAGCGTCAGCAGACCGGTCAGCTTGCCCGCGCCGTCAACCACCAGAAGCTTTTCGATCCGGCGCGCTTTCATCAGGCTTTTGGCCTCTTCCAGATCGGCCGGTTCCTGCAACATCGCCAGATTGTCAGTGGTCATCATCGCCCGGATCGGCTGGTCATCTGAGGTTGCAAAGCGCATGTCCCGGTTGGTCACGATACCAACCACGCGGCCCTCTTCATCAATCACGGGGAAGCCGGTGAAGTTGTAGCGTTCAACCAGAGCCTTGGCGTCCGCCAGCGTCTGATCCGCGCGTAGCGTAACTGGGTTGTAGACGATACCCGATTCAAAGCGTTTTACCCGCCGCACTTCGCGCGACTGCTCTTCGACAGTCAGGTTCTTGTGAATGACGCCAATGCCTCCGGCCTGAGCCATCGCAATTGCCATGCGCGCCTCGGTCACCGTATCCATGGCTGAGCTCAGCAGTGGGATGTTCATGCTGATTGCCCGCGTCACGCGCGTGCTTGTATCCGCCGTCGCCGGCAGTACCGACGAGGACGCCGGAACCAAGAGAACATCGTCAAAGGTAAGTGCCTCACGAATCTGCATCTGCTAACCCCATGCAAAAGCCCGTTTGGCGGTGACCCTATTACATGGATTTAAGGCAAGGAAAAGCCCCAGAGCTCAACTAGTTTTCTCCTGCGGGCCGTTACTGCAATAAAAAACGACGCAACCCGTACAAAACGTGCCGCTGAATGCCCTTTCCCTTTGCGCGCAAACCCATATCTTGCCCGGCATACGCGCGAATACAAAAGGCAGGCCAGATATGACCACCGAACCCCTTGTTGTCTTTACTCCCTCGGGCAAACGCGGGCATTTCCCCGTCGGCACCCCGGTTCTGACCGCCGCCCGACAACTGGGCGTCGATCTGGATTCGGTTTGCGGCGGGCGCGGCATCTGTTCGAAATGTCAGATCACCCCAAGCTATGGTGAGTTTCCCAAGCACGGCGTGAGCGTATCCGAGGGTGCGCTGAGCGAATGGAACGCGGTCGAACAACGCTATGACGACAAGCGTGGATTGAAACCGGGCCGCCGTCTGGGATGTCAGGCCACTGTTCAAGGCGACATCGTGATCGACGTACCGCCCGAAAGCCAAGTGCACCGTCAGGTCGTTCGCAAGGCCGCGGCTGCACGCGCCATCATCATGGACCCGGCGACCCGTCTGTATTTCGTGGTGGTCGAAGAACCCGACATGCACTCGCCCACCGGCGATCTGGAAAGGCTTGAGCGCGCCCTGCGCGCGCAATGGGAGATTGAAGCCGTCACCGCAGACCTGTCACTGATGGCAAAGCTGCAGCCCGTTCTGCGCAAAGGTAAATGGGAGGTCACCGTAGCTGTCCACAAGGGTCACAAGGACACCGTTGGCCGCATCGTGGAAATCTGGCCCGGCCTGCATGAACGCGGACTGTACGGTCTTGCCATTGACCTGGGCTCAACCACTATCGCGGCGCACCTGACCGATCTGGAAACAGGTGAGGTCAAGGCGTCCTCGGGCCTGATGAACCCGCAAATTCGGTTCGGCGAAGACCTGATGAGCCGTGTCTCTTACGCGATGATGAACCCCGGCGGTGATCAGGAGATGACCAAGGCGGTGCGCGAGGCGATCAATGATCTGACCGTTTCCATCGCCGAAGAGGCTGGGATCGATTCCGAACTAATCGTCGAGACAGTGTTTGTCTGCAACCCGGTCATGCACCACCTGCTGCTGGGCTTGGACCCCGTTGAGCTGGGTCAGGCTCCGTTTGCACTGGCGACCTCGGAAAGCATGTCCCTGCCCGCGCGCGAGATGGGCCTGACCAAGATGAACCCGCGCGCGCAGATCTATATTCTGCCCTGTATCGCGGGTCACGTTGGGGCGGACTGCGCTGCCGTTGCTCTGTCGGAAGAGCCGGGCAAATCCGAAGACCTCGTCCTGATCGTGGACGTGGGCACCAACGCGGAAATCCTGCTGGGCAACACGCAGCGCGTTCTGGCCTGTTCCTCGCCCACCGGCCCGGCGTTCGAAGGTGCTCAGATCTCTTCCGGCCAGCGCGCCGCGCCCGGTGCTATCGAACGGATCGAGATTGACCCAGTCACAAAGGAACCCCGTTTCCGTGTGATCGGGTCTGAGAAATGGTCGGATGAAGAAGGGTTCGATCAGGACGTCGCCACCACCGGCATCACCGGCATTTGTGGTTCCGGCATAATTGAGGCCGTGGCCGAAATGCGTATCGCTGGCCTGCTGGACGAAAGCGGCCTGATCGGATCGGCCGCACAAACTGGCACTGATCGCTGCGTGCCCGAAGGTCGTACCCACGCCTACCTGATCCACGATGCAAGCGCCGAAGGCGGCCCGCGCATCACCGTGACCCAAGGCGACATCCGTGCAATCCAGCTGGCCAAATCCGCGCTCTATGCCGGTGCGCGTCTGCTGATGGACGTCATGGAGGTCGACAAGGTCGACCGCGTTGTTCTGGCCGGGGCGTTCGGCGCCCATATCTCGACCAAGCACGCGATGGTACTGGGTATGATCCCGGACGCGCCGCTGGACAAGGTCTCCAGCGCGGGCAACGCGGCCGGCACCGGCGCCCGGATCGCGCTGTGCAACAACGGCGCCCGGACCGAGATTGAACGCGTTGTACGCGAGATCACCAAGGTCGAAACCGCCATTGAGCCCAAGTTTCAGGATCATTTCGTTGCTGCCAACGCGATCCCGCACAAAACCGATCCATTCCCGGAATTGGCGCAGGTGGTCACCCTGCCCGCGCCGTCGTTCAACACCGGTGGAGATGACGAAAAATCTGGCCGTCGCCGCCGCAGGAGGTCATAGTCTCCCCAACCACGGGGGCAAAAATGATGTCAGCAAACGAAGAACAGGCTGAATACTGGGGCCAATCTGAGAACGGCGCCAAATGGCTGACCTATGAAGATCAGCTGGACCATGCCTTTGGCCCTGTTCTTGATCTGGTTCTGGATCGTGCCCGGCTTGCGCCGGGCATGGCCGTTCTGGACATCGGCTGCGGTACCGGTGTGAGCACGCTTGCCGCCGCCCGCAAGGTCGGGCCAAACGGTCGCGTTCTGGCGGCTGACATCTCGCAACCCTTTCTGGATAGGGCCGCCGCCCGCGCCGCTGATCAGAGCCTTGGCAACGTTGATTTCCAGTTCGCCGATGCGCAGACCTTTGATTTCAAACCTAATCAGATGGATGCCGCAATCTCGCGCTTCGGCGTCATGTTCTTTGAAGATTCAGTTGCAGCTTTTGCCAATATCGCCAAGGCGCTGAAACCCGGAGGGCAGATGACCTTCGCCGCTTGGGGACCTCTGGACGTCAACCCTTGGTTCAAATTGCCCCATATCGCCGCCGTCAAGCGTCTGGGGCATCCCCCGCGCGTGGACCGATATGCGCCCGGCCCTCTGGCGTTTCACGATTTGGATCACGTGGCCGGTATGATGGCACAAGCCGGGCTGACGGACGTAACGGCCAAAGCAGTGTCGCTGAAACTACCGGGATACGGTGGCGTCGAAGGCTCTGCGGCCCTGTGTGCACGCGTCGGACCTGCGGCGCGTGTGATCGCACATTTTGAGGGTGATGAAGACGACTTTGAGGCCATTCAGAGCGCTGTCGCCAAAGAGTTCCAGCACTTTCTGTCCGACACGGGTTTTCACATTCCCGCGGTCATCAACCTGTATCAGGCGCGTCGGTCAAAATAGCCCAGCAGAGCTACGGACCGCACATCTGAAGCAAAAAATTTTTTTCTGATAGCTTAACCCTAAAGTTCAGGAAGGTTGTTTTCGCGAAACTTGTCGGAAATGAACACCGCATTCCCGAACCGTCTCTGCTCGTTTCGGAACGAACGGAAGAAGAAATTATTGCACATCTTATAGTTCTGCCGATCCAATTCTTTCCATAGGTCCAGTATCAGCGGGCAGGCCTCATAATGCGGCGTAGCGGGCCATTCCAACATGATCACGCCGATCCGCTGTTCGGACAGCATCCGCTCTGCGCCCTTGAAGATATTCAGCTCAGACCCATGCGCATCGATCTTCATGCAAGAAATCTGGTCGATTCCGATTTCCTCGCAGAACCAGTCTATTGTGTTCAGCTCTACCTCAATCGAGGTATCCACTACGGCCTCTGGATGTTGCTCCAGTGCAGAAGCGTTCATCGAAAGCAGAGTGGACGTGCCAAGTCTTGCCGCTACGGAAAATTCGGATCTGCCAGTCTGATTGCACAGAGCCTGCCCGACAACGATTATGTTTTTGAAGGATTGAAACCGGTCAGTGACAAAGGCTGGCTGTTGAGGAAGTGGCTCAAGCAGGTATCACTAACAATTCGGAAAACTTCGGATCAAGTGACGCGCATTCATTCCCCGGTTGACGCCGATATCAAAAACAACACCCGAGTGATCTGCGACCGCAGGCAGCCGCGCCAATGCGCCTACCGGACCACCTTTTTCCACAACATCCTAGCGCGCCGAGACAGATCAATTTTGATGTAAATCAACCATTTGGAGCGGGTAGCGGGAATCGAACCCGCGCGTTCAGCTTGGGAAGCTGACAGGCTACCATTACATCATACCCGCCGCGTAGCGCTGGATAACACCGCCCGCCGAACGACTTCAAGCGCCTTTCCGAGGTGCAGGGCAATTACTCGGTCCGGGCCCGCAAGCTTTCGATCAGAGACTGATCCACATCCAAGGCTTCGCAGGCCGCGTCCAGCGTCCGCCTGTCCAGATGTTGCGGGCTGAGGTCGATATCCTTGGAAAACGCATCAACGATCGCCTGCATTGCGCTGATTCTGGCGTATTTTTTATTGTTCGCCGGAATGACGTGCCAAGGCGCGATTTCGGTTGAAGTCCGCGCCAACATTTCGTCCACAGCCACTTCAGCCTCTGCCCACCGCTCACGGTTGCGAAAATCCTCATAGGTAAGCTTCCACCGTTTCATCGGATTGCGCAGACGCTCGGTAAAGCGCGCCATCTGCTCTTCCGGAGAGATGTGGAAGAACATCTTCACGATCCGGGTGCCGTCATCAACCAGCATTCGTTCGAAATCGTTGATTTCGCGATACCCGGCCCGCCAGCGTTCTTCCGGTGTGAACTTTTCAAGCCGCTCGACCAGAACGCGACCGTACCAGCTGCGGTCAAAGGCCGAGATGGCACCTTCGGGAGGCAACCTCTCCCAGAACCGAAGCAGGTAGTGACGGTTCAGGTAGTAGTTGCGCGGCGCGCCAATTGGCCAAACCTTGAAACTGCGCGGGTCCAGTGCCTGACTGATCCGGCGGATCGTGCCACCCTTGCCTGCCGCGTCCCAACCTTCAAAGACCAGCACGCCTTTGACGCCGTGAAACAGAAAGGCCTGCTGGATTAGCGCCAGTTGCGCCTGGAGATCGACAAGCTTTTCGAAATAATCCCTCTTACTCAGACGCTTGCTCAGGTTGGCATCCGCCAACTTCGGGGGATAATGTTTGCTCATAAAAACACCTGATTTTTGTTGCGAGGGTCATGCTATTGTCGCAAGCACAACTTTATCCAGCATTGATCAGGGTCAAAACGAAAAAGGCCGGGCACATGGCCCGGCCTTTGGTCATACTGTGGCAGAGATCAAGCGCGACGGCGACGGCCACCGCCGCGACGACCACCCGCACCACCGGCGGCAGCGGCCTCTTCAGGCGATTTGTTGAACTTGATCCACGCACCACCATGCGGGTCGTTGTTGGTCAGCAGGTTGGCGGCACGGATGGCCTCCATTTCCTTGCCGGCGCGCGGCAGGGTCGAACCCAGGCCGAACATCTGAACGAATGCTTCGGCGTCCATGCCCTCGGGCAGGATGATGCCAGCGGCAGCCACCGCTTCTTTTTTCTCGGCAATCTTCTTCTGCGTCACCGGCAGAGCCACCGGATTCATGATCGCCGAGGTCATGCCAGCGCCCATTGCCATCGGCAGGAAGGCGTTGTTGATGCCGTGGCGGTTCGGCAGGCCGAACGAGATGTTGGACGCACCGCACGTGGTGTTCACGCCCAACTCTTCACGCAGACGACGGACCAGAGCGAAAACCTGCTGGCCGGCGGTTGCCATGGCACCGATCGGCATAACAAGCGGGTCAACCACGATGTCATGCGCAGGGATACCGAAATCGGCGGCACGCTCAACGATCTTCTTGGCCACGTCGAAACGGACATCGGGGTCTTCCGAGATACCGGTGTCGTCGTTCGAGATCGCAACAACTGGTACGTTGTATTTCTTGACCAACGGCAGAACCAGTTCCAGACGCTCTTCTTCACCGGTAACCGAGTTCAGCAGCGGACGGCCCTCTGCGGCTGCCAGACCGGCTTCCAAAGCACCCGGAACCGACGAGTCAATGCACAGCGGCACGTCGACCAGACCTTGCACCAGCTCGACGATCTTGGTCATCAGCGGCGGCTCGGTCTCGTTCGGGTTGGGGTTCGAGTTGTAGACGACACCCGCGTTGATATCCAGAACGGTTGCGCCTGCTGCGACCTGAGCGACGGCGTCTTTCTCGACGGTCGAGAAATCGCCCGCTTCCAGTTCAGCGGCCAGTTTCTTACGACCGGTTGGGTTAATCCGCTCACCGATCACGCAGAACGGTTCGTCAAAGCCCAGGACGGCAGTTTTTGTTTTTGATTCTACGACTGTACGGGTCATGTCCGATCCTTAGGAGTTTACTGGCTTTGCCGAAGCGCCGCCGTTGTTGATTGCCCAGTTGGCGTTGGTCTTGATGCCGCCGAGTGGGAAGAAATGCACGTTGGTGATGTTGAAATCCGGGTTGGCCGCCTTGTGGTTGGCCAGTTCGGTCAGAACATCGGTCGGCTCATAGGGCAGCAGCAGCTTGGACACGTCCATGGCGCGCTTCTGCAGAACCTTCAGCGACGGGCCAACGCCACAGGCGATAGCGAATTTGATCAGGGTCTGCAGCTTGGCCGGACCTGCGATACCGATGTGGATCGGCAGATCGATGCCCGCTTCTTTTAGGCTGTCCGCCCATGCGATGATCGGTTTGGCGTCAAACGCGAACTGGGTCGCCAGAGCCATTTCCGCATCGGTGGTTTCAGAGAACTTTTGTTTCCAGCGCAGCGCGTCATCGACGTTCTTGGTCGAACCGTCGGGATCAATATCCTTGTTGCCCTCAGGGTGACCTGCAACGTGCAGACGCTTGAAGCCTGCCTTGTCGAACAGACCGGTCTCCAGCAGTTGCATCGAGCTGTCGAATTCACCGTGTGGCTTGGCGACACCACCGGCCAGCAGCAGTGCCTGATCTACACCTGCTTCGCCCTGATACATGGAGATCCAGTTCTCCAGCGTCGCCGCATCCTTAATGATCCGCGACGGGAAGTGCGGCATGACCGGATAGCCCTCGGCCGCGATCCGCTTGGCGGTCTTGACCATGTCCTCAATCGGGGTGCCCTCGATATGGGCGATGTAGACACGGGTGCCTTCGGGCAGCAGCGCGCGGAAGTCTTCGACTTTCTCGGCGGTACGCGGCATCACCTCGATCGAATACCCCTGCAAAAAGGCTTCGACGGTCGGGTTCACCGGGGCCTTTTCGGCCGCATCACGTTTCTTGAAGTTCAGCAAAGCCATAGCGGCCTCCCATTAAAATCTGGGGCTTAAGCCCAACCGTCATTGGCGATCAGTGCCTTGATGCGATCCTGATCGTATTCTGTTTCTAGACGCAAGGCTTCTGCCTCGGCGATCTCGGACGGGTCGCCCTCAACCGCGAAAGGTTCTGCTTTGCGCCATTCGGCCAGATAGGCATCACTGTCTTTGGCGTTCACCTTCATGGCAGCTCGGTCGATCGCTTGCTCGAACCGTTCCTCCAATTGCCGCTTTGCGCCTCGGCGACCTTTCCCGACGATGACTTGGGCGGGAATGTCGCGCCAGTATACGATGGTGACGTCAGGCATTGCCTTTGATTCCTCCTAACCAGATGGGCAGTTTCTAAACTTCTATAAGGGCTCAGGTCGGTCGATTTTCGACACACGGCGTATTTCAAGCGACCTTTTTACCTACGATGGGATACTGGGCTTGTACTTAATTCTAACGCAAACGCGCACATCAAAATACTCATCACTTTAATGAGCGTCTTGCACGAAACAATTGCCCGACCTATGGTCAGGGTAACTCGAAAATCGGAGGGCGTTACGATGGCGCCCAAGCGTCCCAAAGGTGCGGGCGCGTTCCCCAAGGCGGTCGAAAGCCCCGCGCCGGCAAGACCCGATCCAGATGCGTTGTATGCGGCGCTGGATCTGGGAACAAATAGCTGTCGCATGTTGATAGCCCAGCCCAAGGGCAGCGGGTTCCATGTGGTTGATAGCTTCTCCAAATCCGTGCAATTGGGCGCGGGTCTGGAACGGACCGGACGGCTGTCCCGGTCCTCGATGGCGCGTACCATCCAAGCATTGCGCATCTGCCAGCAAAAGTTGAAACGCAACAGGGTCAGACGGATGCGGCTGGTCGCTACCGAAGCCTGTCGTCGCGCGAAAAACTCACGCGATTTCATCCGGCAAGTGAAACGGGAAACCGGCCTGACGCTTGAGATCATCCAACCCGAGGAAGAGGCGCGTCTGGCCGTGATCTCCTGCGCGCCGCTTGTCTCGACCAAAACGGAACAGTTGCTGGTTGTTGATATCGGCGGCGGCTCAACCGAATTGGTCTGGATCGACATCTCGTCCGTACCACGCCGCGACCGTCCTGCTGCGATCATGCGCCTGCACAACGGATTTCACACCACCGACAGTCCTTTTCCAGCCGCCAAGGTGGTGGACTGGATCAGTGTGCCGCTGGGCGTGGCGACCCTTCGCGATCAGTTCCACGATGTCGAGGACGACTCGGCCCGCTTTGCGTTGATGAGCTGGTTTTTCGAAGAAAATCTCGCCGATTTCGCCCCTTACAAAGACGAACAGGCCCGCGAAGGGTTTCAGATCGTCGGAACCAGCGGCACTGTGACGACGGTGGCGGCCTCGCATCTGGGGCTGAAACGATACGACCGGACCAAAGTGGACGGTCTGCGCATGACCAGTGATCAGATTGACAAAGTCATACGAGGATATTTAGAACTCGGCCCACTGGGGCGACGGCGCGATCCGCGGATTGGTGATGACCGGCAGGCCCTGATTATGTCCGGCTCAGCCATATTGCAGGCATTGCTCCGCTGCTGGCCCACCGACCGCCTTTCAGTGGCGGACCGGGGCCTGCGCGAAGGTCTGCTTTATGCGCAGATGAGCGCGGATGGTGTATTGGAAGACGGACCGTTCTGATGGCGAAGACACCAAGTGGCAAAAACAACTCAGGCCGTGGACAGCGCGACCTGAAGGTCAAGGTCAAGACGGCCCGCGGGCGCAAGCTCAGCTCGACCCGCTGGCTCGAGCGGCAATTGAACGACCCCTATGTGAAACGCGCGCAGGCCGAAGGGTATCGCGGACGCGCGGCGTATAAAATCTTGGAACTGGACGATAAGTTTCGCTTCCTCGTTCCCGGCGCGCGCGTGGTCGATCTGGGCTGCGCGCCCGGAGGCTGGTGTCAGGTTGCGGTCAAACGCGTCAATGCGCTGGGCGAAAAGTCCGGCAAACGGATCGGCACAGTTCTGGGTGTCGATCTCCAAGAGGTCGAACCTGTTGCCGGTGCGGAAACGCACGTTTTGGATTTCATGGAAGACGACGCCGATCAGAAGGTCAAAGACTGGCTGGGCGGAAAAGCTGATGTGGTGATGTCTGACATGGCGGCCGCCTCATCGGGGCATAAACAGACCGATCACCTGCGCATCATGGCCCTGTGCGAAACGGCGGCCTATTTTGCCTTTGATGTGCTGGAAGAAGGCGGCACGTTTGTCGCCAAGGTTCTGGCCGGGGGCGCCGAGGGCGATCTGCAGAAGCTGTTGAAGCAAAAGTTCGAAAAGGTGGCCAACGTAAAGCCGCCTGCATCCCGTTCCGACAGTTCCGAGAAATTCGTGGTCGCCACTGGCTTTCGCGGCTGACTTAGTCGTCCAAACAGTTCCGGTCTCCAGTCAGAAACTGTTCACGCAATGACGCGGCGGCGGTGCGTTGTAGCAAAAGCGCCTCGCCGTGATTGACGTATTCTGGCTTTCTGGCCTGCAAATCCGCAATTCTCTGCCCTACCGAAAGGGGGTTTTGCAACTGCGATGTGTGGACCGGTTTATCCGTCATGGGTCACCTATGGGCGCGGCGGGAAATCTGCCTTGCCCATAGTTAACGCATAAATTTGCCGGGATCGTGGCCTAAACCGGGCCACGCGGTGCCAGTTCACGGGGCCAGTTGCGCCTTGATTTGCAGCAGTCCCGGGTCGTCCGGCAGAACCTCCAACCCCTCTTTCAGCACGTCCCGCGCGGCATCCGGGCCGCGGTTGATCTGCGCCAGTTGCACCAGCATGGGCCAGGCCTCAGCCCGTTGCGGATCCAGCGAGACGACCTCTCGAAAGGCCCGTTCGGCCGCCGGGGCGTTGCGGAAGGTCAGAGCCATACCCCCCAGAACAAGGTGGGTTTCGGGGAAATCCAGACGGTTCGCGATCGCGCCCTGCCATTCCTCCATGCTCTGTGCCACCTGCGCCTGCTGTTCCGGGGTCAGGGCCTGGCCGGGGATGTTGAGGAACTCTTTGGCGGCTGAGATGCGCACATTGCGCAATGGGTCGGACAGCAGAGGTTCGAGCCGCTGAACTTGATCCGGCAAGGCGGACTGGCGTTGTAAAACCACCGCATTCGCGCGCACCAGCGGGTCAGAGTCAGACAACAAGGGGGCCGTTTGCTCCGCCAAATCTGCCGAACCGAAAGGTTGTAGCAGATAAGCTGCAGTGGCGCGGACGATGCCCGGTTGGGCAGAGTCAGTCGCAATCCCAAGCAACGCGTCCGGCCCATCAACTCGCCCGTCCAGGGCCGCCTGAAACGTTGTCCCATAGTGCGGCATGCGGTGGGGTGAGGCGGGAAACCAACCCTCGATCTGTTGCGCGGCCCAAGCCTGGTCCTCGGTCTGGTGGCAATCGGTGCAGGCATCTTGACCCAACCCAAGATCGGGGCGTGGAACCCGAAAGCTGTGATCGCGCCGACCGTCGACACCCATATAGACGCGCTCGATCATGTGGCAGGATTTGCATTGTGCGCCCGCAGTGTCTTCCGGATGGTGATGATGCTCGGGTGTGTCGTATTCCTTCGCCGACAAGGTCGGAAAGTCAGGATTGCCCGCCGGTGAGTGGCATTGCGTACACACACCGTTTCCATCGGCCTTCAGTTCAGCACTGTGTGGGTCATGACAGTTCATGCACCCGACGCCCTGCGCGTACATTTTGGATTGCAGGAACGAGCCGTAGACGTAGACCTCATCCAAAATTTGACCGTCCGGGTGATAGAGACCGGGACGCAGCACCGCCAGATTATAGGCATCGTGATAAGGCGTTCCGGGGGCCGGGTTGCCGTCGCCATGCGCCTCTCGCCGGGAATGGCATCCCGCGCATTGTTGGATTTCGGCCTCGGTCCGGCCCCTGCCCCAATTCATGGTGAAACCGAATTCGCTCAGATCGGCGGCGAGCGTCTGGCCCTGCGTCCAGTCGATATGAGCCGATCCGGGGCCGTGGCAGGCCTCGCACCCGACCCCGATCTCAGACTGTGTCGAGGCATAGCTGCGGGTCTGTGCGTCATAGTTTTTTTCAAACCCGGTGGCGTGACATTCCGCGCAGCGGGCGTTCCAGTTTTTATAGGGGCCGGTCCAGTGCAACCCGTCGTCCGGAGGCAAATCCTGATCGGGATAAAGGTGGAACCAGCGCCGGTTATCGGTATCCCAGACGACGTCGAAACTCTGCAATCGGCCGGGTTCGGTTTCGAACAGGTATTGCTGCAGGGGCTCGATCCCCACAACCGAATGCACACCGTATTCAGTGGTGACGCCGTCCTTTTCGGTCACGTTGGCCCGCAGACCATCGCCGTTCACGCTGAACTCGACCGCCATGCCGTCATGGTTAAACCGGGTTCCGTCAAAATCCGCCACGACATGCCCGTCCTCAGCCCCGGTCCAGGCCAAGGCGTGATGAGAGGTCGCCCATGCCTCCGCCTCGGCGGTGTGGCAATCCACGCATTGATCCGAGCCCACATAGTCCGGCGTTTGGGCAAATGCGAAACCCGACAGAAACAGCCAGAAGAAAAGCGCCGCCCTCACGCGTCCGGCCCGTCGGTATCGTTCTGCAGGTCCATCAGCGCTCCGTTATACTCAGCCCCCAGGATCAGGATCGCCGCGCAAAGATACAGGAAGATCAGCGCGGCCATCGCGCCTGCAAGCCCGGCATAGGTGGCGCTGTACGAGGCGAACTGAGCGATATAGACAGAAAACCCCCATCCTCCTGCCGCCCAAAGGGCCAGCGTCAGCAGCACGCCGGGCAGGATCTGCCGCAGCTTGTGACGCCCGGTCGGCAGGATCAGATGCGCCAGCACCACAACACCCGCCGGAACGGCTACAGTGAAGGTCCAGCGCAAGCGATCGACTGACAACCATTCGGATACGTTTACATCGGTTTTCTCTGAAACGAGCTTCGTGTAGACCGGTAGAATGACCTCGACTGCGGCGATTATCATGATGGTGACGCCACCGACGATCACCAATCCCAGGCAGAGCAACCGGGTTTTCCAGAACGGCCAGCTGTCATAGTCGTGATAGGCTTGGTTCATCGCCTTACGCACCGCCATTACCCCGTTAGAGGCAAAAAAGACCGCCAGCAAACCACCCAACGTGATCACGCCAGAACCGGACTCGGCCAGAACGGAACGCAGTTCAGCCACGATCGGACCCGCCACATCTTTCGGCCACGCGCCAAAAATCAGCTCGATCAATTCATTCGTTACATAGTCCTGAGAAAGTGTACCGGCCAAGGCCACGGTAAACAGGGCAAAGGGAAACAAGGCCAGCATCAGCGACATGGCAACGTGGCTGCTCATGACAAAGCCGTTCTTGGCATCGAAACGGGTCACGGCCACCCAAAGTGCCTGTACAGGTCGACCAAAAAAGGGAATCACGCGGGCATTCATCCCCAAAGCCTAACCCGCCTTCCCCAGCCACTGAACCGGCAAAACCGTCTGCTGCGCAAATAATCTCTGACAAACATTTGGGCGCATTGCATAATCCAGCCCCGCTGTGCAGGATCAAACACAAGCGCAATTCTCAGGATGAGCCACCCGATGACACCGGACAAAGACAAAACCGCGACGCCGACAAAGCTCAAGCTGTCTGTTGTTCGGGATGTGTCGATTGTGACGACGCTTGTAGTGCTGGGACTATACGCCGGCGCTGCGTTCCTGATCCCGCTGACGATGGCTCTGCTGATCAATGTTCTGATCATTGCACTTAGCGACCGGATCATCGCCCTGACCCGCATGCCGGTCTGGCTGGCCAATGTTGCGGGCGTCACTGTGGTCTTAGCCGGCTTGTTCGTAATCATGTATATTCTGGGCAGTCAGGCGACCCAGTTTGCCCGCACTATCGGTGACTACGAAAACCAGTTTGACGATGCGGTCAACCGCGTCACGGGTCTGGTGGGCAATGACGTGACCAAGTTTATCCGCGACAATCTGATCAACATCGACATGTCCTATGTCGCGCGCATTCTGCTGGGCAGCGCCACTTCACTGCTAAACCAGTTCTTTCTGATCAGCCTTTACGTCGCCTTCCTGATGGCCGAGCGGCTGGCCTTCCGCAAAAAGATCCAACTGGCAGCTGGTGATCCAAAAACAGGTATCGAATTTGCCTCGATTCTGGATGCCATCACGTTCAGCCTGCAACGCTATGTCGGGGTTAAAACAATGATTAGCCTGATCACCGCAGGCATCAGCTATTCGGTGTTCAAGCTGCTGGGGCTGGAGTTTGCCGAGACCTGGGCCGTGTTGACCTTTGCGCTGAACTTCATCCCGTCCATCGGATCGATCATCGCGGTGATTTTCCCGTCTATGATTGCATTGGTTCAGTTCGAAAGCATCGGGCCTTTCCTTGTCATCGTACTGGGTTGCGGCACCATTCAATTCCTGATTGGCAATTTCCTGGACCCCGCCCTGCTGGGCCGGTCGCTGAACATGTCCACCTTTCTGGTCATTCTGGCGCTGATGTTTTGGACTACGATCTGGGGACTGATTGGCGCCTTCCTGAGCGTCCCGCTAACCGTCTGTATTCTGATCGTCTTCAGCCATATCCCCGCCCTGCGCCCGGTTGCGATCCTGATGTCGCTAGACGGCAGACTGGGCGAGGAAAACACCAAGCGCGCCGCAAGCTAGACGATGAAACGGCCTCTGTTCATCGGATCGGAGATTTATCGCAACTCGACCTATGGCTCGAAACATCCATTGGCCATTCCGCGTGTCTCCACCGTCATAGATTTGTGCCGCGCGCAGGGGTGGTTGTCATCCTCGAACTATCGCGTCAGCCCCTGCGCGAAGCCCTCGGCGCTTATGACGTTTCACACGCCGGACTATATCGCCGCCCTGCAACAAGCCGAGCAGGATCAAGCAGTGTCCGACGAGGTCCGGCAGAAATACGCGCTGGGCACCCTGTCAAACCCCGTGTTCTCCGAGATGTACCGCCGCCCAGCCACAGCGGCCGGAGGGTCGATGCTGGGTGCCGAGTTGATCCGCGATGGTGGCATTGTCTTCAATCCCGCAGGTGGCACGCATCATGGGCTTGCAAACAGGGCAAACGGGTTCTGCTATCTGAACGATCCGGTGCTGGCGATCCTGACCCTGCTGAATGCCGGGCTCGATCGGATCGTCTATGTCGATATTGACGCACATCACTGCGACGGAGTCGAAGCGGCCTTTCGCGGATCCACCAAGGTTCGGATGATCTCGGTCCACGAAAACCGCAGATGGCCCTTCAGCGGTACTTTGGACGACAATGCCGGAGGGGCTGCGTTTAACATGCCCGTCCCACGAAACCTCAATGATGATGAGTTCTATGCCATCCTTGACGAACTAATCCTGCCAGCGACCAAGTCTTCCCCCCCCCAGGCTATCGTGTTGCAATGCGGTGCTGATGCCGTGGCCGAGGACCCTCTGTCGCGGCTGACCCTGTCCAATAACGCCCACTGGCGCACGGTTTCCAGTCTGCGCGACCTGGCTCCGCGACTGCTTGTTTTGGGTGGCGGAGGATACAATCCATGGTCTGTTGCTCGGCTTTGGAGCGGGGTTTGGGCGACACTGAACAAGCTTGAGATACCTAAGAACCTGAACGCAGAATCACAGAACATTCTCAGCGACCTGACCTGGAAACGCGCTGCCGGAAAACAACCACCCGTACACTGGTTCGATACGCTGCAGGACGTTCCGAACCATGGCGAAATTCGCGCTGAGGTAAGAGCTAATCTGAACCATATTGCGGAACGGATTTCCTAGTGGATCGAACGCAACAAGGCTGCTAGCCTCCGAACATTACTACACATTCTTGAACATTGCGCTTCGGCTGCCCTGCCATGTCAACTTCTGACGTTCGGCCACGAATGGACCAACCACATGAATGCACTTAATCAAATAAATGAACTCAAAACTCGGATGAGTCAGGCAATCATAGGGCAGACCGAAGTGATCGACCGGTTGCTTATCGGTCTGCTCGCCAACGGCAATCTTCTGATCGAGGGTTTGCCCGGTCTGGCGAAGACCCGAGCGGTCAAAGCCATGGCGCGAAATCTCGACGCCAGTTTCAGCCGGATCCAATTCACGCCCGACCTGTTGCCCTCGGACGTCACCGGAACCGAAGTGTTTCAACAAACCGATGACGGTGGCACCTTCCGGTTTGACCCCGGCCCGATCTTTGCCAACATCGTTCTGGCCGATGAAATCAACCGTGCCCCGGCTAAAGTGCAGGCCGCGTTGCTGGAAGCAATGGAAGAGCGGCAGGTCACCGTCTCTGGCACCACTCATAAAATGGAACCGCTGTTCATCGTGATGGCGACGCAGAACCCGATCGAGCAGGAGGGCACCTATCCCTTGCCCGAAGCACAGATGGACCGGTTTCTGATGCATGTGCAGATCACCTATCCTCCGGTCGAAGACGAAGTAGAAGTGATCCGTCTGGTTCGCGGAGAAGAGATCGCCGCCGGGTCCGGTTCAACGGGTGGAATGCCAACTCCAATCCCGCAGGACGCCGTGTTCCAGGCGCGATCAGAGATCGGGCAGATTCACGTCTCCGACGCTATGGACAGGTACATGGCCGATTTGGTTCAAGCGACCCGAACGCCGGAGAAATACAACGAAGAGCTTGCCAGTTGGATCGAAGTTGGTGCCAGCCCGCGCGCATCTCTGGCGCTGGACAAATGCGGGCGAGCGCACGCCTGGATGAACGAGCGCGACTATGTGGACCCCGCCGACATACGCGCCATTGCCCACGACGTCTTTCGCCACCGCATCACGCTCAGCTTCGAAGCACTCGGAAACGCAAAAACGGCGGACGATGTGATCGCTGAAATCCTGCGCCTTGTCGCGCTGCCCTGAGTTTAAGGAAAGAGAAGCCCGTGGCCCGGATTGCCACATATCCCAATGACCCGCGCATCCATGTCGATGTGGATCATTTGCTGCGGCTGGGTGTCAAATCACGCGCGATCAGCTTGCTACCGCAACAACCGGCGCGCTCGATCCTCAATGGACGTCACGCCTCGCGCCTGCGCGGGCGCGGTCTGAACTTTGAGGAACTGCGAAACTATCTGCCAGGCGATGACATCCGCACAATCGACTGGAAAGTGACCGCCCGAACCGGAAAACCCCATGTTAGGGTCTATACCGAAGAACGAGACCGCCCTGCCCTCTTACTGGTAGATCAGCGTGTTTCGATGTTTTTCGGAACCGAAGTCTACATGAAATCCGTTGTTGCCGCCGAAGCCGCCGCTATCGCCGCCCATCGCGTTCTGGGGCAAGGAGATCGCGTTGGCGGGATCGTATTTGGCGACACCGATCTGGCCGAGCATCGCCCTCAACGCCGCCCCGCCGCCTTGAAACGGTTCCTGTCCTCGGTCGCCGGGTTGAATTGCAGTTTGAATGCAGCATTGCACCCTGAGCAGACCGTTGCGCTGAACGACGTTCTGAAACAAACCGCCCGGATCGCGCATACTAACGCGCTGATATGCGTGTTTTCGGACTTTGATGGCCTGAATGAGGCATCGGAAAGCCTGCTGAGAAGGCTGGCGCAGTCGAACGACTTAATTTTGTTCAACATATCCGATCCCAGTTCGCGCGAACTGATCCCGGGGCTGCGTTTGACCGTCTCGGATGGAGACGCGCAGATCGAACTCGACAGTTCCGAACCGGACTTGTCGGAACGCATCAGAGCGGAACTGGAAAACAGGCTGGCGCAACTCCGGCAATGGTCGCGCCGCTATGGTATTCCGATTGTTCCGCTGACCACCGCTGAACCGGCCCTGGATCAATTACTGCAACAGTTCGGCCATCGCGGAGGGCAAAGATGAGCGTCGATGTCGAAGGCAAATCACTTGTCGAGTTGCTGGATATGCTCGAACCTGCCCCAGCCCCCGCGCCGATATCAATGACGCCTCAGACTTTGGGTTGGGCGGTTTTGGCTTTGCTGTTGGTCGCGGCAGTCGCTTGCGGTGTCCTCATGTACCGACGGCACCGTAGAATGAATGCCTACCGCCGTTCCGCACTCACTGATTTGCAAGCTGTCGACAATGATGTCGCCAAAGTTGCGGAAATCCTTAGACGTACTGCACTGGCCGCATTTCCGCGCGATCAGGTGGCCGGCCTTCACGGCGCGGATTGGATTACCTTTCTGGCGCAAACTTCTGATAATATTTCGATTTCCGAATCCGAGGCTCGCCTTCTTGTTGAAGCACCTTATAGAACCACCCCACCAAATCCAAATGTAGCGGAATTCGCGCGTAAATGGATCAAGGCCCACAAGGTTCAAAGGGGGATCAAATGATTTCATTCGCGGCACCTTGGGCCTTTTTGCTTTTACCACTGCCTTTGCTGGTCTTTTGGTTCGCGCCTCCACACCGAGAGAAATCGAGTTCGATCCGTATTCCTTTCTTTCGCCATGTCGCCAAAGCGGCAGGTGTTGAGCCCAAGTCTGGATCGGTCATTGCACAACGTCCTGTACTTCAAACGTCTCTGGTCGTTTTGATCTGGCTGATGCTTGTGACAGCTCTGGCGCGTCCAGAAAAACTGGCGGACCCGATCGTGATCGAAAAGTCCGCCCGGGATGTGGTGCTCGCCCTCGACATCTCGGGGTCAATGGACCAGCGCGACTTTCAGTCCACTGATGGCACACCCAAACAGCGGCTTGCGGCGGTGAAAGATGTGCTACGCAAGTTCATTGCCGAACGTCAGGGCGACCGGATGGCGCTGATCATCTTTGGAACCCGAGCTTTTGTACAAGCGCCGTTTACCGAAGACCTCAACAGTTTGAATGGGTTCCTAGATCAAACTCAAGTAGGCATGGCTGGCCCGAATACCGCTTTGGGTGACGCGATCGGTTTGGGAATTCGAACCTTTGACTCCAGCGAGGTGGATCAACGCCTGATGATCGTTCTCAGCGACGGCGCCGATACTTCCAGCCGTATGACACCCACCAACGCTGCTGCCATCGCTGCGGATAAGGGCGTTGTCATCTACACCATCGGCGTCGGCGATCCCAATGCCTCTGGCGAGGATCGCGTAGATTTGGACGCCCTGAAGGCCATCGCAGATCGAACCGGCGGGCAGTATTTCTTTGCAAACGATGAGGCCGCACTTGCCGAGACCTACCAGCGCATTGATGAGCAAAACCCCAGAATTGTTGAAACCCAGAGTTATCGACCCCGAGAAAGCCTTACGCACTATCCACTGTTAGTCACCCTTTTGCTTATGCTGATCAGTTCCGCTGGTCTGCATATCGCGCAACGGCGAAGGAGTGTTTCATGATAGATGCCCTGACAGAATTCCATTTTTTAAGAGCTGCTTATCTGCTTTTCCTAATACCAATTGCGGGTCTTTGGTGGGTGGCTCGCCCGAAGCGCTCGAGACAATCCGAACTTCCTTCCGGAGTAGCTCCGCACCTTGCGGCAGCTCTGCTTTTGGGAACAGAGGAAAAACGGCGTATCTATCCCATTGACGTGGCCATGTTTGCCACCGCTTTGGTCGCCATAGCCGCTGCGGGGCCAACGTGGTCAAGAGCACAAAACCCGCTGGTGGCGGATACGGCCCCTCTGGTGATCGCTCTGAAAGTTACCGACAGCATGGAGAACCCCGACCTGGCCCCGTCCCGACTGGAGCGTGCAAAGTTCAAGATCACAGATATCATCAACGCCCGCGCAGGCGCACGAACGGCGCTGATCGCCTATGCCGGTTCACCGCACCGCGTTGCACCCCTGACCGAAGACGCAAATATCCTGCGCCCGTTGCTGGAGGGGCTGACCCCGGCTGTGATGCCCAAACAAGGAGATGCTGCGGGCGACGCGTTGACATTGGCGCAAAGCATACTGGACGAAAGCGAAACACCGGGCGCCGTCCTGTTTGTTTTAGACGATCTCGATCCATCACAGCTTACCGAGTTTGAGAACTCAACTTCGCAGGTGTTCTTTTTGACCATGCTCCCCAACGGAGGTGAGATTGTTCAACTGAACAATCTCCAAAACGCCGTTGCGGTCCCGTTTACCAATGATGACAGGGATATCGCACGGCTGCAGCGGCAAATCCAAACGGCTTATGTGGATGCGCTGGATGATGATGATCGACTGGACTGGCAGGATCGGGGATGGATGCTGGCGTGGCCTGCGGCTCTGTTGTCGCTGCTCTGGTTCCGGCGCGGTTGGGTTATCCGGTGGGTCTTTTTGGGGCTGTTCCTGATACAACCTGCAGGCCCCGCTAGTGCAGAAGGTTGGCGGGATTGGTTCTTGACGCCAGATCAGCAGGGTCAAATCGCAATGAACCAGAAGCGTTATGCGGACGCAGCTGAATTCTTCGAGGAACCCTACCATGAAGGATACGCGCGGTTGAAAGCGGGCCAGTATCCGGAAGCCGCAGCCATCTTCGCTGAGCTGAATACGCCTGAAGCCGCTTTTTCTGAAGGTATGGCTCGTATTCGCAACCGGGAATACCGCCCCGCTATTGCCGCCTTTCAAGAAGCATTAGATCGGCGCCCTAACTGGTCGGAAGCACAGCATAATCTTGAAGTTGCACAAGCCATACTTGACTATGTCGAGACCACTAGGGAGCAATCCGACACCGGTGAAGAAGCCGGAATCGGAGCGGATGACACTGTGTTCGACAACGACTCCGGTCGCGGCGAGAACACAACCATTCAGGCGCAGACCGGTGACGCCAAACCCCTGTCAGCAGACCAGTGGATCAGCGCGATTGATACGGACATGCAGGATTTCCTGCGCAATCGGTTCCTCCTGGAAAGTCAGGAGCAGATACAATGAGGTACGCACTCCTTCTCATAGTTGTCTTGCTTCCACTAAGTGCCTTCGCGCAGACCTCAACTGCAATCCAACCCCAAGTCACGGTGGAAGTACCAAGCGAAGACGTGATAGTCGGACAACCCGCAATTCTGCGCATAAAGGTTCTGGTTCCGACCTTCATGCCGTCCCCTCCGGTCTTTCCGACCCTGGAACAGGAAAACCTGCTGGTGCGTTTGCCCGAGCGTGCCTCGGGCCCTGTCAGCGAGTCCGTGAGCGGCGAAACATGGTCCGGCGTCCAGCGGAGCTATCGCATCTATCCTCTGGTGACAGGGACGATAGACTTTGGCCCGCAGGAAATGATGGTCACGTTCGCGGACCCGGAAACAAACAATCCGACCCAAGTTTCCGTTCCGCTGCCACCGATCAGGATCAACGCCGTGGTCCCGGATGGTGCGCGCGACCTGAATCCTCTGATTATCGCGACGGGTTTTGAACTGACACAGGAGGTTGAAGGCGCAACCGAAATGCAAGCCGGCGATGCGATCAATCGGCGGCTGACTGCGCGCATTTCGGGCACTAGCCCGATCATGATACCGCAATTAATCCCTGAAATTCATGACCCTCTGCTGCGACCTTACCCCAAGGAACCGCGTTTTACCGAGACTGAGGATCGGGGCATCCTGTCAGGCCAACGTGCCGATGAAACGGTTTACCTTGCTCAGGACGGAGGTGAAACTCAATTGCCGCCGGTTTCGCTGCAGTGGTTCAACCTGACCACGAACACGGTCGAAACCGTGGAGGCCGATGCCGTGAACCTGAAACTGGCTGCACCCAAATCCGGGCCACCGTCTGCGGATACCTTGATCAGATACCTGTTCTGGGCAGTCGTGGCTGTCGTAATCGTTTGGGCAATTCTACGGTGGTCAATGCCACGGTATCGAAACTGGCAGGAAGCACGAGAAAAGGCGTACCGCGCGTCGCCGGATTTCGCACTTAAGCAATTACGCCGTGCGCTGCGTGATCAGGATCTTTCGGCCGCCTACAGTGCTCTTGAAACCTGGAAGCGGCGCTGTGAAAACCCGCAAGGCTATAGCGGGCTTGAAGCATGTCTAGCTCGAATTGGCTCAACGCGCTATGGAACTGACAAAAATCGCAAAAATCCAGACTGGTCTGGCGCAGTCGCCGCGCTTGACGCGCTCGTTTCAACGCCAAACAAGCACGCCCAGCCGCTGCCGCCACTGAACCCCTGACCCTCAGGTCTGACAACTGGCGATCAGCGCCTGCCGGTCCTTCAACCGCACGCGCCCATAGCCGAGTTCGATAAGGTCCATATCTGCCAAACGGTGCAGGCTGCGGTGCAATGTGGGTTGCGAGACAGCGATCATCTCGGCCAGTTCGTCCTGAGAGACCACGATCCAGCCATCGGATTTTGACGTGCCCTCATCCAGATGAAGCAGTCGCAACACAAGCCGTTTCTCACTGCCGGTCACAGCGAGATTGGCCATAATCCGCAACGCTGTTTGCATATTCTCCTGTGTCAGCGCGTAAAAGTCGCGAACATAGTTGGGGTTGGCCTGAACCAGTTTGGCGATACGTGAGTGCGGAAAGAACAAGGCTTGCGTCTCTTGCGTGGTGACGACGCTGATCAGCCGCGGCGTGTCGGCGAAAAGGGCCAGATCCCCGATCCAGAAACCGGCACCCTCGCGGTGCAGCACGAACTCCTGCCCGTCATCTGCAGGCGCGGTGATTTGAACACCGCCGCTGAGGATGGCGAATATTCCGTTTGCCGGGTCTCCGTGGTGATACAGCGTTTCCCAAGGTTCAAAAGTTTTAGCCGATCCGCATTCGAGCAAATCGCGCCGAAACGCGTCTGAGCGGTTGCTGAACCACCCGGCCTGCTGCAAGAGCTTCAAATTATTCGCTTTGTCAAACATTAGAAATTTTCAATATCATCATATGATGAGTTTTCAATCCCTCTGATCGCCTAGTCTGAGCTTGTTCGATTCCCGGAAAGGTGAAGGTTTCGCCGTTCAGATTTCGACCATTTTTACGAGCCATATTGGCTGATTTGAGCAGCCACCAAGCAAAACACACCTCCGGGTTGTACAGACCCTTTCAGATCAGGAGCATATCATGTCACCACCACGTTCGATTGCATACAGTTGGCGCACCAAGTTGCGCCGCATTGCTGTGGCTACCGTCGCCGTCGCGTTGGCACTTCCCGCTTGGGCACAGGATCAGAAACCTAACATTCTGGTCATCTGGGGTGACGATATCGGGCAATCCAATATCTCGGCCTATACGATGGGCCTGATGGGATATCAGACACCGAACATCGACCGCGTCGCCAAGGAAGGCATGATATTCACCGACTATTATGGTGAGCAATCCTGTACCGCTGGTCGCTCATCCTACATCATGGGACAGTCAGTGTTCCGGACCGGCCTGTCCAAGGTTGGTCTGCCCGGCGCTGATCTGGGGATGCAGGTCGAAGACCCAACCATTGCGGGCCTGTTGAAAGACCACGGCTATGTCACCGGTCAATTCGGCAAGAACCACCTTGGCGACAAAGATGAACATCTTCCAACAAACCACGGATTTGATGAGTTTTTTGGAAATCTCTACCACCTGAATGCCGAGGAAGAGCCTGAAAACGAAGACTATCCGGGCGACGCTATTCTGGCGGATGGTCGCACCTTCCGCGAGGCCTACGGCCCACGCGGCGTTATCAAGTCCAAGGCCGACGGCACCATTGAGGACACCGGCCCCCTGACCCGCAAGCGCATGGAAACGGTGGACGAAGAAACCGTTGCAGCAGCGATCGACTTCATCAAGCGTGCCCACGAGCAAGGCCAGCCCTTCTATGTCTGGTGGAACGGCACCCGCATGCACTTCCGCACCCACGTCAAGGATGAAATGCGCGCGCAGGCCAACGAAATTTTCGGTGGCAGCGCGGACGAATACACGGCTGGTATGATCGAACATGACATGCATGTGGGTCAATTGCTGGACCTGCTGGATGAGCTTGGCATCGCCGACAACACCATCGTTCACTATTCCACCGACAACGGACCGCACATGAACACGTGGCCGGACGCTGCCGCGACACCGTTCTGGGGCGAGAAGAACACCAACTGGGAAGGCGGATGGCGCGTTCCGTCGATGGTACGCTGGCCCGGTCAGATCGAGGCCGGCTCGGTCACCAATGAGATCGTGCATCACATGGACTGGCTGCCGACATACCTTGCCGTTGCCGGTGACCCGGACATCAAGGAAAAGCTGAAAGCTGGCTATAGCTCTTCGGGTATGGGCCGCGATTACAAGGTGCATCTGGACGGTTACAACATCCTGCCTCTGCTGACCGGTGAGGCCACTGAAAGCCCACGTCGCGAGATTTTCTATTTCTCGGACGACGGGGACCTGACCGCACTGCGTTTCGACGACTGGAAGCTGATCTTCCTCGAGCAGAAGGCATGGGCCACCCTGCGTGCGTGGATCGAACCCTGGACAGAATTGCGCATTCCGCTGATCGTAAACCTGCGCCGCGATCCCTATGAGCGTGCGTACCGGACGTCCAACACCTACTACGATTGGTTGCTGGATCGGGCCTATTTCCTTGTGCCCGCTCAGCAATATGTCGGCAGTTTCCTTGAAACCTTCCAGGAATTCCCGCCGCGCCAAAAAGCGGCCAGCTTCAATCTGGATCAGGTGATGGAGAAACTGGCCTCACCAACCAACAATTAATCCCTCGAAAACAAAGGGTCGCCGCAAAACGGCGGCCCTTTACCAATTGAAACAGGAACATTTCTTATGAAGAACGCAGTTCTTTCCGCCGTTGTACTTTTAGCTCCGATTGCATCGTTCGCCGACCCTCTGCCTAGCTGGGGCAACTCCGACTCCAAAAACAGGATCGTTGAATTCGTCGAGGCGGTCACAGACCCGAGTGGTTCTGACTATGTCACTCCGGCCGAACGGATTGCGGTGTTTGACAATGACGGCACACTTTGGGCTGAACAGCCGGTCTATTTTCAACTGACTTTCGCCATGGACCGCCTTGCCGAACTAGCCGAGGCCGATCCCGCGATCCTGACCACTCCGACGTTAGAAGCTGCGGCAAAGGGTGACCTGCAAGCAGTTGCCGAGGGTGGTCACGACGCTCTGATCGAAGTTCTGAACGCCTCGCATTCCGGACTGAGTGTCGAAGATTTCCAGGCATCCGTCGCCGACTGGCTGGACACCGCGCGCCATCCGGATACCGATCTGCCCTACGATCAGATGACCTATCAGCCGATGGTGGAACTGCTGCGCTATCTCAGGGATGAAGGATTCAGCACCTATATCGTTTCCGGTGGAGGTCTGCATTTCATGCGCGTATTTACCGAAGACGCCTATGGCATCCCGCCCGAGCAGGTTCTGGGCACCTACACAGCCACGAGTTATGAAACTAGCGACGGAACACCCGCGATCGTCAAGGCCCCAGGAATTGCCTTTGTCGATGACAAAGAGGGCAAACCGATCAACATCGAACGCACGATTGGTAGGCGTCCTATTCTGGCAGGTGGAAACTCGGACGGGGATTTCGCCATGCTGGAATGGACGACAGCGGGCGAAGGTCCGCGTTTGGGTGTTCTGATCCACCACACCGATGCCGAACGCGAATGGGCCTATGACCGCGAAAGCCCGATCGGGAGACTGGTCGATGGGCTGGATAAGGGGCCGGATATGGGTTGGGTCATTGTTGATATGGCGAATGACTGGAATCGCATCTACACTGGGTCAGACTAAGACACTCAGAGACCGATAACCTCATGTGGGCAATTCTTTTTTCCGCGTTCGTCTTCTTTCTGTACGTGACGGCAGCGGTGTTTTCGATACGGGCGGCGCAAACCGCCCGCACACCACAGGGGGCCGTCGGATGGGTGGTTCTTTTGATCTCCGCCCCGTTTGTCGGTGTACCTCTATACCTGTTTCTGGGACACCATCGCTTCCGGGGCTACCGCATTGCCCGCAAGCACAGCGAAAAGGTTGTCGAAGGCATCAAGAGTTTTGCGGATTTCTCAAAACCCGATTTGGCCTCAATGCCCGTCAACCCCCGCCCGTTCGAGGCGCTGGCGCATCTGCCGGTTTCACGTGGAAACGGGGCTGAGTTGTTGATTGACGGCCAAGCGACGTTTGACTCCATTTTTCAGGCAATCGATGCCGCGCAGAATTATGTTCTGATCCAGTTCTACATCGTCCGGGATGACGCGCTAGGGAAACAACTCAAAGACAAGCTGATCGCCGCAACGAAACGTGGTGTCTCGGTGCGCTTTATGACTGACGCGGTGGGCAGCTATGGCTTGCCGACGGCCTATCTGGACGAATTGCGGGCCGCTGGGATCGAGATCGCCAATCCGCGTGACCGCCGAGGGCCTCAATACCGCTTTCAACTCAACTACCGAAATCACCGCAAAACCGTGATCATCGATGGAGAGACGGGATATATCGGCGGGCATAATGTGGGGGTGGAGTATCTGGGCCAAGACGCGCATTTCGGTCATTGGCGCGACACGCATATCAAGATGACGGGTCATGTCGTTCGGCAGTTGCAGCTGATTTTCACCGAGGACTGGCACTGGGCCCATGAGGAAGACCTGATCGAACAACTGGATTGGGCGGGGTCGGAATCCGAGCAGGACATGAACGCTCTGATCGTCGCAACTGGCCCCGGTGATGACACCGAGACAGGCGCGATGATGTTCTTTGCCGCCATCACCGAAGCAAAAGAAAGGTTGTGGATCGCCTCACCCTATTTTGTGCCAGACATCGACATCATGACCGCACTGCAACACGCCGCCCTGCGCGGTGTGGACGTGCGCATTCTGGTGCCCGAAGTGATCGACCACCGCCTGCCCTGGCTCGCCGCCTTCGCCTATTTCGATGAAATCACGGGCTGCGGCGCGCGGGTGTTTAGATACACCGACGGCTTCATGCACCAGAAAGTCTTTGTGGTCGACGACACGCTGGCCGCTGTGGGAACGACCAATCTGGACAATCGCTCTTTCCGCCTGAACTTCGAAGCAATGGCCCTGTTCTTTGACCCAAGAGCGGCGCAGGCCGTAGACAAGATGCTGCGGGCCGATTTTGAGAAAAGCTATGAGCTGACCAAAAAGCTGCCCGACCAACCGGCTTATATCCGGTTTGGGTCCCCCCTTGCCCGGCTGTTCGCACCGATCCTTTAGGACATCAATTCTTCTTTAAAGACCTGGGTCATAAGCGCGACCATAAAGGCGGTGGATAGCCCGAAGGCCAACAAGCCTGTAACCGAGGCAAATGCGCCGAATATGCGCAGCGGCTCCCCAAGAACGATGTCGCCGTAGCCCAGTGTCGTAAACGTCACCAATGAGAAATACAGTGCCGAGTTCCAGTCGGGCAGCACGTCTCCCAGCACCCAGACAATCGCCCAAAGCCATACCTGAAACGTGTGGATCGCAACGATAAAGACGAGGGCTATACAGATCGGGGCAGCGATTGAAACGAACCTCTTGCTGTTTTCCAATCGCAGAGACGCCACCCTTACAACTTGCGTGCACCACGTCAGAAAGATGATCTCGATCAGAAAACAGATGCCCAGATAGATGCTGCCCCAAAGGATCTGCTGCGTTAACGTCATCAATTCGCTTATCATGTTTTGGCCCGAAGAAGTTCCACCACAATGGCGACTTAACCGGCAAAGGACAAGGCTGCGACGAATGGAAACGAATGTGGCTCGGCGCTGGACTCTGCCCGTCAGCGGCGCACATTGTTGCGGGCACAGTCCGAGGTTTTTGCATGTTGCTTTCGATCGACAGGGTCCAGAAATCCTATCCGGGTGGACGCCCGGTTTTGCGGGACGTATCGCTGACCCTTGAACAGGGGCAGACGCTGGCCCTGACCGGAGAAAGCGGCAGTGGTAAGAGCACGCTGCTCAATCTGGCGGCGGCATTGGACAGTTTTGACGGTGGCGAGATCACGTTGGACGGCACCACCTTGTCACCGCTGGATGACGCCGGGCGTGCCGAGCTTCGCCGTAAAAGCGTTTCGCTGGTGTTTCAACAATTTAACCTGATCCCGTCGCTGACGGTCGCGCAAAACCTGTCCTTCCACGCCCGACTGGCAGGCCGTGAGGATGCAGGTTGGACCGGGCAACTGGCCGATCGGTTGGGCCTGACCGATTTGCTGGCACGCTTCCCCGAGAGCCTCTCGGGCGGGCAGCAACAGCGCGTCGCCATCGGACGCGCCATGGCTGCACGGCCAAAACTGCTATTGGCGGATGAACCCACCGGCAATCTGGACGAAACCGCCAGCGCCAATGTACTGGACCTGATGCTGGCGCTGGTGGCCGATACCGGGGCCGCTCTGCTGTTGGTCACTCATTCGCAGGACATTGCCCGGCGGTTGGACCGGCACGCGCATCTAGCTGGTGGTCAAATCGCATGACCGGCGCGGTCATACAGGTTCTGCTGTCGCATTGGCGGCGGCACAAGCTGCAACTAGCCACCATGCTGATCGGAATTGCGCTGGCCACGGGATTGTGGTCCGCCGTGCAGGCGATCAACGCCGAGGCGCGCGCCAGCTACCAGCGCGCCAGTGATCAGCTTGCGTTGGGGCTTCATGACGAATTGCGTAACCCCTCCGGCCTGATCCCGATTGCGCGCTACGTCGCGCTGCGCCGCGCCGGGTGGCAGGTTGCGGCAGTTCTCGAGGGGCCTCTGCGCCTGAACGGGCGCACGGTGCAAGTGATGGGCGTCGATATGGTGGCCTACCCCGCCTTACCCGCCGTGACGCAGATCGAACAATCGCAAACGCCCCCTGATCCGGCCGACATGCTGACCGCGCCCGGCCGTCTGCTGGTATCCCCCGAACTGGCCGAGGTGCTCAGAGCACAAGACAGCCTTCCCCCGATCTTGCAGTCAGAGGCAGTGCCGCCCGACCTGATCCTTACCGATATCGGCGTGGCTGAGGTGCTGCTGGAGAAACCCGGCCAGATCTCGCGCCTGCTGGTGCTCCCCGATCAGCCGCGCGGCATCCCTCGGCTGGCAGACATCGCGCCAGAACTGGAACGTATTGAGGCCTCGTCCCGACTGGACACGGCCCAGTTGACGGACAGCTTTCACCTGAACCTGACGGCCTTTGGCCTGCTGTCCTTTGCGGTTGGGTTGTTCATCGTGCACGGCACCGTCGGGCTGGCCTTTGCCCAGCGGCGGGCGATGATCCGCACCTTGCGGGCGCTTGGAGTTTCGATGCGGCGGCTGGTCTGGATGATCATGGCTGAACTGACCTTGCTGGCCTTGATCGGCGGCACATTGGGGCTGATCCTTGGCTTCTTTCTGGCCGGAGCCTTGCTGCCAGATGTCGCCGCCACCCTGCGCGGGCTGTACGGTGCACCGGTCGACGGGCAGATGACCCTACAGCCGCAATGGGTTCTGGCTGGGCTGGCCATGGCCTTGGCTGGCACTTTTCTGGCCAGCGGTCAGGCCCTGTTTCGCCTGTCGCGTATGCCTCTTCTGACGGGGGCTGGCCTGCAGGCATGGCGTGGCTCGGCAACCGGGCACCGCACCAGCGCACTGTTCGGGGTGATCCTGATCGCAGGTGGCTTTGCTGTCGGATATGCGGTGGACGGGCTGATTGCGGGCTTTGCTATGGTGGGCGGCATCCTGACCGGAGCCGCTCTGATCCTGCCCTATCTTCTATCGCTGGCCCTTTCAGCTTTCCAGCGCGGCGCAAGCGGGCCGATTGCGCAATGGGTCTGGGCCGACATGCGCGCACAACTGCCCGGCCTGTCGCTGGCCCTAATGGCGTTGCTGCTGGCCTTGGCGGCAAATATCGGCGTCGGAACAATGGTGTCCAGCTTTCGGTTGACCTTCACCGGCTGGCTGGATCAGCGCCTGACCTCTGAGCTTTACGTGACCGCCGCCGACAACCAGCAAGGCCAGCAGATAGCGCGATGGCTGAGCCCGCAAGTGGACGCAGTGCTGCCGATCCGCAGCGTTGAACTGGCACATGAAACGGGGCCGCTCTTTTTATACGGGATCGTGGACCACCAAACCTACCGCGATCACTGGCCGATCATCGCGTCGTCGGAAGGTGTATGGGATCGCCTACACGCGGGTAAGGCCGTTCTGATCAACGAACAAATCGCTCGTCGTGCGAACCTGTGGCCCGGAGACGCGCTGACCCTCAGAGAGGATTATACCCTGACCATTGCGGGCGTCTATTCGGATTACGGAAACCCAACCGGTCAGGCAATCGTGTCGATGCCTCAATTGGACCAGATCGCGCCGGGGGCCGGCAATCGCCGGTTTGGTATCCGTATTGCACCTGAGCGCGCAACCAATTTGGCACAAGCTCTGCGTGACCAATTTGGCCTGCCCCGTCAGGCCGTCGTGCAGCAGGCGGCGATGAAAGCACAATCTCTGGCAATCTTTGAAAAGACTTTTGTTGTAACATCGGCGCTGAACATCCTGACGCTGGGCGTCGCCGGGTTCGCCATCCTGACTAGCCTGCTGACTCTTTGGACCCAACGCCTGCCGCAGATTGCGCCGGTCTGGGCGCTGGGGCTGACCCGAGCGCGACTCGCGCAGCTGGAGCTTTTGCGTAGTGTTCTGCTAGCCGCGCTGACCGCCGTACTGGCTTTGCCACTGGGTTTAGTTCTGGCCTGGGCTCTGCTGGCTGTGATCAACGTGCAAGCCTTTGGCTGGCGGCTGCCGATGTATCTGTTCCCTTCAGATTGGGCCTATCTCTTCGCGCTGACCCTGCTGGCCGCCTTTGTCGCCGCCGCCCTGCCCGCGTTGCGCCTGTTGCGTCTGCCGCCTGCTGATTTGCTGAGGGTTTTTGCCAATGAACGTTAAAGCCTGCCTGTGTGTTCTGTTTCTGCTGCTCCCCTCCGCCCTGCGCGCGCAGGGTTATGCCGGGCTTGGTGGCTCGGCTGACGGGTTTGAAATCCCGCAAACCGAATATCAGTTTGAATTCCCCCGCGACCACGGCCCGCATCCCGGCTTTCGGATCGAATGGTGGTACCTGACGGCCAACCTGATCGGTGAGGATGGGCGCGAGTACGGTATTCAATGGACCCTATTTCGATCCGCGCTGAAACCGTTTGAGGCCGAAGGCTGGCAAAGCCCGCAACTATGGATGGGTCACGCCGCCGTAACCACGCCTGAATCGCACTATTTCGCAGAACGTCTGTCGCGCGGCGGGATCGGTCAGGCCGGCGTAACTGCCTCCCCCTTCAAGGCCTGGATCGACGAATGGCAAATGCGAGGAGCGGACCCTAGCACGGTGACTCTTTCGGCCAGCGGTGCAGAGTTTGGCTATGACCTAAGTCTGATCGCCGAAGGCCCGCTGGTTTTTCACGGAGACGCCGGGTACTCGGTCAAATCAGCGGATGGGCAAGCCAGCTATTATTATTCTCAGCCCTTCTACACGGTCGAAGGCGTGCTGCACCTGCCCGAGGGCGATGTTGCCGTCACCGGTCAAGGCTGGCTAGACCACGAGTGGTCCTCGCAACCACTGGCGTCAGATCAGAGCGGCTGGGATTGGTTCTCGCTCAGCTTAGATAACGGAGAAAAGCTGATGGCCTTCCGCCTGCGCGGCGGACGCGGCGATTTCACGGCGGCCACATGGATCGCGCGGGACGGAACCGCGACGGCCCTGCCGGATGGATCGGTTTCCTTCACACCACTGGACACTACGCGCGTAGCGGACCGGGACGTGCCCATCCAATGGCAGGTGACCTTGCCGGACCGAGATTTGGACGTCGAGGTCTCGGCCATCACCCCCGGCGCGTGGATGGGCACAAGCTTTGAGTATTGGGAAGGCCCCGTCATCGTCTCCGGTAGCCACCAGGGGCGCGGATACCTTGAGATGACGGGGTACTGACCCTAGCGTACGACGTAGACCGACACGGTCGAGTGGCGCACAACCCGCGCCGCGTTCGGCCCCAGCAGATAGTCCTTGAGGTCCGGCTTATGCGCGCCGATCACGATCAGATCACTGCCCGCACTTTCGGCGGTCTTCAGAATTTCCTGATACGCCGTCCCGGTTGCGACCACGTGGCGGATCTTGGCGTTCCGCTCATCCCCAAGGGCCGAGATACACAATTCAGACAGTTTGACCTGAGCCTCTTCCAACGCTTTCTCGTGAAAGTCGGCCTGAAAGAAGCCTGACACCCAGCTTTCGCCAAAATCAGGCAGGACGGTTACCACATCCAGCTGGGCGTTGTCCTGATCGGCCAAAGCCGCCGCTGTTTTCAGGACGTTCACATCCAGATCGCCATTGCTGATATCGACGGCGCAGAGAACAGAGTTTGTCATGCGGTCACCTCTTCTTGTCTGGCGGCACGGCCGCGTTGCAGGAAGGCGATCAGACCCAGCAGGATCATTGCCGGGATGTAGATCAGCTGTTTGGGAGGCTGACTGGATGGAAGGCTAACCGAGGACAAGCGCACGGCATCGTCGCCGTAGTAGTCGAACATATCCAGCTCATCCGCGACAGGCGTGCCGAACATCGGTTCTTCCAGTTTGATCAGACCGTCCTCTTCCAACAGCAACAAACCCATGGCATCAACCCGCGCTTCGCCACCCTCTTCATTACCAACGGTCACGACGACAGTCGTGTCCGTCATCTCGAGCGTGTCAAAATCCGGGCCGCTGACAACCAGACGCACCTCGGAACCTGGTGGCGTTTGCCCAATGGTCTCAACAAAGGCTGCTGGTTCAACAGACGTGTATGGCGGCGCGATGCGATCCATGAAGTAGTCCGGTCGGAACAAGGCGAAAGCAACGGCGATCAGAGCGATGCTTTCATAGATACGGCTATGGGTTACGAAATAACCCATTGTTCCTGCTGTGAAGACAAGGATTGCTATTGTTGCGAAAATAGCAACTATTATCCCCTCGACCCAGGTGACATCGATCAACAACAGGTCAGTGTTGAAGATGAACACAAACGGCAGAGCGACGGTTCGCAGGCTGTAGAAGAACGCTGTGAAACCGGTCTTGATCGCATCGCCGCCTGACACAGCCGCCGCAGCAAAACTTGCCAGCCCGACAGGTGGCGTCACGTCTGCCATGATCCCAAAGTAGAAGACGAACAGGTGCACGGCGATCAACGGCACGATCAACCCACTCTGCGCGCCCAGTTCGACGACCACACCGGCCATCAGCGAGCTGACCACGATATAGTTCGCCGTAGTCGGCAGGCCCATGCCGAGGATCAGGCTGAGCAGGCCAACCATGACCAGCATCAGGATTAGGTTTCCGCCCGACAGGAACTCGACCAGATCGGCCATGACCTGCCCGACGCCGGTCAGAGTTACGGTACCAACGATCACGCCCGCCGTGGCCGTGGCCAAAGCGATCCCGATCATGTTGCGCGCACCATCAATCAGGCCCTGCCACAGGTCGGCAACACCATCGATGAAGTTGTCATTCAGATTGCTCTGCCCACGGAACAGCGCCTTGAGCGGCTTTTGCGTAAGCAGGATCACGAACAACAGCGCCGTTGCCCAGAAGGCCGACAGACCCGGCGACTTCTGCTCGATCATCAGGAAGTAGACCAGAACGATGATCGGCAGCAGGTAATGCAGACCCGCTTTGTAGATCTCTGCGATAACCGGCAGTTCCACCTCTTTGGCATTCGGGTCATCAGGTTCCAGATCCGGCACCTGCGCGGCAAGATACAGCAGCGCCACGTAAACCGCACAGACGATCAGGCTCAGGATCAGGCCCGCAGAGGATGGCGCCCAGCTGGTGACCGCCTCGACCGGGAATTGCGAGCCGTAGCACAGACCTGCGAACACGAGGAAGAAAGACAGCATCCCAACAACGGTACGCGCCAGATGAACCTCGCGGTTGCCCAGCGTCGGCATATTCCGCTTCACCGCTTCGAGGTGCACGATATAGACCAGCGCGATGTAGGAAATCGCGGCTGGCAGGAAGGCGTGGGTAATTACCTCAACGTAAGAGATGCCCACATACTCGACCATCAGGAAGGCCGCAGCACCCATCACCGGCGGCATGATCTGCCCGTTCACGGATGAGGCGACCTCGACCGAGCCCGCCTGTTCACTGCTGAACCCGACGCGTTTCATCAGAGGAATAGTGAAAGTCCCGGTGGTCACCACGTTGGCGATGGACGAGCCTGAGATCAGACCAGTCGCCGCCGAGCCAACAACGGCCGCCTTGGCCGGGCCACCCCGCAAGTGACCCAAAGCGCCAAAGGCCATCTTGATGAAGTAGTTCCCCGCCCCGGCCTTATCCAGCAACGCCCCAAACAGAACGAACAGGAACACGAATTTGGTCGAAACACCCAGGGCGATGCCGAACACACCCTCGGACGTGATCCACATATGGCTCATGGCCTTTTTCAGGCTTGCGCCTTTCCAGCGGATCACCTCGGGCACCCATTCGGACGCACCGAAGAAGACATAAGCAAGGAAAATCGTCGCGATGATTGCCATGGCCGGTCCAAGCGCCCGGCGCGCGGCCTCAAACAGCAGCAGCAAACCACCCAGCGCGACCCATTTGTCGGTATCGTCTGCCAGACCACCCGCGTTCACGATCTTGTCGTAGAAGAAGTACCCGTACAGCGCCACAAAGGCGCCAAGCGCACCCATGATCCAGTCCTGAACGGGGATGTAATTCCGAGGGCTAGATTTCAGCGCGGGATACGCCGCAAAGGCCAGGAACATCGCAAAGGCCAGATGGATCTGGCGCGAGTTGTTAACGACGCTGCCCGGCAGCACAACGTTGGAGACCGGCGAAGCCAGCACCACCTGAAACACTGACCAGAGCGCGGCCACTACGGCCAGAAAAATCCCGACATTACCGACCGGGTTTCGCCCGCCCGCATCGGAGGAGGCTACAAGCTCCTGTAGCTCTTCTTCGGATAGCGGTCGGTTGGAATGTGTGTCGGAACTCATAAAGATGTCTCCCCGTCAGGCGGCCTTTTTTGGCCTTATTCACCGCCCGTTCAAACCGGGCTTGGGTGGCAGGGCGCCCGAAGGCACCCTGCTTTAGGTTCGGCTTACTGCAGCCAGCCTTTTTCTTTGTAGTACTTCTCGGCACCCGGATGCAGCGGCGCCGACAGGCCGTCCGCGATCATCTCTTCGGGTTTCAGGTTCGCAAACGCAGGGTGCAGCTTTTTGAAGTCGTCGAAGTTTTCGAAGACCGAGCTGACAACCGCGTAAACCGCGTCTTCCGACACGTCCGCCGATGTCACAAAGGTCGCGCCCACACCGAAGGTGGTGGTGTCGCCGTCAGACCCACGATACATGCCGCCCGGAATGGTCGCGGTACGGTAGTACGAGTTGCCGTCGATCAGTCCGCTGATCGCGTCACCGGTCACGTTGACCAGAACGGAATCACACGCGGTGGTAGCTTCCTGGATCGAACCCGACGGATGACCCACAGTGTAGATCATCGCATCGATCTGGTTGTCGCACAGAGCCGCCGACTGCTCAGCCGCTTTCAGCTCGGACGCCAGTTCGAAATCGTCGATGGTCCAGCCCATCGCTTCCAGAACAACGTCCATGGTGCCGCGCTGACCGGAACCGGGGTTACCGATGTTCACGCGCTTGCCTTTGAGGTCCTCAAAGCTGCTGATGCCGGAATCGGCACGGGCTACAACGGTGAACGGCTCGGGGTGTACCGAGAAGACCGCGCGCAGGTTTTCGAACGGGCCGGCCTCTTCGAATTTCGAGGTACCGTTAAACGCATGGTACTGCCAGTCGGACTGCGCCACACCGAACTCCAGCTCGCCTTCGCGGATGGTGTTGATGTTGTAGACGGAACCGCCGGTCGACTCGACCGAGCAGCGAACACCGTGCTCTTTACGGCCCTTGTTGACCAGACGGCAGATCGCGCCACCGGTCGGATAGTACACACCGGTCACACCACCGGTGCCGATGGTGATGAATTCCTCTGCATACGCTGCCGGAGCCATAAGGGCTGCGGTAACCACCGCGCCGAGGCTGAGCTTGCTGCTGTTTTTCATTTTTGAGAACTCCCAATTCTTCTTGTGGATGGGAAACCGCCCGGCGGCCCCACCCAGGGACCCTGCCGGTACGCCAAGCGCGCCCGTCATGCAACAGGCTCAAGCGTCTGAAATTCCAAAATCTCCCAACATCTTCGACGTTTCATTCAGACACTCAACTTGTCAACCCCCGGTCCGGGCTACAGCGCCCCAAGTCGCAAATCTGAGGGTTATTTTCAAAGTTTCCCCCTGAATCTCGAAGAGATCACCCGGAAATCCGCATTGTGTTGAAGGCCGGTAGACGGGTGACGCAACAATTCTTTTGAATGTTTGCACGTGGACCATTAGTCTTGACCAAACTTTCACAACCACTGGTAACCGTCAGTCTGCAAAGGGATTTGTGCCGACACCATCTAAAAGGATCCGTGATGAAGCGCCCGTCACCCAGCCCATTGCTTGTCATTGCCCTTGCGATAAGCGCAGCGATTGCGGCCTGGGGTATCGCCGACCCGCAGGGGTTGGGACGACTTGCATCAGAAGCCGTGGCAACACAGTTCAGCAGCCGCGGCTGGTTCATCATGTTAGAGGTCAGCGGCCTGCTTTTTGTGGCGCTGTACCTTGCTTTGTCACGCTTTGGCGACATCCGCCTTGGCCCGAATGACGCTGAACCCGAATTCTCTACACCCAGCTGGATCGCCATGCTATTCGCCGCCGGGATGGGTGTTGGGTTGCTTTTCTATGGCGTGGCCGAACCTCTGACCCATTTCGAAGTTCTGCGCCAGTTTAACCCAGACGCTGAGGCTGCCAGCTACGGCCTGTTCGTTACCTATCTGAACTGGGGCTTCCATGCCTGGGCGATCTACGCAATCGTCGGGCTGGTCATCGCCTATTTCGCCTATCGCCGACACCGCACCTTGCTGCTGAGCGCCCCGCTGACCGAGGCGCTGGGCGAAGCGCGCTGGATCAAGGCCATGGGGTGGATGTTCGATCTGCTGTCTATTGTTGCTATTGCCGTGGGTCTGGCGGGATCGATGGCGATGGGCGTGTTTCAGATACAGACCGGACTGGCGGGTCTGATCGGGGTTGAAACGCCCGGAGTTCTGACGATGCCCGTGTTTGCTGCACTCTGCATTGCGTTCATCATCCCCCTGCGGCGGGACCTTGGTGAAGGGATGTCCCTTTTGTCCAATGCCGCCATGCTGATAGCCGTCGGGATGATGGTTTATCTACTGATCCTCGGCCCAACCTCTTTTCTGATGAATGACATTGTCTCGGGTTTCGGGCGGTATCTGTTTGGTGTTCTGCCAGCTGGATTTTCCACAGCAGAGTTTTTTGACGACATCCTCATCGACTGGTTTCACGGTTGGACACTGAATTACATGATCTGGTGGCTGGCCTGGTCTCCCTTTGTGGGCATCTTCATCGCACGCATCTCGCGCGGGCGTACCATCCGAGAGTTCCTGATCGGTGTCATCGTCGCCCCGACCCTGTTCTCGATTCTGTGGTTCGGAATCTTTGGCGGGTTGGGTTTCTTTGATGCGCTGCGGCAGGAAGGTGCCCTTTCCGCCGTCAATGCCGAGAATCTGGACGCAACAACCTTCGCCCTGCTTGCCAAGTTCCCACTTGGGGGCCTGACACAAACTGCAACAATTCTGGCTGCGTTTCTGTTTGTCGTAACCAGCGTCGTCAGTGCCGGGTTCACTCTGGCAATGATTGGAACGGGCGGCGACGATAATCCGTCCCCCAGAGTTCGGACGGTCTGGGGGGTGATTCTAGGCGCGTTGGGCTTAGCAATGATACTGGTGGGAGATATTTCCTTAGTCCGGTCAATCATCGCACTGTCGGCCATGGCCTTCGTGTTTATCGTACCGATCCTCGTGATCTGTCTGTTCAAAAGCCTTGCGCGTGAGGACCGGACATGAGTGGCGACTTCATCGACACCCTGCTGAACCTTAGCGTCTTTGCCTATATCGGGTTTCTGATCTGGCTGAGCCTGCGACGCAATAGGTAAACATACCGCGTCTGAACGTTATTTTCGGAGGTGTTGCCCAAGGAGAGACTCGAACTCTCACGATGTTGCCATCGGGGGATTTTGAATTCCATCGACTTTTTGCAATTACAGTGCCTTAGCTGGTTTGACTCACACAGAGATATAGAGAACGTTCCGCGAAAGTGTGAGTGATCGCGTATAAGCACAGTAACGGCAATCGGAGGCCCACGAGTAACAGTTTTAGTGCATCTCAGAGTCCTACTCTGGTCGCCCGGGTAATATTTAGGACGCCAGCATGTAATGTCTGTTGAGCCATTCCTTGCTCGCCGCCCAGTGATACTGAGGTGCTGCTATGCACCACCGAGAATGCAGGTGCGCGATTGTCCGTTGCAGTTGCGGATACCACCGGATTTTTGCGTTTAAGAACCTGGAATTTGGCCCAGGTACGCTGGGCCGCCTCCCAATCCGATATCGGGCGGGCTTCAAGTTCTTTATGAAGGTCGAAGCCGATTTGGTTGGGCCAGTTCGCTACCGGGAACAATTAGCGAACACCGCCCACTTGTTCAAACTAAATCCAACACGTACCGTTTGCCATATGTGCAACCTGTACTCAAACACAATTCCCGCCGATGCAATGCGTCAACTGTTTGACGTGGCATCTGAGAGAAACAAACTTGGCAATGCGGAGCCCCTGCCCGCAATTCTCCCGAAGCACATGGCCCCCGTTGTCAGAAAGGCAGAGGACGGTGTGCGTGAACTGGTGCCTCTGAGTTGGGGATTTCGAACTACGAAGAAGTCAAGGAAAACCGGAGCAATCATCCAGCCTGCGGCGTGGAACAACGCGCGCGATGACATGGTTCGCACGAGCGGGCTTTGGAAAGGCAGTTTCGAGGACCGCCGCTGCCTGGTGCCCGCCAGTTCGTTTTGTGAGGCTAAAGGACGTAATCCAGCCTGCTATCACTGGATTGCGCTAAATGGAGACAAAGATCGCCCACCATTCGCCTTTATCGGGCTAATTGAGAATTGATGCTTGCAAGCGGTGCACCGAACGGCAGCTTTGAGCCCAAAGCGGACAACAGGATACTTCCCATTTCTCAGCCACGTTTGCGGAGTTTATTCAGCCTTTACTTCGACGGGTCTTACTGGTTAGCCACAGCTTCGAGATGCTTCAGGTATGCTGCAAGCTGCACTAGTTCTTCTTCCTTAAGTTTGATCGTCCACATCATTGGTGAGGCCATAATCGCAACCCTGATTTCCTCAGCGGATTTTCCTTGAATGCTCCTTTCCGCCATGAAGGACTTGCCTTCTTCCACAGCGGTTCCATCAGCTGCGTGGCATCGTCTGCAGCCAACTCTATGGGTTTCAGCTTCGTATATTGCTTTCCCAGCTGCGGTTTGCGGATCAAGTTCCTGACCAATGCCGTTCGAAGGTAAAGTGAACACCATGGCAAAGATTGTTATTCGCATGGGGCAATTGAGCATCAGGCGTCTCCTCCCAATCATGCAATGTTAACATAATTTTGGGTTGAAAGCATCGAGCGGCGGCTTTGTCCCGCAAAGCGCTCGCCATCTCAAATCTGACAAATGACCGCTCAGAACCCATAGGTGTCATGAACCATGTGACTCAGAATTATGCTAATATGTCGGGGATCAAGATTTTTAGCCCAATGGAGAAGCTGATGAAGTTCTTTTGTCTTTGGCTGGTCCTCACATTTTCACTTGGTACTCAATTCACGCTAGCTGACGCCGGAGAAGTTGCGGATGCAGCACGCTCCGGCGACGTCGACAAACTTGTCGAATTGTTGGACGGTGGGGCGCCTGTTGATGAGGCTGGAGCAGCCCATCCTCTGCATTTTGCTAGTATGTCCGGACAGTTCGAAGCTGCGAGAATACTGATCGAACGTGGAGCTAACGTCGATGCTGATTCCGCTCTGGGGACGCCGCTGAGCGTCGCTGCTGGTCGCAAGTACACAGACTTCGTTGAGCTACTTCTGACACATGGTGCGGACCCAACCGCTGTTGGCGGGCGAGATCAACGGACACCACTGCATGCTGCCGCTCACGCAGGTGCAATAGATGTGGTACGCATTCTTCTCGACAACGGTGTTGATCCGGATGCACGCACGAAGTTTGGTGAACCCGAATTGCACCTGGCCGTAAAGCGCGATCATGTAGAGTTGTCGGAACTGTTGCGTGCCGCATCAAACTGGACACCGCCGCCTCCACCGAGTGATGCAGACCTGTCCGCCATAGACGCGCAGACTAGGCGCGATGCAGTGGATGTGTGTGATGTCTGTCATTCCCTTGACAGCAATGAATTTCGCAATGGGCCGCCGTTTCCAAACGTCTTTGGAAGGTCGATTGCTGGGGTCGAAGGGTTTAACTATTCCGAGGCCATGAAATCTGTAGATGGGGTTTGGGATGCGGCCACACTCAACGCCTTCCTGTTCGACCCGAAAATGGCAATTCCCGGAAATACTATGGCGGCGAGCGGTGACGACTTAAAGGTTGCGGATCAGACGACACGATGGGCAATTATCGCTTTTCTAAAGGAGCGTAATTAGTCCGAAAGTAATACGTTGGGAAGGTCCGATTTGTCCGCATTGCGGTCGTTCGCCAAATCGGGACGGATATCTACTTTGCGGGAAACCCCTCGATTGTATCGCTAACATTGGGATAGCTGTTTACTTAATCGAAAATGCGCTCGCCCTGCTCGTCAATCACCTGTTTCGCCTTTGCGATGCTGAAGCTTTCGCCCTGATCCCGGGTTTCAAAGACATCCGCCCGGATCACTGTATGGGTCTTGCGATCTCCATCGATGGTCTTTTCTATACGGGCCAAAAGGCGGTATTTGCCACCTTCGGGCATCAGGTCCGGAAAGATTTCGAACCCTCTGTAAGAGACCGGCTCCGGCTCCGACTTTTCGCCGCCACCGAAGAGTTTAGATAAGAGGGACATTTGGTGGCTCCTTTCAGCGCTGCTATGACCGGAGACTAGCGCCGCTTGGGACAGGCGTGAAGCATGTCGTGCTATCAGAACATTGGTCTTCGATCCGATTGCACGCTCCTTGCGTGGCTAATTCTTCCATATCCGTGGTAAAAGTCCATTCCCCCGCACCACTCTCCCTTGCACGGACGGCCCAAAAACTGCCATTCTGATACGCCGCCGCCAAAGGCTGCACCGGCCCAAAGCTGACCTTTGACGGAGCGCTGGAGCTGCAGCAAATCTATCATTGGCTTATAGGGAAGGTGTCCAGCCTCCAACTCACGTTCTATGTTCCGCCAGAGCTTCAGCGAAACACAGACGCATGCTCAACGCTTGATTTGGCCCGATCTGGTTGCATCGCCTGAGCTGGGTATTGATGACGGCTTGAGCGCGTTGCTGGCAAGAGGACGAATTACCTTCGCCGAAGACAGCCGAGTCTGATACCATTCAATAACCAATAATACAGCTATGCCCGACCGAGCCTCCGGAGGTATGATTTTGATTTGGCTGCTTTTTCTCCTTCTCGCGCCAGTCGTGATGACTGTTTCAGCCAATGCTGAGACAGATGTAGAACTGGAGCTCGTATTGCTGGCCGATGCATCATCTAGCATCCGAGGAGATGAATTTGACCTCCAGATAGGAGGTTATGCACGGGCCTTTCGCGATCCGCTGGTGGTGCAGGCGATAGAGGACCTTGGTGGGAATGGTATTGCCATCACGTTTGTTCAGTGGAGTGCAACTTTTCAGCAATTCGATATTGTACCATGGCGGAGAGTTCATGACGCGGAAAGTGCAGCAGCATTTGCTGAGGCGATTGAACGCCAAGCGCGTCAGGTCGTCAGCTTTGGCACAGCAATGGGCAATGCCATCGACTATGGTGGAATCCTTTTTCGTCGCAATGCGTTTCGAAGCAAACGGAAGGTGATCGACATTACGTCGGATGAACACTCTAACCAGGGTCGGCATCCCCGGAACGTGCGCGACGCTATCGTGGAGCAGGGTATCACAATTAATGGTCTTGCGATCCTTGATGACAGTTTTGAACTGGAAGCCTATTTCAGAGACGCTGTGATCGGTGGGCATGGCAGTTTCGTTGTTTCTGTCGACACTTATGCGGATTTCGCATGGGCCATTCGCCTGAAGCTGATGCATGAAATTAGTGGCGAACCAATTTCGTAAATAAAGTTATTCATAGAAGATGATTTACCGGACGCCCGGGAGCCGCCTATTTTTTTGAACTCACGAATGTCCGTTCTGAGCCCAGTTCGACCGATGCTGCGATGCGCAGGAATGTCTGGTCACAGATTTTGCAAGGACGATGTTGATTGAGCGTTTTGCATGGTTGGATCTTAGGCAGTCCTGGAGTTGTTTATTTTCGGACATTGCAGAACTAAAAACCATCAATAGAAAGCACAGCGACTCCGACGAAATCGGGGGAAACACAGTCCCACGTTGTACAAGCGAAAGGCTTCAATCATTGATTTCTCTGACAAAAAAATGCCCCCAGACTTGGAGGCGAGAGTAAAAGGAGTAGCGATTATTGGGGACGCGTTATTGTGGATTTACAACCAAAGTGCCTGACTTCATGGCGTCGATCAGATTGTTGACTTCATCCACAACGTCCACCGGGATATCTGTATGGAACGACCCGATCCGCATGGCCAATTCATTGCCCATATCCGCCCGATAGAGTGCACCTTCCAGTTTTCCAGTAGCTGCCAGTTCCAGGTAGGACCGCATGTTGCCTCGGACATCCAAGATTGCGGACTGTAGGATTTCCGGCCATTCGTTGATCGCATCACGATAAATGCCGATGCCATAGACACCTTTTTCCTGAACGGCCTGCATGGAGCCCAGCGTCGCACTGTCCATTGTCGGCCAGACGACATCGGCGCCTTGGGAAATTTGGTTCAAAGCAGCTTCTTTGCCCTTGGCGATGTCATCCCAGTCGCCGGTCCAGGTAACCAGAACTCTCACGTCCGGATTGGCCGCTTTGGCCCCCGCTTCGTAGCCAGCAACCGTGTCGGTCGTGAACTTGAACTGCTGCGCCGCGATGATGCCGATGGTGCCTGTGTCTGACATGGAGCCTGCAACGTAGCCCATCAAATAAGCGATTTGGCTGAAATAGAAATCCGCGTTGGCAATGTTATCTTCTGTGCCCAGTCCGTTGTTCACCATGAACATGGTTTCCGGGAAGCGTGCAGCGACACGTTCCACTGCGTCCTGGAACTCTCCGCCGTGACCGATCACAAGGTCATATCCCCTGCGTGCGTAGTCGCTCAGAACTTCGATTTGTTCCGGCTGATGCACACTTTCAGAAAAGGCGGCTTCAAAGCCGAGCGCTTCACCTGCCTTAGTGAGACCTTCGAACCCGGCTTGGTTCCAGCCGTTATCAGAAATCGATCCGGGCATAACGATCGCAGCGCGCTCGATCCCGTCAGCTGCCGCAGGCCCGGCCAGCATCAGTGCCGCAAGCCCCGCCAATAGTTTGGACTTCAATTGCATTGTTGTTCTCCCATATTGGATATGTGTTGTCAGGGTGACGGGAGGATCGCGACGTGAAAAACGATGGTTTCTCACGTCACGGCTGAGGTTTATCGATGCTCCCGGTCGTAGCGCAGTCCGACGCTTGCAGGTGCGCTGGCCTTGGCGCTGAGGGCCACGAGTGCGATGAGCGATGCGAGGTAAGGCAAGATCAGGAAGAGCTGATAGGGAATCTCTGGCGAGGTGAATTGCAGTTTGAATTGCACCACATCACAGAAGCCGAAGAAAAGCGCCGCGCAGATCGCGCCGATGGGCGACCAACGTCCTAAGATGATTGCCGCAAGCGCAATGAAGCCTTTGCCCGCGCTCATGCCTTCCGCAAACACATAGACTTGCGACAAAACCAGATGCACTCCGGCCAGCGCCGCGAGGGCACCGCTGACTACTATTGCGAGATATTGCATGCGAAAGACAGGAACCCCGGCCAAGTCCGCGGCCTTCGGGTTTTCGCCAACGGCGCGCAGGTCCAGACCCTTGTGGGATTTCACCAGCCAGAACCAGGCTGCTATTGCCAATCCGATCAATAGGTAGAACAGCGGATCTTGGGAAAAAAGGGACGGGCCAACGACGGGAAGATCTGACAAGAAGGGTATATTGATCTGCGAGAACCCGTCTACCCGCGCCCCTCCGGCCTGAGCCCCGAATATCTGACGGGACAGAAAAGCTGTGAGTCCGGCCAGCAGTAGGTTGAGCGCGATACCGCCAACAAGCTGGTTGATGCGCAGCCGGATCGACATATACCCAAGCAGCAGGCCAGAGATCAGGCCGCAAACGATCCCGCATCCAAGCCCGATCACGGCAGATCCCGTTGCGAAAGAACCGGCAGCGGCACCAAGCGCTCCGGCGAGGATCTGACCTTCGAGGCCGATGTTGTATAGCCCGCCACGTTCCGCGATCACCCCGCCAAGGGCAGCAAAAGCAATTGGCGTACCCAATCGGGCGGTTCCGGCAAGGACGTCGCCCAGAAAAACAAGATCAATCATAGCTTATGCCTCTTTCTTTCGGCGTTGTGTTTGGCGGCGCAGCCGCAGGTTTTTTGCCAGGAGTTTCAGAATGGATTTTGACCTAGTTCGCGGTGTCACGAGGGCGGCAGCGACAAAAACCACGACGAGCCCCTCGACCACTTCGATGACAGAACTGTCGACCCCGACGGCACGTTGCATCGTTCCCGAGCCGGCAGAAAGCCCGGCAAGGAACAGCGCGGTCAAAGGCGCGACAATTGGATTAAGAGCCGCAAGGAAGGCGACGACAATCCCGTCATAGCCGTAGCCATCGCTAAACAGGTGGAACAGGCGGTACTTCAACCCGATCACCTCGATTGCGCCGGCCAAACCGGCAAGGCTGCCGCCAATCAACATGGCGCGAATGATGGTCTTTTTCTGGTCCACACCGGCATAGGCCGCAGCGCGCGCATTGCGCCCCACAAGGTCCAGTTGGAAACCCGATGGCGTGAAGCGCAGCCAGAAATACAAGATGATCGTCACCCGGAATGATCACGGCCAGCCCGGCTAGAAGCATCGGCGAGGCTTTGACCAAAGTATTGGAGAAACCCCAGTAATTCAGGAAGGATTCCAGAAACAGAATCTTATAGGCCTCAAACGGGTTGTGCCCGTCGAGCAGGATTAGCACGCCGCCAACGCTCAGCGCTAAAAGTAATCCAATCGCAATACGGCGTTGCATGGTGAATCTGTTCATTGTACCTCCTCCGGCGCTGCGGTCATCAAGAGCCCGATGTCTTGAAGAGATGTGTTTTCTGGATCGACAACACCCGTGATCCGACCAAAAGCCATCACGGCGACGCGGTCAGAGATGTCGAGCACATGCTCAAGTTCAGTGGAGATATAGAGAACGCCCACGCCGCTTTGGGCGACAGCACGGATCTGGTTCTGAACAAATTCCGTTGCGCCGACATCAAGCCCTTTTGTCGGCTGTACGACGACCAAGAGATTGCGCGCCCGGGCCACTTCACGGGCCAGAACGATTTTTTGCTGATTGCCGCCGGACAAAGCTGAGGCGTTCAATTTCGGGTCTGGGGGCCTAATGTCAAAGGCCGCGACCACGTCGCACGTGATCTCGTGCATCGCGCGCCGGGAAATCAGACCGCCAGACATGAACCTGTCTTCGCCAATGGATCGAAAGGCCATATTTTCTTCGACACTGAGCGACAGGACCAAGCCTTCGGCATGGCGGTCCTCGGGCACAAAGCCTATCCCATCTGCAATGCGCGAAGCGATGGAGGCGCTTGATATCTCCGTGTCATTAAGGTGGATGGCGCCGCTGGTTTGTCTTTTGAGGCCGGTGATCACCTCGCTCAACTCCGTCTGGCCATTGCCGTCGATCCCAGCGATTCCGAGAATTTCGCCAGCCTTCACGGAGAGGGACACATCCTGCAGGATTTCCGCGCCGCCTGGATCGATCAGGCAGACATCAGATACAACCAGAGCGTTCGGTGCTGAGCTGGTGTCGTTGCGCGCCTTTTGGGCCTTGGGTGTCTCGACCGTTTCGTAGGTCGACTTTTCTCCCATCATAAGCGCTGACATCTGGGCCATGGGCGTGGTTGCAACCGGAAGAACTCCCTCGACACGCCCATGGCGCATTATCATGACGCGATCGGCAATTTCGCGGATTTCATCGAGCTTGTGACTGATGAAAAAGACGAGGCAGCCGTTGGCGACCAGCTTGCGCACCCCTTTGAGAAACGGAGCGACTTCGGTCGGGGCAAGAACGCTGGTGGGTTCATCTAGGATCAGGATCGATACATCGCGAAACAGCGCCTTAAGGATTTCCACCCTTTGCTTCATGCCCACAGGCATTTCCGTGACGCGGATGTCGAAGTCGACGTTAAAGTCAAAGTCGCTGCAAAGCTGCCGAATGCGCGCCCGCGCTTCGGCACCCCTCTTTGTGCTGGGCAAGCCGATCAGAATGTTCTCTTCGGCAGTCATTGCGCCGACCAGGCTGAAATGCTGGTGGATCATGCCGATCCCATGCTCAATAGCTTTTGCTGGGCTGGTCACCGAAACAGGTGTTCCGCCCAGTTTGATTTCGCCGTTATCGGGCTGATACAGACCGATCAAAACGCTTGCGAACGAGGTTTTCCCCGCTCCGTTCTCGCCCAAAATCGCAATGCACTCGCCCTTCGAGGCCAGCAGATTGACGTTGTGCAATGCACGAACGGCGCCAAACGACTTGTCGATGCCGGTGACTTTCAAAAATGGATCCAAGACAACCTCCCAACTTTCACGCAAATTCAAGAGAGAATGCCCTATCTTCTCAAATTAGATGTTTTCACCTCACAGCTGAGAATTTTGCCCACATGTGAACTGGCAATCGGGTTAGAGTGGAGCGACGAAATAGCATCGCATAAGGAGAGCAAAGCCGCGCGTCATGGCGAAGATACCGTCGTTGAAAAGCATTCAGGCCTTCGAAGCAGCCTGCCGGCATCTGAGTTTCAAGGATGCCGCCGATGAACTATGCGTCACTCCGACTGCCATTTCCCATCAGATTAAATCGCTGGAGGATCAACTTGGGGTGCCCCTGTTTCACCGGCTGACCCGCGCCTTGAAACTGACGGAGGATGGGGCCAACTACGCGCCCCACATCATTGAGGCCTTCAAGAACATCGAAGCCGCCTCGCTCGCACTGGAGGAAGACGACCTTGCGGGCACATTGACAATCTCAACCACCGGGTCTTTTGCCGCCAACTGGCTTAGCCCGCGGCTGCGAGGCTTTTACGAGAAATACCCGGAGATTTCGGTAAGGGTTCTGTCAAGCGATCAGCTGGTGGATTTCAAGTCCAGCGATGTGGATGTGGCCATTCGGTATGGCTTTGGCGATTATCCTGACAGCAATGTGGCTTGGGTCTTGAATGACTGGGTGGCCCCTGTTTGCAGCGTGGAAAAGGCGAAGTCACTGAGTTCCGCCGAAGATCTTCTAAAGTCTCGTCTGATCGAATACCAATGGAGCGGGTTTTCTGATGCGGATCCGAGTTGGGGGCGCTGGATGGACGCGGCTGGCTTGCAGACTGGTGATGTCGAGCCCTATGTCACCTATTCCGAGGAACATATCTGCTTGCTGACGGCAAGCGATGGTCATGGTGTGGCCCTGGTCAGCCTTTTGGCCGCCGCGCGTTTTCTGGAACGTAATATGCTGGTCGCCCCCTTTGACACGGCATTGAAGAACAAGAGCTATTTTCTCGTCTGCCCGGAGACTTACGCCAATCGTGCACGCGTTCGTGTGTTCCGGGAATGGCTATTGGACCAAGCAGATGAATTTCGCGACAGCGCCGTCGGTCAAAGGTTTTTTGAAGATTAGCGCGTCCGCAACGATCTAATCCGTCGCTTGAATTTTTGTCATTTCTAAATTGCCGAGAAACATGCGTTTCTGAACCCCTAATCAGGAGTTCTTGCGCATGCAAAGTTTTGACCCTTCCCAACCCGATGGTTTCAATCAAACACTGGACAGCACGGTCTCTGCCGACGGCGTCCCGGTCATAGCAGTACGGTATACAGTGCCAGCACGTTGCGGTGTCGCAGTACGTTTGACAGCCGGGCAGACTTTGACCATCACCAATCCGACCGGCTGGCAAGTCTGCGATTTCTGGGCGTTCAATGCGGCGGAGCTGCATGAATATTTGTCTATGCCGCATATGCATACGGATCTTCTGTCTGTTTTCCCAAAGATCGGTGACAGGTTGGTCAGCAATCTGCGCAATCCTCTTCTGACGCTGACCCAAGACACATCGCCGGGTGTTCATGACACAACGATCGCCGCTTGCGATGCCAACCGGTACAAGCAATTGGGCGTCACTGATTACCACGACAATTGCGCCGACAACTTGAGGCAGGCCTTGCTTGCTATCGGGAAAAAAGCACCACATGTGCCAGCGCCCTTCAATCTTTGGATGAACGTACCAGTTCACCCTGATGGCAGCCTTGCCTGGGCTGCGCCAGTGTCAAAGCCGGGGGATAGCATAACCTTCAAAGCTGAGATGCCAGTCTACGCCGTGATGTCGTCCTGCCCGCAAGATATCACTCCAGTCAACGGGGACGAAGGCAAGCCGAGCGCGCTGGAATTTGTTGTTCATGACGGATGATGGCGGCGACATATTTTCTGCCCGCTGGATCATCGAAGATGCTTTTCACAGTCACAACGACTTCGCTATTTATGTTCTAGACGGTAGAATAGGTGGCTTAGCACCTCTGGCCGTATTGAAGTCACGTTATCCCAGCGCAAGGGTACACTCGGACAAAAACACGGCGATCCTGCCCGGGTTTGTGAATGCTCATCACCATTGTTATGGGGTGAACCTGATCAACCAAGGGATACGGGATGACCTGTTAGAGCCTTGGATTTTCGCCTCCGCTGGCGCAGCCGACATTGCGCCGCGCCTCGCCACCGAATACGCGGCAATGCGCTTGCTGAAGAATGGGGTAACGGCTGTTGTGGATGCTGGCACCGCGGGTCAGACAGCGGCCAATGCCGAAGCGACGATAAGGGACAAAATCGCCGTATATAATGGGCTTGGCCTGTCCTGTGCCATCGCGCCGGGCGAGAGATGGCACAACCAGCTTGTGCATCCATATGGGCAAAGCCAGTCGTTTCTGACCACCTTGCCCGAGGTTCTGCGATGCAAACTGCAACGCCAACACGTTGCGCGTACACGTATTGCACCGCAAAGCTTTGTGCGGCTTCTGTCCCGGATGCATGGCGAATACGCGGCATCGGAATGCGCTGATGTGTGGTTTGGCCCCACGGCACCGCATTGGACGGGCCGAGAGATCCTTCGCGACATTGCCAGGGAGGTTCGCAAAAGCGGCCAGCGCATTCACACCCATGCCGAGGAGTCTCGGCTGCAACACCTGTCGGCTACAGCCTGGAGTTTTCAGGGTGCCATCGCAGAATTGGGCAAAGCTGGCCTGTTCACTGACGGCTTGTCCTTGGCGCATATGGTCTGGGCGGACGAAAAAGATCTGGCGCGAGTGGCCGAGGTGCGAGCGCATATCGTTTGCAATCCCAGCTCCAATTTGCGGCTGCGTTCCGGCATCGCACCCGCGCCATTGATGAAGCGGATGGGAATCAACCTCGCACTGGGGATGGATGGGACCAGTCTGGCAGGCGATGACGATATGTTCGCCGAAATGCGTCTGGCGCAAAGCCTTTATTGGTCAAGTGATCGGGCAAACCCTAGCCTGACCGCGAAGGATGTTTTCGACATGGCCACTTTGGGTGGCGCGCGTTTGATGGGAATGGATCACAGCATCGGAAGCCTGTCCGTAGGCAAACGCGCTGACTTTGTGATCCTGCGCCTGGACCGTCTTGAAGGTCCCTGGTTGGACCCCGGCATTGATCCGGTTGAGCTGTTGGTCAGCTCGGCAAAATCCACGGACATCCAGAGCGTTTTCACCGGCGGACAACTGGCCGTTTCACACGGCGAGGCCCAAAAAGGCGACGAAAAGATAATTCTTCAAAACATCACCGACGGCATGCAGCGCGCCGTGGATCAAAGGCTGAGCGCCAGTGATTATGCCGCCGTCAAATCCGCATTGCAGCGCTGGTATGACGATTGGCTGACGAACAATGCCCCGCAATTGTGACAGAGGAGCAAGACCATGCAGAAGAAGATAATCTGGCCAAACGGCGCGCGATGCGCCTGTGCGATCACCTTTGATATCGATGCGGACAGCCTGATCCATATCGCAAGGCCGGTCGATGGGCATGATCGCCTCTATCCGATCTCCATGGGGCGCTACGGGCCGACAGTTGCCATCCCACGGATTCTGGAAACCTACAGACGTTTCGGGCTGAAACAGTCCTTCTTCGCCCCCGGATGGGTCGTGGAGCAATATCCAGATGCTATGCAAGCCATTCTAAAAGATGGTCATGAAATCGGCCATCACGGCTATTTGCACGAAGACCCAACACACCACAGCGCGTCTGAACAAGCCTATTGGTTCGAACGCGCGCTGGAGTCGCAAAAGCGGGTTCTGGGCAATGTGCCAAAAGGCTATCGCGCACCGGTTTACAATGTGACGCAAGCCGTCATCGACCTGCTGAACAAGCATGAATTCGACTATGACAGTTCGCTGATGGCGGATGATTTGCCATATCTCATGCGATCCGGCGGGCGAACTTTGGTCGAACTTCCATCGCATTGGGGGACCGACGACTGGCCGCAATTCGCCCATTTTGAGGAGATTGGCTACATGATGCCCGTCGCCGGGCCACGCGCCGGGCTGACCCCATTTTGGGAGGAATTCGAAGCCCAATACGAAGAAGGTGGCTTCTGGATCGGCATCTGGCATCCCTTCCTGACCGGGCGTTTGGCGCGGTGGCGGCAGGTGGAAGATTGGATGGAAACCATCTTGAACAGGGGTGACGTCTGGTTCGCCACTCTTGGAGAGATCGCGCAACACGTGCGCGCGCAATATGAGGCAGACCGGCAAAGCGTACGGGTTGAAGAACTGCCCTATTATAAGGCTCCGGTCCTGACGACATGAATATCCTTCAACGGGCGCGCGCCTTCCTGGCTTCCCTCGACGCGCAGCGCGAGGTATTCCTTAGCGTTGCGCCAGATAGACTGTTGCAGGATGCCCGATCTGCCGCCGCGCGGCAGGCCGCAGGGAGACTGCTTGGCCCGTTGGACGGCCAGTTTCTTGCGGTGAAGGCCAATATCGACGTGCAAGCGCTCCGAAGCCATGCGGGGTCTTTGGCCATCGATCCTCAACCAGCAGACAATGACGCCCCGATCGTGGCCAGGCTCCGTTCTGCGGGCGCGATCATTCTGGGCCATGTGAACATGTCGGAGTTCGCCTTCTCCGGGCTCGGAGTTAATCCGCATTTCGGCACCCCTCTGAATGCGTTGGATAGCACAATGGTGCCTGGAGGGTCCTCGAGCGGATCGGCGTCAGCCATTGCCTTGGGCTTGGCCGACATCGCATTGGGCACAGATACCTCCGGCTCCGTGCGCATTCCGGCCGCCTGTCAGGGCCTGGTGGGGTTTCGCCCAACTATGGGCCGCTATGAAAGCGCCGGGATTTTACCACTGGCGCCTTCTCTGGATACGCCAGGCACACTCGCTCTTAACGTCAGTCAGATTTGCGCTGTAGATCGCGTTTTGTCGGATTGCAACGAAACCGGGCACGCCTGCCGTCATATTCTGTGCCTGAGGGAAGACGCCCTGGTGGGATTTACCCCGGAAATCAGGGCTATGTACGAAAAGGCCCAGCAGCATTTGTCCGAGCGTGGCATCGAATTGGAAAGGGTTGATATCCAAAGTTTCACTCGTGTCACGGAGATCTTCCAAACCTATGGAACGCTGGTGAGTGCCGAAGCCTTTCGTCTTCTGCCAAGTTTGGTCGGAGACCAGCAGACCAGACTGGACCCAAATGTGCAGGATCGCCTTGCTCAGGCGGCTTCAATCCTTGGCACAGATCTGCAAGCATTGCTGGAAATCCGGCGGGCCCTCATCCTGGACTTTGGCAGGGAACTGGCAGGGAAGATGCTGCTTTATCCGACATTGCCGTCGTACCCGCCATCTGTTCTGGCTGTGACCCGCGATAAAGGGGTCTTTGCACGGGAAAACGCCCTTATCCTGTCGGTATCGATGAAAGCCGCTTTCCTCAATGCCCCAACAATTTCCATTCCATTTGGGGACCGGAGACCGGGGGTCAGCCTATCCTTGAGCGGCGGCGCAAACAGGGACGCGGATGTACTTGCGACGGCGTCTCATTTGGAGAAGTTTTTTTCAGCGATTAGAGATGGCTGAGGTCTGTTCACTCTATTCAGAATTCTCTTCATTTGTACCTGCGCGTCTCTGGCGTCACCTTTGAATGGTTCATTGCAAACTGACTAGGTGACAAGATGACCACAATCCTGAGAATTGACGCCAGTGTGCGCCGCACCGACAACCCTGTTGCGGCCTATAACTCCATTTCCCGTGCTTTGGCGGACAGTTTCGTGGAAGAATGGAAAACGGTTGATCCGAACGTCGAAGTTATTGTGCGTGACGTCGGAATGACCCCGCCGGATTTCATTTCCAACGATTGGATCGCGTCCGTCTTTACAGCAGAAGAGGAACGCACTCCTGAACAGAGCGCTTTGGTCAGCTTGTCTGATACGCTGATTGACGAGCTCGACCGCTCCGACATCCTTCTTATTTCGACGCCCATGTACAACTATGGCATGCCCGCAGCCCTGAAGGCTTGGTTTGATCAGATCATCCGGATCAACAAGACATTTACGTTTGATTTGGCGCGCGGCGACTTCCCTCTGGAACCGATCATGTCCGGCAAAACACTGGTGCTACTCACATCGGCTGGTGAATTCGGCTTTGATGAGGGTGGAATTCGCAATGACTCGGGTCACCTTTCCGCGCATATCAGCACATTGCGCAAGTACCTGGGCGCAGAACGCATGTTCGAAGCTGCGGCCGAGTATCAGGAATTTGCCGATGAGCGTCACAAAGCTTCGCTTGCCTCAGCTCAGGCCCAGGCACGTCATATTGCGCGTGAGCTTGCCTAACCGTTAGCAGACCGGCAACTGGAGACGTCTATGGCCACGAATACAATTCCCGGGGACGCTTCACCGGAGCGTTGCTTGCTCGACTGATCAAAAAACCTGACGCGCATTACTTTTTGTGCGTACCAGTCAGTTTCATGGGCGACGTGCAGGCTGATCTGGAAAGCCAAGGCGTTCCCGCCGAGCAGATCCACACCGAAAATTTCGGTTCCGCCATGTGATCTCTATAGACGAAAATCTGCAATCGGAAATTAGAACGAAAGGAGTAACAATATGCGCGGGTCATATGATGTGATCATTATTGGTGGGGGCAATGCAGGGTTCGGTGTTTCCTCCGTGGCACATGAAGCCGGAAAATCCATTGCCTTTATCGAAGCGCGCGATTTTGGCGGGACCTGCCCCAATCGCGGCTGCACGCCAAAAAAAGTTCTTGTGGCAGCTGCCCATGCAATGCACGAGATCGAACAAGCGCCCATCCACGGGATCGAAGTCAGCAAGCCAAAGCTCAATTGGGCGAAACTGATCGAGCGAGAGAAGAGTCTGATTGGTTTCATCCCTGAAGCCATGCAGGGGCTGGCCGAAAAACGCGGGGATGTCTTTCGAGGCACTGCGCGTTTTATCGGGCCGAACGAGGTTGAGGTCGACGGTCAGATTATACATGGCAAGGACATCGTTATCGCAACAGGATCGAAGCCAAGGCCTCTGCCTATCCCCGGCACCGAGCACATGATCACGTCCGACGAAGTTCTGTCCGATGCGACACTGCCGAAAGAAGTTGTCTTCATTGGCGGCGGCGTCATTGCCATGGAGTTCAGTCATGTCTACGCGCGAGCCGGAGTGCAGGTGACAATCCTTGAAGCGTTGCCACAGTTGCTGCCACGTATGGACAGTGACGCCGTATCGGCTCTGCAAGTGGAAACCGAACGCCTGGGCGTAGCGGTCAAAACCGGAGTATCGGTGACGGCAATCAAGAAGACTGCCGACGGGTTGCGCGTTGAATTCGAACATGACGGCAGAAATCAAAGTCTTTTGGCCGAGCGGGTCGTCAACGGCGCAGGCCGCGTCGCCAATATCGACGGGCTTAACCTCGATGCCGCCGGTGTCGAGCATGACGGACTGCGCATTCTGATCGACGATACGATGCGGTCCACCTCCAACTCTTCAGTCTGGGTTGCGGGCGATGCTGTCACTAGCTCCGCTCAACTTTCCCCCATCGCAACGTATGAGGGTCAGATTGTCGGCCACAACATCGTGCGTGGACCAACTAAAAGGCCGGATTACAGCGTGATCCCCAGCGCCGTCTACACCGTTCCGGCGCTCAGCACCGTTGGCCTGAACGAAGCTGAAGCGCGTGAAAAGGGTCTCGATGTTTCAGTTACGGTTTCTGATATGTCCGGGTGGTTTTCCACCAAGACCTACGCGGAAACGGCAGCCTGGTCCAAAGTTTTGGTCGACAAGAGTACCGATCAAGTCCTAGGTGCTCATATTCTGGGCCATCACGGTGACGAACTGATCCATCTCTTTGCCATGGCCATGCGTCACAACATCTCTGCCAGCGATCTCAAGTCCTCGCTATATGCGTTTCCGACATTCGCTGCGGATATGAAATCTTTGATTTAGAGCGGCTTGATACAAGCTGAGCTTTCCCAAAGGAGAGCCGCCATGAACGATAAAGTCTGTCTGATTACAGGTGTCGGTGACGGAACCGGAGCATCGGTTGCCCGCCGGTTTGCACGGGAGGGATACCGTATTGCCTTGCTAGCCCAGAACGCGGTTAAATCGATGTCACCAGCCATGAACGCCCGCGCGTCGATAACCTGAGAGCCGAAGGTATTAGTAACTCTCAATTTTGCGCCTTGGACAAGACGAAACGCTCGGCCCGTTAAGGCCTTCAACATAGTAGCCTCTGCCATCAGAACAGAAAAGCGCCAGTTGTTGGCAGGAGGACTGCATATACGCTTGTGGAGGCGGTAATGAACAGGCGATTGCGTTTCGGCCCGCCAAAGCAAACATTCGAGACCTCTTCTGGGACGAAAATCTTGCCCAGCAGCGTGCCATCCGGGTGGTAACAATGAACGCCGTCCTTCGCGCTCGTCCAGATACGGCCTTGGGTATCGAGCCGAAATCCGTCAAAGACGCCTTCTTCGCATTCAGCAAAGACATCCCCGCCTGAGAGCTTGCCGTCTGCACTAACGGAGAACGCGCGGATATGATGCTCTCCGCTTGCGTAACGCGTGCCACCACTGTCGGCGATATACAGCGTTTGCTCGTCTAGCGAAAATGCAAGTCCATTCGGACAGGCGAAGTCAGTAGTCACTTGTGTGACATCGCCGGTGGCCGGATCGAGACGATAGACATGTTCACCGTTAAGCTCTGGGTCTGCCTGAAACCCTTCGTAGTCAGACTCTATCCCGTAGGCTGGGTCACTGAACCAGATCGTGTCATCTGATCGCACCACAACATCGTTGGGGCTGTTGAACCGCTTTCCCTCGAAATGACTGGCCAGAGTCGTAACCGACCCATCATGCTCAATCCGGGTGACACCGCGCGTCCCATGCTCGCATGCCACGATCCGCCCTTGCCGGTCGAGCGTTGAGCCATTTGTGTAGCATCCGAGGCCTGAGCGGATGTCTCCGACTGCTCCGGTTAGTTCGTCCCAGCGGAGCCGTCGATCATTAGGAATGTCGCTCCAGATCAGGCATCTGAACGCCGGAGAATACACCGGTCCTTCTGTCCATTTGCCACCTGTCCAGATTTGGTCGATCGGCTCATCCAGTTTGATGCTGCGTTTGAATCGATCATCACAGATTTCGTAAGTGTCTGTCTTGGTCATTGGCAATACTGCCTCGGCTTGCTACAAATTACATAGCAACATAAGTCGCTACAGAAAGTACAGCAAGTGACTAAGATACCAATACCAGGTCAGCCTGTCCGTGGTTCAAAAAGCGGCGCGCCCATTATGGCTCTGTTCGACCTGCTAGGACGGCACTGGGCCATGGGAGTCCTTTGGACGCTGAACGAGGCTGGCCCTTGCACCTTCCGAAAGCTACAAGAAGAATGCGAAACAATCTCACCTGCGGTACTAAACACCCGACTGAAAGAGCTCCAAGCGGCGGGATTTGTTCACCGCGTTGCCGAAGGATATGCGTCGACTGATCTGGGAAAACACCTCTATGATCATCTCTGCCCACTCGGAGACTTCAGTAAGGAATGGGCGAAACACTTACACACTCAGGAATAGGAGAGCGGACGTTCAGAATCATAGGTTGAAGGTCCGGTTTGTCCGCTTAGCAGACATTGAACAGTCCTTAGTGTTGACCAGATAGGTCGCTGCATTCGAATGACGCAATTCGCTGTAATCCGGACGCAGGCGAAGCGTTCGACAAGCGTAATTTTGACCCAGGGCAAATTCTAATCGAGGCGGAGTAATCTTCGGTAGACAGTGGCTAGATCTAGTCACCGGAGCCGAACTGTTGCGGTCCTTGGCTTGCTGATCCACTTGTGCGCAAACGAGCTCCGGAGATACAGCAATTATTGGCTTTGCCACGCCTGTTCTCACTCTTGAGCCAGCATTTTCCCTGCGACCCCTGATAGCCTGGCTTCACAAATGTCCACGCTTTACACTTCGGGTTTCGTTGGCAGTCATCTCGGCATTGCGATGAGAGATTGACGTTGTAGCCAGTACCAAGGTCGGACCCCGGCTTGTCGAGATTGACATAGTCCTTCGACATGATGCGAACACCTGAAATGCAGCATTGGTCAGCCTTCAGCGCCGGGACACCGCTCTTGAGCCAGCAGGTGCCGTTGCCGCCGGCCTGACTCGGTCTAACAAATGTGTAGGCGAAGCATTTATCCTGGCTCCCACAAGACGAACTGCACGTCACCCAGTCCTTGACCTTAAAGCTATGAAAATCCTGACCCGGGCGATTGATACCCTGTTCGGGCTGCGACATCTGCGCCAGCGCGGCCGCTGTGAGCCATGACGTTAACAAGGCGGTGATGAAAATCGTTGTCGCAACGGAGCGTGTTCGCGCGACCAGAAGATCAAGCATTTCTCTGCCCTCGGTTGGTAGCGGTCGTTGCAACCTTATGCCTTTTTAGGCGGAAAAGCAAAATCTTGCGTTGATTTAATCTGAGGGTAGCCGTGTTTTCGAACAATAGCCGAGGCACCTCCATCGGTCTTTTGTGTTGACCTAGTAAGTCACCACATCCATGGACAGCAAGGGGCGCTTTGAGCCAAAACATACAGTCATCATACCTTTTAATTGGCTTACCTGGCGCATCTTTGATGCGCGTCTGGCGTGATGCTATTCATATGAGCTAGGAAGACCCGAGGGAGTCATGCGGTCATTCGTAGCTATATCGCTAAGCGATGAGGCAAAAGATGCTCTCACGCTACTGCAACGTGATCTGCCGGCTGGTCGACCGGTATCACCAGACAACATGCATCTAACGCTAGCCTTTCTGGATGATCAGCCAGTGGAGACGTTGGGGGCATTGCATGAGGGGCTTTTGGAACTTACCGCCTCGCCTTTTGAAGTTTCTTTTACGGGGATTAACATTTTTGGACAGGTGATGGCTGTCGATGTTGCGGATTGCCCTGCGCTCACAGCTTTGCATCGAAAAATACAGACCGCCGCACGACGAGCCGGTATCGTGCTGCCCCGTCGGCGCTTCCGTCCGCACGTGACTGTTGCCCGCTTAAAACCAAAGCAACACGTGACAGTTCAGCACTTACATGGTTCCGGCACAATAAACGCTTTGCAAGAAATGCTAGTCACTGGCTTTACCCTTTATCAATCCACCTTGCGCCCTCAGGGCGCGCGGCATGACGTTTTGGAGCATTATACCTTCTAGAGAACGACTACTTTGTGGTCGTTTTGTGAAGCCATAATCAGTGATTTGGTTCCTTAGTCCAGCCACAAACTGGCTTCGAGAAACCACCCCCGAATTCCCTATTTTTCTTAAAGACTTCATCTGCGAATGATTCGCCAAGACCAAACAGGCGAAAGGGTGAGCAGATGCTTTACGCGTCAAAGGAAGCGTTTCTGAAAACGGACGAAGAGCGGGACGAGCGCATCAGGATGTGGCTTGAGATGTTCAACGGCAGCGACAGTGACGAATGGTCGGCGCCAAAGGATTTTTGCATCGATCTTTATAACCTTTGCTACGTATTTGCAGATGTACGCACGCTGCTTGCCAAGAGCCCTGACGTCGTACCAATCAAAAACGAGTTGTTGCTTGGGTTCGCGCTCGCACGACTGAACGTGTTGCGCCACTTCCCCTACCTTCTGAAAGCCGACTTGGTAAATCGTTCGTTCTCGGAACTGGAGACGCTGTTCGATCTCGCTGAAGTTCCAAATAATAGCGACAGCAAAAGGCAAGCATCAGGGCGCACGGACGCACTAGCCGTCACACATTTCTTCCACAACACACTTCACAACTTCTATCTGATGCAGACCCGCGGTTTGATAGACTTTGATCGGCTTCTTGGTCAGTTGCGCCCGCCGCTACCGATTTATGCCCACATACCACCGCCCAAGTACCTGCAGTGAGGGGATTCGTGACATGCCTCAACAGCGAGACTTCCCTCCCCGATTGATACCCGTGTTTGCCAAAGAGCAGACTGCCGCTAAGCTGCTGGGCATGACGGCCAAAGAGTTTCGTGGCCTAGTCGATGCAGGCTCGTTACCGCCTCCTACGAAGCTGGCAGGTGGTCTAGAGCGCTGGAACGTGCCGGACTTGTGCGCAGTCTTGAATGGAGACGCTGCCCGGCCAGAGGATGATATGGAAGCATGACACGCCCGCCTAAACCTCGGATCGCAAAGCCCCGGCTAGTTTAGAAGTGGAACAAGTCGAAAGAGGTTTGGGATCCCTATTTCCGGATCACTTGGACCGAGGGCGGCAAAGCGAAACAACGGGTGATACTGCTTAAATGGAAAGGCGATCCGCAGGAACTGGACCGGCTTTATTGGGCCTGCCAGGCGGGCCGCCATGAACGGCAACAGAAGACCGAGAAATACACGTGGCAATCGCTGGTCGAAGCCTGGCTCACCGATAAGCGCATTCAATCCAAGCTGAGCGACAGCACAATACAGTCATACCGGCGCGCAATGGACGCCCTACTTGTCAAAAACTCCGGCAAGGATGTTCGACGCACGACGCGACAAGGGTTACGCAAGGTGCATGACCAGCTGGCCGCCACGCCACGGCAGGCCGATAAGCGGCTGCAAACCGTAAGCCTGCTTTGGAACTATGCCGCGAACAAACTGGATTGGCCGTTGGGCCCGAACCCAGCCAAGGGGATCGACCATTTTGGGCCGCAACTAGAATTTGAGCCGTGGCCCGAATGGATGGTTGAAAAGCTGCCCGACGCGCCGGTGATCGTGCGCACAGCTGCCGAACTGATCCTTGGCAAAGGGCAGCGCCCCAATGCCGCCATTCGGATGGAACACAAACAGTTCCGGGGCGAGTGGATGGACGTTCTTGACGAAAAGTCTGACGAGTATTTCGAAACCTATTGCCCGCGCGATCTGCGCCACTACGTCGCCGCCCTACCGAAGACCGGCAAACAAGTTTTGGCCAAGAACCTTAGCGAACCGCTCGGATACGACACAGTCGAAAAAGCGTTTCGTGCGGGGCGCAAGGATCTGGGACCCAAAGCCAAACCCTACGTACTGCACGGGCTGCGCAAATTGGCGATTGTCCGACTGGCCGAAGCTGGCTGTACCGACGCCATGATTCAGGCCGTGACAAATCAGAGCGCCGAAATGGACGCGTATTATCGACGCAAGGCCGACCGCCGGCATCTTTCCAAAGCTGCGCAAACCCGTCGAATCTGAGACGAGATCAGAACAAGGCCAGAACGTGAAAGTGTGAGTTAGCAGTGTGAGCAAAGGAAATGCCCTAAAAGAAAAAACAGAGAGCAGGTTCCCCAAACCCTCTGTTTTTACTTTGGTACCCAAGGCCGGACTCGAACCGGCACGGTATCACTACCGGGGGATTTTGAATCCCCTGCGTCTACCATTCCGCCACTTGGGCCACGAACACTGGATTAGCGTCCATGACCGGGAAGGTCCAGAGGCAAAAACCAACCAAAATCCAGTTTGTTTTCACCGCAGCGGTTGACGCCCTACCGGGCCCGTGGTTTGGCTTGCGCAACGTTAGAACAGGATTTTAGCACCGTATGTTGCGATCGCTTTATGACTGGACCATTCGTCTGGCCGAACATCCGCATGCCCTATGGGCGTTGGCTTTTGTGGCCTTTATCGAAAGTTCGGTCTTTCCGATCCCACCGGATGTGCTGATGATTCCGATGATCCTGGCCCGCCCGTCGCGAGCGTGGTTGATTGCAACGGTTGCTTTGGTTGCCTCGGTTCTGGGGGGCTTGTTGGGCTACGCCATCGGCGCCTTCTTTTACGAAAGCATCGGCCAGCCGATACTGGAATCCATGGGCAAGGCGCACGCCATGGAAGAGTTCAACACCCGCTTTAACGATTTCGGTTTCTGGGCCGTGCTGGGGGCCGGTGTCACGCCCTTCCCCTACAAGGTCATCACCATCATGTCCGGCTGGACCGGGATGCCGCTGGGCACCTTCATCGCCACCTCGATCCTGGCCCGCGCTCTACGGTTTTTCCTGGTCGCCGGGTTGCTTTGGAAATTTGGTGAACCGATCCGTGACTTCATTGAAAAACGTTTGGGCCTGATGTTCACTCTGTTCGTCATTCTGCTGTTTGGCGGTTTCTTGGTGGTGAAATACCTATGACACGCAAAAACACTTTGGTCCTGATCGCGAGTTGCGGTTCATTGGCGTTGCTGCTTGGGGCATGGGGCTTTCAGCATCTCGGTGGCATGGCGCCCTGCAAGATGTGTATCTGGCAACGGTATCCGCACGGCGCGGCCATCCTGATCGGCGCTGTGGCTTTGGCGCTGCCGCGCGTAAACCTGCTGCCCCTGCTGGGCGCGCTCGCTGCGCTGACGACCGCAATTATCGGTGTGTACCACGCTGGGGTCGAACAAAAATGGTGGGAAGGCCCCACAAGCTGCACCTCCGGCGATATCGGTGGCCTGTCGACCCAGGAGTTGATGGATCAGATCATGTCCGCACCGCTGGTGCGCTGCGACGACATCCCGTGGCAGATGATGGGCATTTCGATGGCTGGCTGGAACGCCATCCTGTCGGGCGTTCTGGTGCTGGTCTGGATCGCCTCGTGGCGGGCGGGCCGTTAGAACTCGTCCAGTTCCGCATCCCAATAGAGAAAGTCGATCCAGCTGTCATGCAGGTGGTTCGGCGGGAACTTGCGCCCGACATTGCGCAGAGCTTCGGCATCCGGTTGGCGCGGCGGTTTGCGCAGCGTCATCCCCGCCTGCCGCAGCGATTTCGAACCCTTCTTCAGGTTACAGGGACTGCACGCCGCCACCACGTTCTGCCAGCTTGTCACGCCGCCAGCGGCACGCGGCACCACATGGTCAAAGGTCAGATCACCCTTGCTGCCACAGTACTGACACCGGAATTCGTCCCTCAGGAATAAATTAAAGCGCGTGAAGGCCACGCGCTTTCTGGGTTTTACATAGTCTTTTAGAACAACGACCGACGGTATTCGTATCTCGGTACTCGGGCTTCGGACGACCTCGTCGTACTCGGCCACAATGTCTACCCTGTCTAGCCAGGCCGCCTTGATCGCCTCTTGCCACGGCCACAGGGAAAGCGGGTAATAGGACAAGGGGCGATAATCGGCGTTCAAAACCAATGCCGGATGATGCTTGAGCGCACCGGGTTCCCTGACAAATTCGGTCCTGAAGTCTCCATCCATATCAGAATCGCTCCTCGCTCTGCTCTGCCCGTTTTTTGACATCAGAGCGGGGAACACCCGCCCCGGCCTTAACTTAACTATATATCGTGTTAAAACTCTGACAAGCCCTGAGTTTCCACAATATCTCGGGTATTGGGTAAGGCGAATCCGTAACATTTGCGTGACAGTTATCCACAGGTTGCACCGGTGTGGTCTGCGGGCTATGGCGTGGGACATGAGCTGGTTCATCCGATTCAACAAACCCTTTGACGTGCTGCCGCAGTTTACCGACCGCGCCAATGCGGATTCGCCGCGCAGCACTTTGTCAGACTACATCGACCTGCCCGGAGTTTATCCGGCGGGGCGCCTGGACCGGGACAGCGAGGGGTTGATGCTGTTGACCGATAACGGGCGACTGCAAGCTCAGATATCCGACCCCAAGCACAAAATGCCCAAAACCTATTGGGTGCAGGTCGAGGGTCTGCCGGATGCCGCAGCCCTAAAAGCCCTTCGAGACGGGGTTGAGTTGAAAGACGGAAAGACGCGACCCGCCAAGGCCCGGCTGATGGATGAGCCCGAAAACCTGTGGCCGCGCAATCCGCCGATCCGTGAGCGCCAGACAGTACCCGACTGCTGGATCGAACTGACACTGCGGGAAGGGAAGAACCGTCAAGTGCGGCGGATGACGGCAGCTGTGGGCCACCCAACCCTGCGCCTTATCCGCGCCCGGATTGGCGACTGGTCATTGGAGGGGCTGGAATCCGGTCAATGGGACAGCCTGCCCGCCCCGGCCTTGAACTCCGCACCGCAACGCAAACGGGACCGCCGACCGCGCCGGTGACAAAAACCGCGTGTTGTGATAGGTTTAGGGTATGAAGGTCACTCCGGACATACCCTCACCTGCCGGTATTCTCGAAGCTGCGCTTTATGTTGATGATTTGGACGCGGCAGAGCAATTTTACGGCGACGTTCTGGCGTTGGAGAAAATCCAGCGGGTGGCGGACCGGCACGTTTTCTTCCGTGTAGGTGCCTCGGTCCTGTTGCTGTTCAACGCCGAGGAGACCGAGAAACCGCCGAGCAACCCCGACCTTCCAGTTCCACCCCACGGAGCGCGCGGCCCCGGTCACGTCTGCCTTATCCTGACGCGGGCTCAGATCGACGTGATGCGCAAACACCTTTTGGATTGGAACATTCCAGTGGATGCCGAATTCGACTGGCCGGACGGTGCACGCTCGCTTTATGTACGCGACCCGTCCGGCAATTCGGTCGAGTTTGCCGAAGGACATCTTTGGGACTGACAAATCTGACCGTCCCTTATCGGTCAGAAAGCGGTGTTTGCTCGCAGATCAAGCCGTTTCGAGATCCGATCAACCGGTGTACCATTCCGCAGCGGCACGCCATAGGCGACCGAATAGTCCTGAAATCCCATCTTGTCATAGTAACTCAGCCCCTGCCTGTTATCGGCTCTGATCGTTGCGTTGATCGCATTCAAACCCAGCCCAGCGGCGAATTTCGAGGTCTCAGAGAACAGCGCACGCCCCACCCCTTTCAAAAGCGGCTCCCTACGCGCGAATGTGGCGATGTCTGCACAATCCTCGGGCAAAGCGTCGTGAGCTCCCAGCCATTGGAAACCTGCCACTTCGCCCTGATCGTCTAAGGCGACGTGGCAGCAAATGATGTCCGTTCCCTTTAAGTAGCTTTGCGCGAACAATGCCTCCGAAAAGGGGATTTCAAACGCGGTCGTACCCCCGATCTCGATGATATCATTCAGGATGCGGCACGCAGTGCTGACATCTTCGGGCATCATGGGGCGGACAGCGATCATGGCTATAGGCTCAGCTTGTCGCGCATGAACGCCAGTGCGACGCTCAGGCCGTCGGGCGCGATGCCGTGACCAGTGCCCTTCATCACATGCGCGTAGATTTCCTTGAAATCCGCCGCCTGCAGGGCTTCGGCCGCCTCGGGCAAAGATTGCGGCGGCACTACGTCGTCCGCGTCACCGTGCACCAACAGGATCGGCATCCGGCTGACGGTTTCATCGGGCAGCAAATCGGGCTCAAGCAACCGGCCAGAAAACGCGACGATCCCGGCGACCGGGTCTTCGCGACGCGGGGCGACGTGCAAGCTCATCATCGTGCCTTGCGAAAAGCCGAACAGCACAACTTGTTCGGGCAGCACGTCTTCGTCCACCATCAGCGCATCGAGGAAGGCGTTGAAATCATCGGCAGCCATCTCCATACCGCGACGCGCTTCTTCCTCGGAGGAACCGTCGATCCACGGGATCGGGAACCATTGATAACCGTTGGGCATTCCGGGGATCTGTTCGGGCGCGTCGGGGGCGACGAACAGCGTATCCGGCAGGTGTTCCCCCAGCGGATCGGCCAGCCCCAGCAAATCGGCACCATTGGCCCCATAGCCGTGCACGAACACCACGACCGAGCGTGTATCGCCCGAAACCGGCTCTTTTCGGAGCGCATTCAAAACTCGAGTCATCTGATCCCTTCTCGTTCTTTGGCCACCCGGTAATAGGCCCACAACACCCGCGCCGCAACCGACCGCCAGGGCGACCAGGCCTCGGCCATCTGCCGTAGTTCCTTATCGGTCGGGCGTTTGGGCAGGTCATAGAGAATCCGCGCGGCCTCTTGCAGCGCAAGATCACCCGGCGCAATCACATCGGCGCGGCCCAGCGAGAACATTGCATAAATCTCGGCGGTCCAGACGCCAATGCCCGGCACTTCGGTCAATGTGGCGACAACGTCAGCGTTGGGTGCATCACGTAAAGTCTTGTAATCAATGCGCGCTTCGGCCAGCGCGCGAGCATAGCGAATTTTCTGGCGGCTCAGTCCCACGGCCCGCAAGTCGTCATCCGTGGCCCACATGATCTTGCGTGGGCCGGTCAGTTTTGCCTCCTGCAGCCGTTTCCAGATCGCATTGGCCGAGGCCACGCTAACCTGTTGGCTGACAATCGCACTGAGAAGCTGGGCAAACCCGTCCGGACGGCGACGCAAGGGCAATGGCCCGGTTTGGTCCATCGCATAAGCCATGCGCGGACACGTTTCGGCCAGCCACGCCGCCCCTTCCGACACACACTCGTTGGTTTCGATGATACGTCCGACGGACATGCGCGCTCCGGGCTGATGCTCACACGCACGTTAGGCTGCTTTGCCGCATATGCAACCCGCTTGTGCGGCTACGTTTTCGCGGATACCCATGGGCCCATGACACAGACCGCCAACGCCCCGGACAACAGACAGGCCAAACGCAACGTCGCCGTATTGGTGGCGGCACAGGCCGTGCTGGGGTCGCAGATGCCTATGATCTTCATTGTTGGCGGGCTTGCGGGGCAGTCGCTCGCGACTAATCCCTGTCTGGCCACCCTGCCCATTTCGCTGATCGTTCTGGGCTCGATGCTGGCAGCCACGCCGATTTCAGCGATCATGCAGCGCTGGGGTAGACGCACCGGGTTTCTAGTCGGTGCCACGGCCGGTGCTTGCGGCGGTCTTGTTGGTGCGTATGGGCTGTTTCTCGGCTCATTTCCGGTCTTCCTTCTGGGCAGCCTTCTGACCGGCATCTACATGAGCGCGCACGGATTCTACCGCTTTGCCGCCGCTGACACCGCATCGGACGCGTTTCGCCCAAAGGCGATCTCTTATGTCATGGCAGGCGGCCTCGCTGCGGCGATCATCGGGCCGCAGATCGTCAAGCTGACCTCGACTGCCTATGTGATCCCGTTCCTTGGCACGTACATGGCGGTGATTGCGCTGAATGTCTTCGGTTCGGTACTGTTCTTTTTCCTCGACATTCCCACGCCCGAGGCCCCCAAGGCAGACGCACCCCACGGGCGGACCCGTCTGGAAATGCTGAAGACACCGCGCATCGCCGTGGCCATCATCTGCGCTATGGTATCGTACGCGCTGATGAACCTTGTTATGACCTCGACCCCGCTGGCGGTCGTCGGCTGCGGGTTCAGCGCCAATGACGCCGCCGACGTGGTCACCAGCCACGTGCTGGCAATGTACGTGCCCAGCTTTTTCACCGGGCAGCTCATCGCGCGCTTTGGAGTTGAGAGAATCGTAGCCCTCGGCCTTGCCATATTGGCGGGCGCGGGCGTGGTTGCCCTGCAAGGCGTCGAGTTGGGCAATTTCTTTGTCGCCCTGATCCTGTTGGGGATCGGCTGGAACTTTGGCTTTATCGGCGCGACCACGATGCTGGCCGCTTCGCACGACGTGAACGAACGCGGGCGGATGCAGGGCCTGAACGACCTGCTGGTGTTTGGCGGCGTCACGCTTGCGTCGCTGGCATCAGGCGGGTTGATGAACTGCTCGGGCGGTTCGGCAGTCGAGGGCTGGACGGCGGTGAACCTCGCCATGATCCCGCTGCTGACCCTGGCTGGCGGTGCACTGTTGTGGTTGGTCCTGAAACCGTCCGAGGCGGAAACGGTCTAGAACCTACCAACGCCCGCTGGCCACGGTCCACATCAAAGACAGCCTGCGCCGAATTTCGCCCTGCGCCAAATCCCCAGCAGCCACGCGATCCGGGCGTGCCACGGCCTGACGCAAAACCCATTCCGCCTGCCACCCGGCATACATCGCAGGACGGGCATCTGCCGAAACACCGGAGGCGTTGGAACGCGCCTGCTGAACCCGGTCCAACGCCTTTTGCGCCAGCGCCTGCACACCTTCGGATGTGCCAACCAGCAAGGGGATACGGCCCCGCGCCTCAAGACCAGGAATGGCCCGCAGCCAATTCGCCACGCCGACGCCATAGCCAAAGTCGCGCAGCACGCCCTCATCCGCAGCGCCCAAAACCTGCGCCGTCGCAACCATCAGCGACCCGGCCGAGTGGTTGATATAGGCGTCGAAATGCGCCTCATCCTCAAACGGATCGCGGTAAATGTCCCAACGCCTGACGGCGACATACTCATCGAGCATAGCAGCCAGATGCGGCGACAGAACCTGCGACAAGGGCGTCACGACCTCGTGCCGGCGTGCGGGCTTACCCTCGGCAATCTCCTGCAGCGCATCGCGCCACCATTGCAGCCGCATCTCTGCGATCATCGCCTCTTGCGTGACCCATGGCGCGCGCGCGACCTCGACATTCAGTGCGTACAATGGAAACAACAGCGGCCGCGCCGCGACCGGTGCTGCCATCACCGCCATGAACCGATCGGGATCGGCGCGATGCACCAGTTCCGCACAGGCTTTGACGTCTTCGTCAAATTCTACTGTCACTCGGCCACCGCCGCTTTTGGCCCGCAATCGCGCACCAATTTCCACTGGATCGCGTCTAGTAGTGCCTCGAACGAGGCATCGACTATGTTCGCGCTGACGCCCACGGTCGACCAGCGCCGCCCCTGCCCGTCTTCGCTGTCTATGATGACGCGGGTCACCGCCTCGGTCCCACCCTGGGTGATGCGCACCTTGAAATCGACCAGCTTCATATCGGCAAGAACCTGTGAGTACTGTCCCAGATCCTTCGCCAGTGCCTTGGCCAGCGCGTTCACCGGCCCCCGGTCGCTGCCATCATCGTCCAGCGACTCACTAACCGACAGCTTTTTCTCACCGTCGACTTTAACAACAACCACAGCCTCGGACAGGCTGACCATCTTATTGTACTTGTTCTTGCGCCGCTCGACGGTCACCTTGTAGCGCTTGACCTCAAAGAATTCAGGCAATTGGCCAAGTTCATCCCGCGCCAGCAACTCGAAGCTGGCCTGAGCAGTGTCATACGAATACCCCTCGGCCTCACGCTGCTTGATCCGGTCCAAAATACGCCCCAGCGCCGGGTCGTTTTTCTCGACGACCAGGCCGGCCTCGGTCAGGCGTTTGCGCAGGTTCGACTGCCCTGCCTGGTTCGACATCGGAATGATCCGAGCGTTCCCGACCGAACCCGGATCAACATGTTCATAGGTCGATGGGTCCTTGAGGATCGCGCTGGCGTGCAGCCCCGCCTTATGGGCAAAGGCCGATGCCCCGACATAGGCCGATTGCTTGCTGGGCACCCGGTTCAGGATATCGTCCAACATCCGGCTAATGCGCGTTAGACCACCCAGAGCCTGCAAACTAACGCCGGTATCAAAACCCGAAGCATAGGGCTCTTTTAACAACAATGTTGGGATCAGCGCCGTCAGGTTGGCGTTGCCACAACGTTCACCCAATCCGTTCAGCGTTCCCTGAATCTGCCGCGCCCCCGCATCGACGGCGGCCAGAGAACAAGCCACCGCGTTCTCGGTATCGTTATGGGTGTGAATGCCCAACTTATCCCCGGGCATCCCTGCTGCAATCACCTCTGATACGACCCGCGACACCTCAGCCGGCAGAGCGCCACCGTTGGTATCGCACAGCACGACCCAGCGCGCGCCTGCGTCCAGAGCGGCCCGACACACCTCAACCGCATAACCGGGATTGTCCTTGTAGCCGTCAAAGAAATGCTCGGCATCGAACAGAGCCTCGCGCCCCTGCGCCACGATATGCGCGACCGAAGCGCGGACGTTCTCGACATTCTCCTCCAACGAGATCCCCAGCGCATGGGTGACGTGATAATCATGCGATTTGCCGACCAGACATACGGCCTGCGTCCCCGCATTCATCACCGCGGCCAAAACGTCATCATTCTCGGCAGACCGGCCCGATCGCTTGGTCATCCCAAACGCGGTCAGACGGGCGGACGTCTTTGGTGCAACCTCGAAAAACGCGCTGTCCGTCGGGTTCGCGCCGGGCCAGCCACCCTCAATATAGTCCACGCCCAACTCGTCCAGGGCCTGCGTGATCTGCACTTTTTCAGCGGTCGAGAACTGAACGCCCTGCGTCTGCTGCCCGTCCCGCAAAGTCGTGTCGTAGAGGTAGAGACGTTCCTTTGCCATCAAACCTCCTCCAACTTGGCCGCGTCAAAACCAGTGCCTGGCACCAGTTCGACCCCATCCTTGCTCATACGAACTTCCAACCCGGCAGCCAGATACGCCGCTTTCAGGCGGTCCACTTCCGAAAAGTCCTTGCTCTGCATCGCGATGACCCGCGCGTCCGCCAGCCGGTCCGCATGAGCGGACAAGTCCACCGAAGCTGTATCCGCCCACGCGCCCATTTCCGGTGTCAACAGACCCAGCAATTGTGCAGACGCCAAAAAGTTCGCCAGCAATCCTTTGTGCAAATCAACCGGATCATTTGATGCGGTTTCTTGACGGTTTATCTGGCGCTCCAAGCGATAAAGCTCGGCCAAAGCGCCCGCCGTGTTCAGGTCGTCACTCAGCGCAGTGACAACAGCGGGCGCCGCGCCGGCGGCGGGCTCGATGCCCGCTGTGAGCGCCCGCCACTTGCGCAGCGTCGCCTCGGCCTCGTGGGCCTTCTTCTCAGTCCAGTCCATCGGCTTGCGATAATGGGTCTGCAGGAAGACAAAACGGATCACCTCGCCCGGAACGCCCTGCTCCAATAGATCATGCACAGTGAAGAAATTGCCCAGCGATTTGGACATCTTCTTGCCTTCCACTTGCAACATCTCATTGTGCAACCAGACGCGTGCGAACTCACCCTCGGGGTGCGCGCAGCAGCTTTGGGCGATCTCGTTTTCATGATGCGGGAACATCAGATCGTTGCCGCCGCCGTGAATGTCAAAGCTGTCGCCCAACAACTCATAGCTCATGGCCGAGCATTCAATGTGCCACCCCGGACGCCCACGGCCCCAAGGGCTGTCCCATCCTGGGAGATTATCAGTCGAGGGTTTCCACAGCACGAAATCCATCGGGTTCTTTTTGTAAGGCGCAACCTCAACCCGCGCGCCCGCGATCATGTCATCGACGGACCGGCCGGACAAAGCGCCGTATTTCTCCCTCCAACTGTCCACGGCGAACAGAACATGGCCTTCGGCTGCGTACGCGTGTCCCTTCTCGATCAAACCTTCGATCATCGCGATCATCTGGTCGATATATTGCGTGGCGCGCGGCATCTCATTCGGCTCCAATGCCCCAAGCGCGCCCATATCATGCAGATACCAGCCGATGGTCTCGTCCGAGCGCTCCTGCACCAATTGTTCCAATGTGCCCACGGCCCCGGCCTGCTGACGCGCCAGAGCAGTCGCGTTGATCTTGTCATCCACGTCGGTGAAATTGCGCACATAAGTCACGTGATCTGCGCCGTAGGTGTGCCGCAGCAAGCGATAGAGCACATCAAACACCACCACCGGCCGAGCATTACCCAAATGAGCACGATCGTAGACGGTGGGCCCGCAGACATACATCCGCACATTGTCGGCGCTGATCGGAACGAAATCCTCTTTCGTCCGCGTCCGGGTGTTGTGCAGTTTGATCGTCGTCATCGGTCGGCTCCTAAAAACAGCGTGGCTTCTCGCGTTGGCGCGGGCTTAGCAACTTGTCTCAGGGATGAAAACGAAAGAAACCGGCCCGCTTGATAAATCAGCAGGTAATGCAGCAGATAATGATGCAGGTCATCCGGTTCATACTGTTCCAGTAGCATGCGGATCGCTTTGCGCCAAGCCCCCAGTTCCGAGCCTACGGTCACCGATTGACATTCCCGAACGCCTCTGGCCCAGTCTGCGCAAGACATCAGACGGAGACGGACCATGAAATTGTCACAGCGCATCACGCATCTGACCGAAGGCGGCAGTGACGGTTGGGATGTGTTCTATCGCGCCCGCCAGATGATCAGCGACGGCTATGCGGTAACCGAGCTGACCATCGGCGAACATGACATCCGCACCGATGCATCGATCCTTGAGGCGATGGACTTGTCTGCCCGGCAGGGTCACACCGGTTATGCGATGGTTCCCGGCACCGATCTGCTGCGCGACACAGTCGCCGCCCGGTTGCGGGCTCGCACCGGTATCCCCACCACGCGCAACAACGTATTGATAACGCCCGGCGGGCAATCGGCGCTGTTTGCAGCCCATGTCGCGGTGTGTGATCCCGGTGATGTGGGGCTGTATCTCGACCCCTTTTACGCCACCTATCCCGGCACGATCCGGGGCGCCGGAGCCGTGGCTCGATCGATCCAGACCACCGCCGAAAACGCGTTCCAGCCCCGCGCCGAGCAGATCGAGGCCGCTGCCGATGGCGCAGTGTCCTTGCTGGTCAACACGCCGAACAATCCAACCGGCGTGGTGTATTCCCGCCAGACCCTCGAAGGGATCGCCGAGGTGTGCCGCAAGCGCGATCTCTGGCTGATTTCCGACGAGGTCTATGACACGCAAGTCTGGGAAGGCGAACATATCTCACCCCGTACCCTGCCCGGCATGGCCGAACGCACGCTGGTTGTCGGTTCAATGTCGAAATCCCACGCGATGACCGGGTCCCGCTGCGGCTGGATTGTCGGCCCGGAAGAGGTGATCTCGCATCTGATCAACCTCGCCACAAACACAACCTATGGCGTACCGGGATTCATTCAGGACGCGGCCAGTTTCGCACTGAACGCGGGCAATGATCTGGAGGAGCAGATCGCCGAACCCTTCCGCCGACGCCGCGCGCTTGCGGTTGGTATTCTCGACGCGCAGAACACCATCGGGATGGTTCCGGCGCAGGGAGCGATGTACCTGATGTTGGATATCCGCGCCACCGGGCTCAGCGGGGATGAATTCGCCAACGCCCTGCTCGATTCCCACGCGATCGCCGTAATGCCGGGTGAAAGTTTCGGGTCAGCCGCCGCGGGTCATATCCGCGTGGCTATGACCATCGATGACGAAAGGTTCGCAAGCGCTCTTACCACAATCTGTACGTTTGCGGCTGAATTAGCTAAACATCACGCCGTCGTCGGTTGACCGATTTCAGAACCGGAAAGAGGTACGCAGGTTGAACACATTCGACCCCAAACCGCCTTCTGTGCGCGTGGCATCGTCAAAATTCTGACGCAACGCTTCGCCGCTGATCACTAAGCGATCATTTATGGGATAGGCAACACCGATTCCGTAAACCGCAGCAGTGTCGTTTTCGACCGAGGCATCCAATCTGGCTGCGCCAACGATTACGTACCCCAAGGCTCCACCGAAATCGTAACCACCACGCAGTTTCAAACGGGTCATACCATCCAGGCTGCCTTCGCCATCACTCAGGTCAAATGAAAGGCGATTATATTCAAGCTCACCGCCCAGAACAAAGCTGCCGAAATCGCGGTCATACCCGATATGAGGGCCAAAGGCCGTGTCGTTACCGCTCGACCCGTTCGGGCCATCGGCTTCCGCATACCCAAAGCTGAATCCGGCATAAGCCCCGGTCCAATCCTCAGCCATTGCCGGGGTTGCGATGCTCGCCACCAAAACAAAACTGAGGGCCTTAAGGGCTTTCATAAATTTCTCCTACCGGACCTTTCGCCAATGCAGTTGGTCGTTCGGGTTACCTTAACTTAGAAACCTGGCTCACGATTATTAAGATTCAATTGAGATCACGAACCACTCTTAAATAAGTGAAGGAACTATAACAGATTTCTTCCTTAGCGGGAAAAAACTTTGGAAATCAGAGGAAACGCCGTGACACCCGCACAACAGTTTCGCTTTTGAACTCTCAGGTCGCAAACAGGACAGAAAGCAGCTGTGCACATCGGAATACTGATCGTCAAAACGCGAGGACAGATGCAAAGCGACGTTTGGAAAATTCGGCTGATCAGCCGCACCATCGGTGCGGACCGTGGTCGTGCAGCACGAGGGCGACCAACAAAGGTGTGAATACCCCTCACTCCTGACGCTTTTTCTATTGGATTCTGACCCATGAACGATCAAACCCGTACCTCTTCCCGCAGCGGCGGACGCGCCGCGCGTCGTGCTGCCCGCGCCACCGCCCTTCCTGAACATCTGCGACCCATCCGCCCTGGCATGGAGGGAGGTGTCCTCAATGTTCTGACCCAGGCACAGATCGAACGCATTCACGAGGCCGCGTTGACCGCGTTGGAGACCATTGGTCTGGCCGACGCACCGCAAAGCGGAATCGATTACCTTGTCGGAGCCGGTTGCACGTTGGGCGACGATGGCCGAATCCGTTTCCCCCGCGCCCTGGTCGAGGACACGATCGCGAAAGCAAACCGTTCGGTCACCCTGTACAGCCGTGACGGAAAAACCGACCTGGACCTGTCTGGTACCAAGGTTCACTACGGTACTGCAGGTGCGGCCGTCAGCATGGTTGACGTTCATGGGAATGAATATCGGGATTCCACGGTTCAAGACCTGCACGACGCATCCAGAATCTGCGAACAGCTTGAAAACATTCACTTTGTCCAGCGTCCAATGGTTTGCCGAGACATTCCCGACAACCTGGAAATGGATCTGAACACGATTTACGCCGCATGTTCGGGCACATTCAAACATATCGGCACATCCTTCACCGAACCTCACCACGTGGCCCCTGCGATGGAGATGATCTACATGATCGCCGGTGGTGAAGATAAATACCGAGAGCGTCCGTTCGTTTCGAACTCGAACTGTTTTGTCGTGCCGCCGATGAAATTCGCAACGGAAAGCTGCGAGGTAATGGAGTTGTGCATCAAGGCCGGGATGCCGGTTCTGTTGCTGTCGGCCGGGATGGCGGGTGCGACCGCGCCCTCAACAATCGCCGGAGCGATCACCCAAGCCACGGCAGAATGCCTGGCGGGATTGGTTTATGTAAACGCCGTAAGTCCCGGTGCTCCTGCGATTTTTGGCACATGGCCCTTTGGCCTGGACCTGCGTACGGGCGCCATGTCGATCGGGTCCGGCGAACAGGCCCTGCTAACCGCAGGCTGTGCCCAGATGCACCGGTTCTACGACTTGCCGGGCGGTTCAGCCGCTGGTGCATCCGATTCGAAGATGCCCGACATGCAGGCGGGATGGGAGCAGATGTGTTCGAACGTCATGGCCGGGCTGTCGGGTGTGAACATGGTGTACGAAGCGGCCGGTATGCACGCCTCGTTGCTGGGCTTCTGTCTGGAAAGCCTCATCCTCAGCGACGATCTGATCGGTCAGGCGCAGCGCTGCGTGCGTGGGATTGAGGTGACCGACGAAACTCTGGCGCTCGACCAGATCGCAGAAGTCTGCATGGGCGGACCGGGTCATTATCTTGGCACCGATGCAACGCTGAGCCGGATGCAGGCGGATTATGTCTATCCAACCTTTGGTGACCGCACCTCACCCAAGGAATGGGCAGAACTGGGCAAACCCGACCTGATTGAAAAGGCAATTAAGCGGAAGGAAGAGATTCTGTCGACCCCGTCCCCGGCCCGGTTCGATCCGCTGCTGGATGCCGAACTTCGTGAAAATTTCAACATTCATCTGCGTCAATAAAGTATTGTAAAAGCGGCCAGAAAACATCTGGCCGCTTTCTATTTCGGGGTTAGCCGTCGGTCGCCGGCAGCAAACCTGCTTCCTGTGCCACGGCAATTTCGGCCTCATCCAGCGCACCGTCACCGTTTGCGTCCATCGCCGAGAAACCATCTGCGTCAACGTCGGGCAGAACGGCTTGAACCTCTTCGATTGTCAGCACGCCATCGCCATTTGCGTCAGCCGAGGATTGTGCGACAGCCAGTGTCGGAAATCCAAGTGCAATGGCAGAGATAACGGCCAGAGTTTGCGGTTTCATTGTGATGCCTCCTGATAGAGCTTTTTGCGTGTTGTCGTCCGGACAGCATCAGAAACACCCGAGCCTGATCCGCTGTCACCCGTTTTAAGTGTTTTCAGAGCTTTCGCGCCAATCTCCGCGTGTTTTACAGAGTCGTGTCTGCGGGTGCCCGCCGGAAAAAACGCCCTTGTCGCATCTCGGCAAGTCTTGCCCGACGCGAGATGCAAAATCCGGCAAAGCTCTGCTCAAATTCCCGATGAAGCTTTCGCAAAAAGAAAGGGGGCCGAAGCCCCCTGTCAGTTTCGCCTTCCAGGCTCATTTCGTTGACCGCCCGGTGTTTTTTTGCCTGCGGCCTGGACTGCGCATGGGACGAGCGCACCCGCCCCGTGAAAGAGTGGGAAAGAGCAAATATTCCGCCCCACCCTGTTCCCGGCCGACACGGGCATGTCGACCGAGTGGAGCGAGGCATCGATGGTAAGTCTCAGCGCCTTGCTCCGTATTCGTCGGGGTCGGTTACTTAGGCAGCGTTCCGACCCCTACGCCCCGGGTTGCCGGGACGTTAGTTTTAGCTACATCCGCTGGTCGCGCCGCAGGTGTTGCATTTCATGCAGGTGCCGTTGCGCACCAGCGTGTAGTTTCCGCATTCGCCACAAGGATCGCCCTCATAGCCCTGCATCTTGGCCTTGGTCCGCGCGTCCATTCCGGTAGCAACCGCTGTTTCAGCAACAGGCGCTTCAAAGGTGGGCGCGGTTTCGGCCATGCCGTTCAACTCGGCCTGACCGCCATTGAAGACCATCAGGTCCTGCGGCAAACGCTTGCGAAGATACCCGGTCGAGCTGATTTGTTTCAGCACTTCCAAGGACTTGGTCGCCGCGCTGTCACTGATTTCCGAGACATTGGACAGACCGTCTTCCTCCCCGCGGCCCAGATCGTCGAAGGTTGCGCCTTCGGGTTTCACATGGGCCAGATCGGTGCGGTCCAGATAGGACACGGCCAGCTCGCGGAAGATGTAATCCAGGATCGACGTCGCGTTCTTGATCGAGTCGTTGCCCTGCACCATCCCAGCCGGTTCGAACTTGGTGAAGGTAAAGGCATCCACGAACTCTTCAAGCGGCACGCCGTATTGCAGGCCAACCGACACCGCGATGGCAAAGTTGTTCATCATCGCCCGGAAGCCAGCGCCTTCCTTGTGCATGTCGATGAAAATCTCGCCCAGCTTGCCGTCTTCGAACTCACCGGTCCGCAGATAGACCTTGTGCCCACCCACGATCGCCTTCTGGGTATACCCCTTGCGACGATGCGGCAGTTTCTCGCGATGGCTGCGGATGATTTCCTTGACCACAACCTTTTCGATCACCTTCTCGGCCAGAACGACGGCTTTTTCTTGCGCCGATCCGCTTTCCAACACTTCTGCCGCTTCGTCATCATCCTCGACTAGCGCTGCTGCCAAAGGCTGCGACAGTTTCGAGCCGTCACGATAGAGCGCGTTGGCCTTCACACCCAGCGACCAGCTGAGTTCATAGGCCTTCTGGCAATCCTCGATGGTCGCGTCATTCGGCATGTTGATCGTCTTCGAGATCGCGCCCGAGATGAAGCTCTGCGCTGCCGCCATCATGGTGATGTGGCTATCAACTCCAAGGAAACGCTTGCCTTTTTTACCGCACGGGTTGGCGCAATCGAAGATCGAATAGTGCTCTTCCTTCAGATGCGGCGCGCCTTCCAGCGTCATGGTTCCGCAAACGTGGTCGTTAGCCGCGTCGATATCCGCGCGGGTAAAGCCCAGATGGCGCAGCAGGTCGAAGGTCGGGTCATTCAGCTTGGTCGCCGGAATGCCCAGTACGCCGGTGCAGAAATCCTCGCCCAAAGTCCACTGGTTGAACACGAACCGGATGTCGAAGGCACTTTCCAGCGCGGCATCCACCTTGGCCAGCTCATTGGGGCCAAAGCCATGACCCGTCAGCGAGGTGTGATTGATCCCCGGCGCGTTGCCGATGGTGCCGTGACCAACGGCGTAACCCACGATCTCTTCGATTTGAGACGAAGAATAACCCAGTTTCTCAAGCGCCGACGGCACCGAGCGGTTGATGATCTTGAAATACCCGCCACCGGCCAGCTTCTTGAATTTGACCAGCGCAAAATCCGGCTCGATCCCTGTCGTGTCGCAATCCATCACCAGACCGATGGTGCCGGTGGGCGCGATCACGGTCGCCTGAGCGTTGCGGTAACCGTTCTTCTCACCAAGGCTCAGTGCCTCATCCCAAGCCGACATGGCCAGATCGACCAGACGCTTGTCCGGGCAGTTGCCGTGGTCCAGAGGCACCGGCTTGACGGCCAGTTTCTCATAGCCTTCGGTCACGCCCTGCGAGGCGCGGCGATGGTTGCGGATGACGCGCAGCATGTGATCCGCGTTCCGTTCGTACCCCTTGAACGGCCCCAGCTCACCAGCAATCTCAGCCGAGGTCGCATAGGCCACACCGGTCATGATCGCGGTCAGCGCGCCACAGATCGCCCGGCCCTCGTCCGAGTCATAGCTGTAGCCCATGTTCATGAGCAGGCCGCCGATGTTCGCGTAACCCAGACCCAGCGTACGGAAGTCGTAAGACAGCTGCGCGATTTCCTTCGACGGGAACTGCGCCATCGTTACCGAGATTTCCAGCGTCAGCGTCCAGAGGCGCGAGGCGTGCATGTAATCCGCGGCCTGAAACTCACCATCCTTCAGGAAGGTCAGCAGGTTCATCGATGCCAGGTTACAAGCCGTATCATCCAGGAACATGTATTCCGAGCACGGGTTCGAGCCGCGAATCTCACCATCTTCGGGGCATGTGTGCCATTCGTTGACGGTGTCGTGGAACTGGATGCCCGGATCGGCACAGGCCCATGCGGCGTGGCCAACCTTTTCCCACAGATCCCGCGCCTTCACGGTCTTGGCGACCTTGCCGTCGGTGCGGTTGATCAACTCCCAATCGGCGTCTTTCTCAACAGCGGTCAGGAACGCATTGGTGACGCGGATCGAGTTGTTCGAGTTCTGACCCGAAACCGAGCTGTAGGCTTCCGAATCCCAGTCCGTGTCATAGGTGGGGAATTCGATGCTGTCGTGGCCCTGCCGCGCATAATCCAGTACGCGTTTGATATAAGTCTCGGGGATTGCGACCTTTTTGGCTTCGCGAACCGCTTTCTTCAGGCCGTCATTCTTGTTGGGATCATACGCATCGTCCTGCGCGCCGTCCCAGCTACGGATGGCCTCGAAAATGCCGTTCAGCATCTTCTCGTGCATCTTGGATCCGGCAACGATCGAGGCCACCTTCTGCTCTTCGATCACCTTCCATTCGATGAATTGCTCGATGTCCGGGTGATCTGCATCGACGATCACCATCTTTGCTGCTCGACGGGTTGTCCCGCCTGATTTGATCGCGCCAGCGGCGCGGTCGCCGATCTTGAGAAAGCCCATGAGGCCCGAGGATTTGCCGCCACCCGACAGCGCTTCGCCTTCTGCACGCAGATGGCTGAAGTTGGTCCCAGTACCCGAGCCGTATTTGAACAGGCGCGCCTCGCGCACCCACAGATCCATAATGCCGCCTTCGTTCACCAAATCATCGTCGACCGACTGGATAAAGCACGCATGCGGCTGCGGATGTTCGTAAGCGGATTTCGATTTGGTCAGCTTGCCGGTCTTGTAGTCGACATAGTGGTGTCCCTGCGCAGGACCGTCGATGCCATAAGCCCAATGCAGACCCGTGTTGAACCACTGCGGGCTGTTCGGAGCAGCGCGCTGGGTCGCTAGCATATAGCGCATCTCGTCAAAGTAAGCGCGCGCATCTTCCTCGGTTGAGAAATAGCCGCCTTTCCAGCCCCAGTACGCCCAAGCACCTGCCAGACGATCAAACACCTGCTTCGATGATGTTTCCCCCCCGAACTCAGCGCCTTCTGCGGGAACCGAGCGCCACAGGAATTCGGGAACGTCTTTCTCTTTGACCTTTTTCAGAGCGGACGGGATACCAGCCTTACGGAAGTATTTTTGCGCGATGACGTCACTTGCCACCTGGCTCCACTTGGCGGGAACTTCAATTTCGTCGAGGCGAAACACAATGGTGCCGTCCGGGTTCCGAATTTCCGAGGTCGCAGACACAAAGTCCAGATCTGCGTAAGCGTCCTGCCCCGATTTGGTGAATTTCCTGTCAATCTTCATGTCCGCAGCCCTAGATTCAATCAACTTGTCCGTTGGCATCAGGGGCGTTTCACCAAACCTTCAGCCGTGCCAGAAAAATTGGACGCAAACAGCCGGGCGCTGATTTTAACAGCGCAGAACCGACCAAACGGTTGCACGTTTAATAGTTGTGCCTTCCGACCCTCGCCCTGTGCCTTGCCCTGATTTTCTACCAGATTTAGTGGCACTTCTTTCGGCCCATACAACTTGGCGTATTCAGCCATAGATCGTCAACGTCATTTTTCAGTCAATTTCAAAATCTTTTATATTGACCCGAGTGTTCCCGGCTTCCGCCAATTGTCGGAGCGCGATTCCTCCACAGGATCATCCACTTCCCCGAGCAGTTGAATTGTGAAGTTCTCATCCAGATTAACTGTTTTTATCAGCACAGTTATCGGCATTTGATAATCCCGATGTAAGGTGGGTAAACCGAGCTAGAATCGGGAGGCCATCCCTCGGTGAGGTGGATAAGTTGTTTAATGTGCAAAACGAGTTTTTGAAGGGGTCAGGTCCAATGTTGGTATATCGCTTTCTTCCCATAATGGCGCTGACCGTGGCCTGCACACCACAAGATGTGCCCCAACCAACGCGCAGCGCTCAGTTTGAAAGATACCCTGATCGTCTCTTTAGTACATTCGAAACCCAATGCACGGGGCCTGGCGAGCAGTTCGAAAAAGTCGGGAATCGGGTGTTCGAATGCACCGAATTGCTGCCACCGGACACAACGGCATTTCTGATTCTCAACTATGATGGTTATCCGCAGGATCTGCCCAAAAGCGTCATGAGAATGACGTCGACCAAGAATACATCGGGCTACCGTGTGGATGCTGAGTTGTTCTTCAACGTACCGCAGAAGGCAGGCCCCGCGGTGAAGGTGCCGGTGGAAAGCAAAGCGCTGGATCAGGCGCTCGGCGCGCTGTTCCAGAAGATGGGTGGTTCACCGACATAAAGGAAAGAAGTGGTCGGGGCGGCAGGATTCGAACCTACGACCCCCTGTACCCAAAACAGGTGCGCTACCAGACTGCGCCACGCCCCGGACCGTGCGTCTTCCTAACGATGCCGATCTGATTTGAAAAGCCCTAACAGGGCCAAATTGCGGGACCTTGCGAAAAAATATTGTGCTGCATCTGGGTTCCCGGAGTGATCAGATAGCGAGCCGCCAGCCCCGCGTTGATTTCCAGTACTGCAAACACCGATTCGCCACCATCAATCGGGGTTTCATCCCCCGGAACTGCATTCTCGTGGACATGTGTCACCAGCCCCGTCCGATCCAGGAAAATGATGTCTAAGGGAATAAGCGTATTTTTCATCCAGAACGCGACTCGTTGAGGCGGATCGAATACAAAGAGCATTCCAGAACGTTGTGACAACGACTCGCGGAACATCAATCCGCGCGCACGCTCCTGAGGGCTAAGCGCCAACTCAACATTGAAGGAAATCTGCGTCTTGTCATTGCGCAGCCCAACACGCTCATCTTGGCAGGCCGCCTGTACATCCCCGGTCCAAAGCACTGAAAAAACTGCAAGAACCGCGAAAAGTCTGATCATAATTTATCAGTCGTCCAATGCCGCTTCCCAGGCCATGACCTGAGCGGCCATGCGCCCGCGTTTCCCGTCGATAACGCGCATCGCCAACGCCTCACCCGGCTGCAAGTCCGCAAGACCGGACTGGCGCAACACTTCGATATGCAGAAACACATCCTCGCCGCGCCCAAAGACGTTGGCAAAACCAAATCCCTTGCCTTTATCGAACCATTTCACCCGCGCCGCTTCCAGCGGTGCCTCGGCGATCACAACAGGATCAAGCTCGGCAAAATCCGCCAGCATCATCGAGTCGGTCCGTACGGGTGGATCAACGCTGATGACTTCAACCGCCTGAACACCGCGATCGGTGCGGTGCGTCATGATCTCAATCCCAGCTCCGTCCGCGACAGAGCTTTGACCGAAATTGCGCAACACGTTCACATGCAACAGAATATCCGGCCCGCCTTCGTCAGACACAACGAACCCGTACCCTTTGGCAGGGTCGAACCATTTTACGTGTCCACGGACGCGGTACATGTTGTTCAGATCTTCTGGCACGGTTTTCCCATCGCGAATTTTAACAGTTCGTTAAGGGTCCGATGTGTATGGGAATGACGCGCAAATTCAAGCTGAAAAAACCCTTTGTTTCCTGCGCGTTGCATTTCACGATACGCGAACGTCATGGATTCAACCTCTGCACTTCCCACGCCGAACCTACCTGGTCCCTACGCCACTGAAACCTGTCGTGCAGTCGGAACGCACCGTCGGCCCAAAACTCAATCTCAGTCGGCACCAGCCTGTATCCGCCCCAGAACGGCGGCCGCGGAGGGTTCGGCCCCAGTTTCGCGGTCACCTTTGCAACCTCTGCCATAAGGGCAGACCGGCTGCTGAGGGGCTGAGACTGCTTCGAGGCCCAGGCCCCAAGACGACTCTTCAATGAGCGGGACGCATAGTATTCATCAGCCTGCGGCCCGTTTTCCCGAGTTATTGTACCACGAACTCGGATTTGCCGCCGCAATGATTTCCAATGCATGACAAACGCCGCCTTACCGGCCGAGTCGAGCTCGACCGCCTTGGTGCTTTCGTAGTTGGTGTAAAACACAAAGGCATCGGGCTCGATCTCTTTCAATAGAACCATGCGTACATTCGGCATGCCGTCCGGGTCCACGGTAGCCAACGCTATTGCGTTGGGATCATTCAATTCGCTGTCTTTGGCCTCGTCCAACCACCGACCCGAAATTTCAAACGGATCAGAGCCGGCAAAAATGCCACCTCGCTCGATCATTTCCATCCCCCGGAAACTTTTATTAACTACCCTAGGGCGAGAACCCGCTGTGGGCAAGAGTTCGTGGCCTTGAAGCAGGGCATCCAATGGCATAAACCAACCCAACATGACGCGAAGACAGGCGGAGAACCGAACATGTCAAATCAGTTGATGGCCGGAAAGCGCGGCCTCATCATGGGACTGGCCAATGATAAATCGATCGCATGGGGAATTGCCCGCGCTTTATCCGAAGCCGGAGCCGAACTTGCCTTTTCCTATCAGGGCGATGCCCTAAAAAAGCGGGTCGATCCGTTGGCGGCACAACTGGGCAGCGAAATTGTTCTGCCCTGCGATGTAAGCGACGAAGCGTCGATTGATGCGCTTTTCTCTTCGCTGGAAGAGAAATGGGGCAAGCTGGACTTCATCGTTCACGCGATCGGCTTTTCCGACAAGAACGAGCTGCGCGGTCGCTACGTCGACACCAGCCGCGCGAATTTCAAGCTGACCATGGATGTGTCGGTCTATTCCTTCACCGCTGTAATGCAGCGCGCGGAAAAGATGATGTCCGAAGGCAGCAGCGCCGTTACCCTGACCTATTACGGCGCCGAACAGGTGATGCCGCACTACAACGTGATGGGCGTTGCCAAAGCCGCGCTGGAAGCTTCGGTCAAATATCTGGCTGAGGATCTGGGCAAGGATTGTATCCGCGTCAACTCGATCTCGGCTGGTCCGATTAAGACCCTGGCCGCCAGCGGCATTGGCGACTTCCGCTATATCATGAAGTGGAACGAGTATAACTCGCCCCTGCGCCGCAACGTGACCATCGACGATGTGGGCAAGTCGGCGCTGTATCTGCTGTCTGATCTCAGCAGCGGCGTCACCGGTGAGAATCTGCACGTGGATTCGGGCTATCACATCGTCGGCATGAAGGCCGTCGATGCCCCGGACGTTGAAAAGGGTTGATTCAATGAGCGCCAAAGACCGCCTGCCCCACGAAAAAGGCTTTCACATCAGCTGGGACCAGATTCACCGCGACTCGCGCGCTTTGGCGTGGCGCTTGGACGGGCAAGGCCCCGATGACGGCGCATGGCGCGCCGTTGTCGCCATCACGCGTGGCGGCATGGCCCCCGCGATGATTGTCAGCCGCGAGTTGGACATCCGCACCGTGGATACGATCAGCGTGCGATCCTATCACCATCAGGCGCAGGGTGAAGCCGAGGTGCTGAAAGCTCCCGACGCCGATCTGATGGGCGATGGCGAAGGCGTTCTGATCATCGACGATCTAGTCGACAGCGGCAAAACGCTGGAACTTGTACGCGCGATGTACCCCAAGGCGCATTTCGCCACCGTCTACGCCAAGCCTAAAGGCCGCCCGATGGTGGACACATTCATCACCGAGGTCAGCCAGGATACGTGGATCTTCTTCCCGTGGGATATGGCCCTGCAATATGTTGAGCCCTATCGCGGCACCGACTGACACCTTTCTGAACAACCAGGACCACGCATGAACCGGACACGCACCGCCGCCACCTTTGCCCCTCCGGTGATGGAGGCGCGGCGCTGGCTGGAAGGCGTGGCCTTTCCTGAAGACCGGCCTCTGATCAATGTCAGTCAGGCCGCGCCGGTTGATCCGCCCCCCTTGGCGCTGCGGCAGGCCATGGCCGAGTTTGCGGTGACCGAGGACAGCGCGCATTTGTACGGGCCGGTTTTGGGCAATCCGGACCTGCGCGCGGAGCTGGCGACGCAAATCAACAAGCATTACGAAGCTGAGGTTGCGGTTGATCAGGTTGCGATCACCTCTGGCTGTAATCAGGCTTTTGCGGCGGCGATCTCGGCAATCACCGATGAAGGGGACGAGGTCATCCTGCCAACCCCTTGGTATTTCAATCACAAAATGTGGTTGGATATGGAGGGAGTTCGCGCGGTCGCATTGGCAACCGGTGATGATCTGCTGCCCGACCCCGAAGTGGCTCGCTCTTTGATCACCGACAAGACCCGCGCCATCGCTTTGGTCACTCCGAACAATCCGGGCGGTGTGGAATACCCGGCGGAATTGGTGTGCGCCTTCTATGATCTGGCGCACGAGGCGGGTATTCGGCTGCTGGTCGATGAAACCTATCGCGATTTCGACAGCCGCAGCGGCCCGCCACATGATCTGTTCAGCCAGCCAAATTGGCAGGATACACTGGTCCACCTCTATTCCTTCTCGAAGGCTTATCGCTTGACCGGCCACCGCGTCGGCGCAATCGCAACCGGTGCGGACCTTCTGGCCGAGATCGAGAAGTTTCTGGACACAGTAGCGATCTGTCCCAGCCAGATCGGTCAGTTCGCAGCACTCTGGGGGATGAAAAACTTGTCGCAATGGGTGGCCGGAGAGCGCGCTGAAATCCTCGACCGCCGCGCCGCTATTCAAGAAGAATTGCACCGGCTGACCGACAAGGGCTGGCGCCTTTTGGGGCTGGGCGCGTATTTCGCCTATTTCGAGCATCCGTTCGACATCCCTTCGGACGAACTGGCGCGTCGTCTGGTGCCCGAGGCCGGTACCCTGCTGCTGCCCGGCACAATGTTCATGCCCGCGGATGACCCAGCAGGAAAACGTCAGGTTCGTATTGCGTTTGCCAATCTCGACCGCGCCGAAATCGCTCAATTGTTCGACCGTCTGCAGGCCCTGCCCTTCTAAGCTTGCCCCCCGGCGGCCTGCATCGTATTCAGGGCCGCAACCGACAGGGCAGTAACTTGCCACATCAATAAGAGGGCACCATGGCCGCAGGCATGAAAAACCTATCGAAGACCTTTGTCTGGATTCTCATGGGCCTATTGATGCTGGGCCTTGCGGGCTTTGGCGCAACCAGCCTGACCGGCACCGTGCGCACCGTTGCGCAGGTGGGGAACGAAGAGGTTTCGATCAACGAATATGTCCGCGAGTTGCAGCGTGAAATCCGCGCGGTCGAAAGCCAGACCGGGCAGCCCCTGCAAATGTCGCAGGCGCATGAGTTCGGTCTGGATCAGTTGGCCCTTTCGCGCCTGACCGCTCTGGCCGCGCTGGACAACGAAGTTGGCGAGCTGGGCATTTCGATCGGCGACGAGAACCTGCAACAAGAGATCGTCGCCATTCCAGCCTTTCAGGGCGTCGATGGGACATTCGACCGAGACGCCTATCAGTTCCAACTGGACCAGGTCGGGATGACGGATACCGAATTCGAATCGGACCTGCGCAAGGAATCTTCGCGCACTATCGTGCAGAACGCGGTGGTCAGCGGGGTTGAGATGCCTTCGGTCCTGACGCAGGTGCTGACCGATTATGTCGGCGCGCGCCGCAGCTTCACCGTAGCCACGCTCGGACCGGATGCCTTGGCCACCCCCGTCGCCGCACCAACGGACGAACAAGTACAGGCCTACTATGACGAGAACACGGACCAGTTCACCCTGCCCCGCACCAAGCAACTGACCTACGCGATCCTGTCGCCCGAAATGCTGCTGGACACTGTCGAGGTCGACGAGGACTCGGTGCGTCGCGTCTATGATCAGCGCGCCTCGGAATTCCACCAGCCCGAACGCCGTCTGGTTGAACGTCTGACCTATCCGAGCGAGGAAGCTGCGCAAAGCGCCAAAGCTCAGCTTGAGGTCGGAGGCACCACGTTTGAGCAACTGGTGCAGGATCGCCACTTGGAACTGAGCGATATCGACCTTGGTGACGTCACCCGCGAAGATCTGGGCGAAGCGGCCGATGCTGTCTTTGCCGCCGAAATAGATGCCGTAATTGGCCCGCTGCCTTCGACCTTCGGTCCCGCGCTGTTCCGCATCAACGGGTCACTGGCCGAAAACAACACCACTTTCGAGGACGCCGCCCCGGCCCTGCGCGAGGAACTCGCCTCGGACCGTGCCCGCCGTCAGATCGAGGCGCAGGCCGAAGACATCAATGACATGCTGGCTGGTGGGGCCACTTTGGAAGAGCTGACCGCTGAGACCGAGATGGAATTGGGCCAGATCGACTGGACCCGCCAAAGCGATGATGGCGTTGCTGCCTATGACGGGTTCCGCGCCGCTGCCGAAGCCGTCAACGAAGGCGATTTCCCCGAGGTTGCGTTTCTCGAAGACGGTTCGATCTTTGCGTTACGCCTGAACGAAGTTCTGCCCCAGCGACCCGAGCCGTTGGATAGCGCCCGCGAACTCGTGGTGGCTGCATGGACCCAGACCGAGACAAACAGGGCGCTGGAGGAACAGGCCAATGCCGTTCTGGAGCAATTGAAAGCGGATGGCGATTTCACCACCACAGGCCTGCCCTTCCGTGTGGAAAACGCCATGACACGCACCGCGTTTCTTGACGATGTACCCACGGACTTCATGGTGCAGGTGTTCGAAATGGAACCGGACGAATTGCGAGTTGTCCCCGGCGACGGTTCCGCATTTGTCGTCCGTCTGGAAGAGTTGCTACCGCCTGCTGAGACAGACGAACTGCGTCAAGCTCAGACCGCGCTTGAGGCGCAGCTGAATCAGGCGCTGGCCCAGAACATTTTCGACGCCTATGTGCGCGACGCACAGACACGCGCCCGCCCGGTGGTTGATCAGCGCGCGCTGAACGCCGTGCAGTCAAGCTATTAAAAGAGACCGAATATGGCCCTGACCCCCGAGTTTGACAGCTTCGCCCGCGCCTACGATTCTGGCGAAAATCAGGTCGTCTACACCCGTCTGGCGGCGGATCTGGACACGCCCGTGTCCCTTATGCTCAAGCTGACGGGAGCGCAGAAAGACGCGTTCATGCTGGAATCGGTGACCGGCGGAGAAATTCGCGGGCGTTATTCGATCATCGGCATGAAACCCGACCTGATCTGGCGGTGCCGCGGGGAAACATCAGAATTGAACCGCACTGCCCGTTTTGATGCCGAGGCATTCGATGCGCAGGACGGCGACCCTATGGACAACCTGCGCGCGCTGCTGGCCGAAAGCCGGATTGAACTGCCCGACGACCTGCCGCAGGCCGCGGCCGGGCTGTTTGGCTATTTGGGCTATGACATGGTTCGTTTGGTGGAATACCTGCCGGACGTGAACCCCGACCCGCTGGGCCTACCCGATGCGATCATGCTGCGCCCGTCGGTGATCGCTGTTCTGGACGGTGTCAAAGGCGAAGTCACCGTCGTTTCTCCCGCCTGGGTGGCCGAGGGGCAATCAGCCAAAGCCGCCTACGCACAGGCGGCTGAGCGTGTAATGGATGCGGTGCGCGATCTGGAACGCGCCATGCCCGCCGAGACTCGCGATTTGGGTGATGCCTCCGAAGTCGCGCCGCCGGTGTCGAACTTCACAAAGTCCGGCTATATGGAAGCGGTTGAAAAGGCCAAGGAGTACATTCGCGCGGGCGATATCTTTCAGGTAGTCCCGGCGCAGCGCTGGACGCAGGACTTCCCGCTGCCGCCTTTTGCCCTGTACCGGTCTCTGCGGCGAACCAACCCGTCGCCCTTCATGTTCTATTTCAACTTCGGCGGCTTTCAGGTCGTGGGCGCCAGCCCCGAGATTCTGGTACGTGTTTTCGGTGATGAGGTTACAATCCGCCCGATCGCTGGCACCCGCCCGCGTGGTGCGACGCCCGAAGAAGACAAGGCCAACGAGGCCGATCTGCTCGCCGACAAGAAAGAACTGGCCGAGCACCTGATGCTACTAGATCTGGGTCGCAACGACACCGGTCGCGTAGCCAAAATCGGGACAGTCCGCCCGACCGAAGAGTTCATCATCGAACGCTACAGCCACGTGATGCACATCGTGTCCAACGTGATCGGAGAGCTGGCCGAAGACAAAGACGCGCTGGACGCGTTCTTTGCCGGGATGCCTGCGGGCACCGTCTCGGGCGCGCCCAAAGTGCGTGCGATGGAGATCATCGATGAGTTGGAGCCGGAAAAACGCGGCGTATATGGCGGCGGTGTCGGTTACTTCAGTGCCGGAGGCGACATGGATATGTGTATCGCTCTGCGTACGGCCATCGTGAAGGATCACAAACTATATATTCAGGCTGGTGGCGGTGTCGTTTACGACAGCGACCCCGAGTACGAATACATGGAGACCGTCCACAAATCGAACGCTATCCGGCGGGCCGCAGCGGATGCCGCCCGATTTACGGGTTCTGGCAACAGCTAAAATTAGCGGCTGACCTTATTGGCCAGCCGTAAAATAGTGTCTGAGCTTACCGAACTTCAGTCATCATCACTGCGGAAATTGGCGCCATCGCAACTCGGTTACCACGATCTTCGAGCCCCCACAGCAACAGGGCCGAGATCGTGTCCGGACGCAGGCGGCCTAGCATTACCACCGCACCTTCCTGTCCGGCGCGGAATGCGGCCTGATCCAGAAAGCGGCGCATGATCTTCGGGTCCTGACGCGCACCATCGATATCTCGGAAGATTACACCGGATGGTACACCGTTCCGCGCTGCCAGCTTTTGCACGGTGTTCAACCCGTTGTCTTGCGTGATCAAGCCTCGCCCGGTGCCGCCGGCAATCGCGGCCACCTGATCGGCCAGTTTACGGTTGCCATGAATGCCCGAGTCCACACCTTCGAGAATGCCAACCGTTTCCGGCAGCGTGTCCAGCCATACGGCCAACGATACTTCGGCATCCTGCGCGCTTGCAGCTTCGGGCAGATCGGCCAGAGCAAGAACTTCAAAACCGGCCTCGCGATGCCTGTTCATCTTTTCTACGGCCTCCGGATCAGAGGGGCTGACCGCGAAACTCAGCGGATACGGGAAATCTTGCAATGCCTCAGCCCCATAGGCCCCCTCATCGTCGATCAGGATAATCGACATCAAGGGCTTGGCTTCTGGGTTTTCGAAGGAAGCCGCATAGGCCTCGATCGGTTTGCCGGGGGCGACCTCTTCCGTGTCGGTTTCAGTGACCGGAGCAGCGTTATCTCGTTCGGTTAGTGGTACGACACGCGTGCCGACGGTCGGAGAAGCGGACGCGGCCTCCTCCCCTCCGATTTGGGGAACCGACGCAATCCGGGGCAGATTTCGCGGCGCTGTGTCCTCGTCTCCTTCAACGGCGATCGGGCTATCCACAAAGGGGTTTTCATCCGCTTCCACTTCAACCGCTTGAGGTTCGGGTTGCGTTTCGGCTTCCGCGCCCTGAGGGACAGGTTGAGGTTCAACTTTGGCAATTTCCGATTGCGCTTCTTCCTCGACAACCGGCTCTGGCAGAGGGGCTGGTACGTTCAGCGAAACTTCGGGCAGGACCTCGGCACCAGGAGCCCCTTGTGCTGTCGGTGGTGCCTGAGGCGCGACAGGAGCCTCTGTCGAAACGGCAACCGAAACTGAAGGGGCCGCAGTCGGTTCGTCAACCTGTGCCGCAGGCTCTTTCACCTTGGGTTGGGCTTCTGGTTCAATCTCAACATCGGACAACTCGGCCAATGTATCGTTCTGATCGATGGCGGAATCAGGAGCGGTTGGCGGCAGGTCCAACAGATCGGCATCCCCAACCGTATCAGTTGCATCTACAGTGGTGTCGGGAACCTCTGCTGTTTCGGGTTCCGGAGCGGTCACAGCCACTTCGGTTTTGTTCGTCAGAGGCGTGTTCAGAGACAACACAGCCCCCAGCACGAGTACAACGATCGTTCCCACGATCATTCCACCGACAAATCCGCCCATAACAATTGCCTCTCGTTCTGGTCCTGCTTCGATCACATGTCCGCCGTCTGCTGCGGCATCTGCTTACCGCAGCGCCAAGAACGGGATGTCCCCTTGACGCTGCCGCGCAAGCCTGAGCATGTATGTTCCGACATTATACCGTGGCCCGGGGTTGTATCGCCAGCCCGAAATGCCCAAGCCGAGACAAGTGCCCAAATGCTGCTGCTGATCGACAACTACGACTCGTTTACCTACAACCTGGTACATTATTTAGGCGAACTTGGCGCCGAAATGGTCATTCGGCGGAATGATGCCTTAGATGTTCAGGAAGCCATGGCCATGAAGCCAGCAGGCATCCTGCTAAGCCCCGGCCCCTGTGATCCCGATCAGGCGGGAATCTGTCTGGCTCTGACCGAGGCTGCGGCAGAGACCAAGACGCCGCTAATGGGTGTGTGCCTGGGTCACCAAACCATCGGGCAGGCTTTCGGTGGTGACGTTATCCGTTGTCACGAGATCGTGCATGGCAAGATGGGCACCATGCATCACACCGGGAAAGGCCTGTTTGCCGGGCTGCCCACGCCGTTCGAGGCGACCCGGTATCATTCACTGATCGTTGATCGCGCCACCCTGCCCGATTGCCTTGAGATCACGGCCGAACTGGAAGACGGCACTATCATGGGTCTGCAGCACCAAGAGCTGCCCATTCACGGTGTTCAGTTCCACCCGGAATCCATCGCCTCCGAGCACGGCCACGCACTGCTCAAGAATTTCCTGTCCGAGATGAAAGAACCCGCATGAGCAACGCTCTGAAACCGCTGATCGGGGCCTCCGCCGACCGGCCTCTGACCCGCGACGAGGCCGAACAGGCCTTTGGCATCCTGTTTGACGGCGAAGCCACGCCCAGCCAGATCGGTGGGCTTTTGATGGCGATGCGCACGCGCGGTGAAACGGTCGACGAATACGCCGCTGCCGCTGCAGTGATGCGCGCGAAATGCAACGCAGTCACCGCGCCTGCCGGTGCGATGGACATTGTCGGCACCGGTGGTGACGGCAAAGGCACGCTGAACATCTCGACCGCTACGGCCTTTGTCGTGGCCGGGGCCGGTGTGACCGTCGCCAAACACGGCAACCGCAATCTCAGCTCGAAATCCGGTGCTGCGGACGCGTTGGGTCAGCTGGGAATCAACGTGATGGTTGGCCCCGACGTGGTTGAAAACGCTTTGAAAGAGGTCGGTATCGGTTTCATGATGGCACCGATGCACCACCCGGCCATCGCCCATGTCATGCCCTCGCGGCAAGAGCTTGGAACCCGAACGATATTCAACATCCTTGGCCCCCTCACCAACCCAGCCGGCGTCAAACGCCAACTGACCGGAGCGTTCAGCCGCGAACTGATCCGGCCCATGGCCGAAACGCTGGGCCTATTGGGTTCTGATCGTGCATGGCTGGTGCACGGATCCGATGGCACTGATGAGTTGACAATCACCGGAATCAGTTGGGTTGCCGCTCTTGAAGACGGGGTTGTTAAAGAGGTTGAACTTCATCCCGAAGACGCGGGCCTGCCGGTTCACCCGTTCGAGGATATCCTCGGCGGCACGCCGGAAGAAAACGCCGTTGCCTTCCGCGCGCTGCTGGACGGGCAGCCCTCGGCCTATCGTGATGCGGTATTGCTGAACTCTGCCGCCGCTCTGGTGGTTGCAGACGCGGCCACTGACCTCAAGGACGGGGTTGCCAAAGCCGTCGAAAGCATAGACAGCGGAAAAGCCAAAGAAAAAATCGCCGCACTGGCCCGAATGACTCAGGAGGCCGCATGACAAAGACGGTACTGGACAAGATCAAAGCCTACAAACTGGAGGAGGTTGCCGCCGACAAGGCAGAAAAACCTCTGGACGTTCTGGAAGGTGAGGCAAGGTTTGCCCCTGAGGTTCGCGGCTTTGCCGCCGCCCTGCAAGCCGCCACGCGCAAGGGCTATGGTCTGATCGCCGAAGTCAAAAAAGCCAGCCCCTCCAAAGGATTGATCCGCCCGGATTTCGACCCGCCCGCACTGGCCAAAGCCTATGAAGACGGCGGCGCGGCATGTCTTTCGGTTCTGACAGACACGCCTAGTTTTCAGGGCGCCAAGGAATACCTGACCGAAGCCCGTGCAGCCACATCCCTGCCCGCGCTGCGCAAGGACTTTATGTACGACCCTTATCAGGTGATCGAGGCGCGCGCTTTGGGCGCGGACTGCATTCTGATCATCATGGCCTCGGTCGAAGATGGACAAGCGGCTGAGTTGGAGCAAACTGCATTTGATTGGGGCATGGACGTTCTTATCGAAGTTCATGACGAGGCTGAATTGGCGCGGGCAACACAGCTGAAAAGCCCTCTGATCGGGATAAATAACCGCAATCTCAAGACCTTCGAGACCTCGCTTGATACCACGCGCCGGTTGTCGAAACTGGTTCCGGGTGACCGGACCATCGTATGTGAAAGCGGTCTGAGCACGCCGGAAGATCTGGCCGATATCGCCCGCTATGGCGCGCGTTGTTTCCTGATCGGGGAAAGCCTGATGCGTCAGGACGATGTCTCGGCCGCAACACGTCAATTGCTGGCAAACCCGCTGATCCCCGGAGTGATGTGATGCCACTGACCCACTTTGATGCTCAGGGACAGGCGCACATGGTCGATGTATCGGACAAGGCCGTCACCGACCGGGTGGCGGTTGCCGCCGCCCATGTCAAAATGGCGCAGGATACCTTTGATTTGATTTCCGAAGGCCGCGCCAAGAAAGGTGACGTTCTGGGCGTTGCGCGTCTGGCCGGAATCATGGGGGCGAAGAAGACGCCCGATCTGATCCCGCTGTGCCATCCGCTGCCGGTAACCAAGGTTGCCGTTGAGCTGACGCTGGACCCCGACCTGCCCGGCGTTCAGATCGAGGCAACCGTCAAAACCTCGGGGCAAACCGGGGTTGAGATGGAGGCGCTGACCGCTGCCTCAACCGCTGCGCTAACCGTCTATGACATGACCAAGGCCGTCGATAAGGCCATGGAGATCGGCGGTATCCGGGTACTACTGAAAGACGGTGGCAAATCAGGGCGTTATGAGGCGAAATGATTACGGTCGAAGACGCCCGGGCGCTGCTGTTTGATCTTGTTTCTACGCTGAACGTTGAATCGGTTCCGCTTGCAAACGCCGCCGGGCGCGTGCTGGCGCAGGACGTCAGCGCCACCCGCGATCAACCGCCTTTTGCCGCGTCTTCGATGGATGGCTATGCGCTGAAGTCGACCGAGGTCGAACAGCACGCAATGTTTAAGGTCATCGGAGAATCCGCTGCTGGTCGTCGGTTCGATGGCTCCGTCGGGCCGGGTCAAGCTGTGCGCATCTTCACAGGCGCACCAGTGCCTGAAGGTGCAGATTTTGTCGTTATTCAGGAAGATACCGACCGTCGTGGCGATCTGCTGACAATCACCGATGCGCCCGGATCGAAGACCAATATCCGCCCAGCCGGTATCGATTTTCAAACCGGCACGCAAATTTCAGCCCCACGCGTCCTGCGCCCCGAGGACGTTGCGCTGATGGCGGCCATGAACATTCCGGCCGTGCCGGTCACGCGCAAACCCGTTGTTGCGCTGATCTCGACCGGGGACGAACTGGTGATGCCGGGTGAAACCCCCGGCCCCGATCAGATCATCGCCTCGAACACATTTGGCCTGAAAGCCCTGTTGGAAAACGCGGGCGCACAGGTGCGTATCCTGCCGATTGCGCGGGATACCGTCGCCTCGCTTGAAACCGCCTTTGGGCTGGCAAAGGGTGCCGATTTGGTTGTTACTATCGGCGGTGCCTCAGTTGGTGAATATGATCTGGTCGCCGATGTTTCACAGTCTCTGGGGATGGAACGATCGTTCTACAAAATACGGATGCGCCCGGGGAAACCTCTGATGGCCGGTCGGATGGGCGATGCCGCAATGGTTGGCCTGCCGGGAAATCCTGTGAGTGCAATGGTTTGCGGCTATCTCTTCCTGATCCCTATGGTGCGCCGCATGTTGGGCGTTGAGCAGGCTCTGACTCCATTTCAGCGGGCCCGTCTGGCTGAACCAATTGGCGAAAACGGCCCACGCGAACACTATATGCGCGCGATATTGGACCACACGGGCATTCGCGCTTGTGCCGATCAGGACAGTTCTCTGCTGAGTGTTTTGGCGCAGGCCAATGCTCTGTTGGTGCGCGAACCGCACGATCCCGCGCGCCCCGCCGGGGATGAGGTGCTGTACCTGCCGATCTAAGCAGCGTTCAAATCCGTTGACACAAAACGTGAACATGCGTAGAACAAAAGAAAACGCATGACCGACGAGGTGTGAGCAATGCTGACCAAGAAACAGTTGGATTTGTTGGAATTCATCCACAAACGCGTTCAGGCGGACGGCGTTCCGCCCAGTTTCGACGAAATGAAGGCTGCATTGGACCTGCGGTCCAAGTCTGGTATCCATCGCCTGATTACCGCGCTGGAAGAACGCGGCTTTATCCGCCGCCTCGCCCACCGCGCCCGCGCGATTGAGATTGTCAAACTGCCCGAAAGCCTGGGCGGTGAACCCACCGCCGCGTTCAAACCGCGCGTTATCGAGGGCGACCGGCCCGATGGACCCCGCCCAGCGAATTTCGAACCGGTCACTGTGGACGCCATGGAATTGCCTGTGATGGGGCGCATCGCGGCAGGTGTCCCGATTGAGGCGATCAGCCACGTATCACACCGTGTTGCCGTTCCGGGCAGCATGGTCTCGGGCAAAGGTGAGCATTACGCGCTGGAAGTTCGCGGAGATTCGATGATCGACGCGGGTATCAATGACGGCGACGTTGTGGTCATCCGCGAAACCAGAGTGGCGGACAACGGCGACATCGTTGTGGCGCTGGTCGAGGATCAGGAAGCTACGCTGAAACGGTTCTTCCGCCGCGGCAACGCCATCGCGCTCGAGGCCGCGAACCCGGCCTATGAAACCCGCGTTCTGCCCGAGGACAAGGTTAAGGTTCAGGGCCGGTTGGTCGGACTGATCCGCAGCTACTGAGCTTGTTTGGAACGATGGCTCCCAGCCGTTTCCGGGGACCATAATCGGTGACCTATGGCCTCTCGGCTGGTTTCTATATCGCCACCGGATAAAGCAAGGCTTCCGGTTTCTTTCAGGCGATCCGGGTCGAAGAGGCCGCAATCTCCGACCAAATCCAAAGGAACTGCCGAGACAACGATCTGATTCTTTCGGCATTCCTGAAACCCGTGTGCCGCGAGTTTTCCGGTCACGTGGACCAGTTCCTTGCCCTGCCAGACATAACGCTGAATCGCGCCCGACGTGTCGGGCCAGCGTCGGGCGGCACTAGCCTGATCTGCGCCGTCACCATCGTTTTCCAACCAAACAGTCGCAATAAACCCGCTGCCTTTTTCCTTGCTGAGCGCGCGACCGTTTTCAGTCATGACGCCCACCAATCCACCAGAATCCGCGATCAGAACTTCGGGACGCTGTCCCTGCCCCCACAACAAAAAGGCCGCCGCTACCGGGGCGACTCCGATCCATTTCGCCCGCCCGCGCCACAGCGCCAGCCACAAAGCACCGAGGGCAAACATCGGCAAAACATAATGCGGTGGACTGACGACAAATCCTTGCGCGCCCTCCAGACCCGAGACCTTGTCCGAGACAATCAATATCCACCGCAGCCCCAATCCCATGACATGCAACGCAAGGGCCTCCAACCCGAACGGGGCCAACAACGCCGCGACAAAGGCTGCCGGTACCACAATCGTTCCCATCACCGGCACCGAGAGCATGTTGGCCAACAATCCGTAATGCGACATCGTGTTGAAATGCGCCGCCCCAATCGGCGCTGTCGCAAGGCCGGCAATGGCTGACGACAATAACAACCCCACCACAGGTTTCGTCCATTTCGGCCCGGGCATCGGCCCATAGTCCCGCAATTGTCCAAACACGGCGACAAGCGCGGTTGTTGCGGCAAACGACATCTGGAACCCGGGGCTCAGCAAAGATTCGGGGCGCAGTACCAAAACGATCAAAGCAGCCACCGCAACGACTCGCAGAGAAATTGCGCGACGGTCGATGAGGATGGCCCCCAGCATGACACTGGCCATGACAAAGGCTCGCTCGGTCGCGACGTTGCCGCCGGACAGCATCAGGTATATTACGGCCGCGACAAGCGCGCATAGCGCCGCCAGCTTGCGCAAAGGCAAACGCAGGGCCACGGCGGGGATCGCAGACAGGGCCAGTCGGCAGACCAGAAACACGAATCCGGTCAACAGCCCCATGTGTAGACCGGATATCGCCAGCAAATGTGCAAGGTTCGAGGCACGCAGTGATTTTAGCGTCTCCTGCCCCATGCCACTGCGGTCGCCGGTTGTGACAGCGGCTGCGAACCCGCCGATCTCACCAGGAAGAATTGAACGAACCCGCTCGGAAATCGCCATCCGCAACGCCGTAACGCGTACCCCTTCGGTCGCCGCTTCTGGGCGCGCGACCGTCATCACCGGAACGCGGGTGTAACCGACCGCGCCCAGACGCTGCAACCAGGCATGACGGCGGAAATCGAAACCTCCGGGCTCGACCGGGCCTTGTGGCGGCGACAGGTGGCCTGTGGTCATGATTCTTTGGCCCGGCGAAAGTGAGACCGGTTCGCCATGCAAGGAAAGTCGGACGCGCTGCGGTCGGCGGTCCATGGGCACGTCCCCTATGCGCACCTGGTCCAGCGTCACCCGCAACGCGTCCGAGGCAGAGCGGTCCATGGCTACGACACGCCCCTCGACCGGGCCGTAATAGCGCCAGGACAGAACCGGCTCTGCAACCGAATGGGCCCGCGCGCCGGCCAGTCCAAAGCCTGCCGCGATCAACGCCCCCCCAATTGCCAACGCGGCCCAACCGGTTCGCATCTTGCGACCGGTCCAGACAAGACCCAACATCAGCGCCAGCAGGCACGAATCCACCTGCCAGCCCGGTTCAAACCGGAGACTGAAGTACAGACCAATACCAACCGCAAGACAGACCGGAGACCACTGGAACAAATACCCTGTCTGGTTCAGCAATGCGGCCTCGACCCGTGCCAGAACACGCATGGTTGCCCCCGTCCTTCGGGCTCGTTAGACAGACGCCAAACTATGCCAGACACGGTTACCAAAAGGTTAATCCACACAATGTCCGATCAGGTCGTCACCCGTTTCGCCCCTTCGCCCACCGGTTTTCTGCACATCGGCGGTGCTCGCACTGCGCTGTTCAACTGGCTCTATGCCCGTGGGCGCGGCGGCAAGTTCCTTTTGCGGATCGAAGACACCGACCGCGAACGCTCAACCCCCGAGGCGACTGCGGCAATCCTGCAGGGCATGGAATGGCTTGGTCTGGACCATGATGGCGACGTGATCAGCCAGTTCGAAGGCGCGGCGCGTCACGCAGAAGTGGCCCATCACCTGCTGGCCGAGGGTAAAGCCTACAAGTGCTTTTCGTCGCAGGACGAGATCGCCGACTTCCGCGAACAGGCTCGGGCCGAGGGTAAATCGACACTGTTCCGCAGCCCCTGGCGCGACGCCGACCCGGCAACCCATCCGGACGCGCCTTTTGTGATCCGCATCAAGGCCCCGCAGGACGGTGCAACCGTGATCCGCGATCAGGTGCAGGGCGACGTGACAATCCGCAACGACCAACTGGACGACATGATCCTGCTGCGTTCGGACGGCACTCCGGTCTATATGCTAGCGGTTGTGGTGGACGATCACGACATGGGCGTGACCCATGTGATCCGGGGAGACGACCACCTGAACAACGCCGCGCGCCAGATGATGATCTATGAAGCGATGGGCTGGGACTTACCGGTCTGGGCGCATATCCCGCTGATTCACGGGCCGGACGGCAAGAAACTGTCGAAACGCCACGGCGCATTGGGAGCGAAGGAATATCAGGCGATGGGTTACCCTGCGGCAGGTATGCGCAACTATCTGGCCCGTCTCGGCTGGAGCCACGGAGACGACGAATTCTTTACCGATGAACAGGCGAAAGAGTGGTTCGATCTGGACGGCATTGGTAAAAGTCCGGCCCGTTTCGACTTGAAAAAGCTTGAAAATCTCTGCGGGCAACATATTGCGATTTCAGACGACGCTGCACTGCGGCAGGAAATCGAAGCCTATCTGGAAGCAGCGGAACTCCCGCCTTTGACCGCGACACAATCCGGTGATCTGGAACGTGCGATGTATTGTCTTAAGGATCGCGCTCGTACCTTCCCGGAACTCCTTGAAAAAGCTCACTTTGCGTTGATTTCCCGCCCCATTGAGCCGGACGAGAAAGCGGCCAAGGCGCTACAATCTGTATCCGACGGTATACTGAAAGAATTGACGCCGCACGTGCAAAATGTTAGCTGGTCGCGGAACGAACTGGAGGAGGCCCTCAACGCCTTTGCTGAGGCACAGGGGATCAAGTTTGGCAAGCTGGCCGGCCCACTTAGGGCGGCACTGGCAGGTCGTGCAGTAACACCTTCGGTTTTTGACATGATGCTTGTGCTGGGGCGCGACGAAACCCTGGCGCGGCTTTCAGACGCAGCAAACTGATCCTGGGTTCATATTCAGGTAACGCTGCTCCGCTACGACCCGGTCAGCACATCCGTGCACGACCGCCGACCGCACAGCCGATTACGGTTTCGGCATGCGCATGAACGAGGAAGGGACAATAATGACCGACAACAAAACAGCCACTCTGAAAGTCAATGGTGAAACATACGAGTTGCCGGTTCATTCGCCGACCGCAGGGCCCGACGTAATCGACATCCGAAAGCTCTATGGTCAGGCTGGTGTGTTTACCTATGACCCCGGTTTCACTTCGACCGCCAGCTGCGACAGCACCATCACCTATATCGACGGCGAAAAGGGCGAGCTGCTGCATCGCGGCTATCCGATCGACCAATTGGCCGAGAAATCTCACTTCCTCGAGGTTTGCTACCTGCTGCTGTACGGAGAGCTGCCTGTCGCCAAGGATCTGGAAAAGTTCGAAACCACGATCACCAAGCACACCATGCTGCACGAGCAGATGCAGTATTTCTATCGCGGCTTCCGTCGTGACGCGCACCCGATGGCAATCATGGTGGGTGTTGTTGGCGCGATGTCAGCATTCTACCACGACTCGACCGATATTTCAGATCCGCGCCAGCGCGAGATCGCCTCGCACCGTCTGATCGCCAAGATGCCGACCATTGCGGCTTGGGCCTACAAGTATCACACCGGTCAGCCCTTCGTGTATCCGCGCAACGACCTGGACTATGCGTCGAACTTCCTGCGCATGTGCTTCAGCGTTCCGGCCGAAGAATATGACGTCAACCCGATCCTCAGCCGAGCAATGGACCGCATCTTTACCCTGCACGCCGATCACGAGCAGAACGCCTCGACCTCGACCGTGCGTCTGGCGTCGTCTTCGGGTGCGAACCCGTTCGCTTGTATCGCAGCTGGTATCGCCTGTCTTTGGGGACCGGCGCACGGTGGCGCAAACCAGGCCTGCCTGGAAATGCTGGAGGAAATCGGTTCGGTAGATCGCATCCCCGAATACATCGCCCGCGCCAAGGACAAGGACGATCCGTTCCGCCTGATGGGCTTTGGCCACCGCGTCTACAAGAACTTCGACCCGCGTGCCAAGGTGATGAAGCAATCGGCCGACGAAGTGCTGGATCTGCTGGGCGTCGAAGACAACCCGAAACTGCAGGTCGCCAAGGAACTTGAGCGTGAAGCGCTGGAAGATCCGTATTTCGCCGAAAAGAAACTGTTCCCGAACGTGGACTTCTACTCGGGCATCATCCTCGAAGCGATGGGCTTCCCGACCTCGATGTTCACCCCGATCTTTGCCCTGTCGCGCACTGTTGGCTGGGTCAGCCAGTGGAAAGAGATGATTGCCGATCCTCAGAACAAGATCGGTCGTCCGCGTCAGCTGTATCTGGGCGAGACCATGCGCGACTATGTGGACATCGAAAACCGCTGATTGCTGCGATTGAATGCCAAAGCCCCGGACCTACGTCCGGGGCTTTTTTGTTACAGCAGGCTCAACTGATCGCCAATTTGGGCTGGGCGGGCAAACAGATCGCATTGCAATGGCGGTGTGCGCGTCGCCAATCCCAGACGTTTGACCGCCAGCGCGAACCGCTTGGCAATCAGCCCCGCATACTCACCTTCGCCGCGCATCCGGTGACCCCAGCGCGGATCGTAGTCGCGGCCGCCGTGCATTTCGCGCAGCTTGGACATGATTTTTTCCGCCCGAGCGGGTTCGTGATCTTTTAGCCAATCTTGCCACAGCTCGGAAACTTCGCGCGGCAGACGCAACATGATCCAACTGGCGGCATCGGCGCCTGCGTCCCTGCCCGCCTCTAGCAGATGCTCCAGTTCATGATCCGTGAGCCCCGGAATCACCGGAGAGGTCATGACCCGCACCGGCACCCCCGCTTCGGTCAAGCGGCGAATGACGGCCAGCCGCCGCCGGGGCGACGGCGCGCGTGGCTCCATCCGGCGGGACAAATCGGAGTCCAGCGTGGTCAGAGAAATTCCGACGCGGACCAATCCTTTGGCGGCCATAGGTGCCAGAATATCCAGATCCCGCTCGATCAAAGCTCCTTTGGTGACAATGCCGACCGGATGTCGGAACTCCTGTAAAACCGAAAGGCAATCTCTTGTTATCTTGCGGTTTTTCTCAACCGGCTGGTACGGGTCCGTATTTGTTCCCAAAGCAATAGTTGCCACTTTGTAGCTCTTGGCAGAAAGCTCTTTGCGCAGGATATTCGCCGCGTTCGGGCGAGCGATCAGGCGGGTTTCGAAATCTAAACCCGGCGACAGTCCGAGGTAGGCGTGAGTCGGGCGCGCAAAGCAATACACGCAACCATGTTCGCACCCGCGATACGGGTTGATGGATCGATCAAATGGCAGGTCCGGCGAGCGGTTATAGGTGATCAGGCTGCGCGCGACCTCATCCCTGACATCGGTTCGCAACGGCGGGATATCCTCTTCAATCTCCCAACCGTCATCGCAGGGCACGGTGTCGAATTGCTCGAACCGGCCTGCTGTGTTTGTGACGGCCCCCCGGCCCCGGATATGCGGTGCAGACATACTCGTTCCCGTTATGTTCTCATCCAAGATATACATACCAGTGCGTGATCCGACAAGCAGGCCTTACAGTTTCGCGTAGAATTCAGCCACTTGGTCCCGGCAAGACAGGCGGCAACGGAAAATGAATGGGATGCAGGATGATCTTGCAGAAAATTCTGTCGAGCCGTGCAAAAATCTGGCGTATAGGTCGGTCTCGAAACCACTGAGGTCGCAATCGTCACAGTCAAACTGCGGCGATTTGGCCAAAACGGCAAAAATGCCACCACGGGCCGATGGTCCGCACAGCTCAGGGAAGCGCCCCATGTCCGACGAAGAAGACATCGTCCTGTCCGAACTCAACGACGAAGAACTTGTCGAACAGATGTTCGACGATCTTTACGACGGTCTGAAAGAAGAAATCGAAGAAGGTGTGAACATCCTGCTGGAACGCGGATGGACCCCCTATGACATCCTGACCAAAGCTCTGGTTGGCGGTATGACTGTTGTTGGCCACGACTTCCGCGACGGCATCCTGTTCGTCCCCGAAGTTCTGCTGGCCGCGAACGCAATGAAGGGCGGCATGGCTATCCTCAAGCCGCTGCTGGCCGAAACCGGCGCACCGCGCGTTGGTAAGATGGTCATTGGCACCGTGAAGGGCGACATCCACGACATCGGCAAGAACCTTGTTTCGATGATGATGGAAGGCGCCGGTTTCGAGGTTGTCGACATCGGCATCAACAACCCCGTCGAAAACTACCTGGAAGCGCTGGAAACCGAAAAGCCCGACATTCTGGGCATGTCGGCCCTGCTAACCACGACCATGCCCTACATGAAGGTCGTGATCGACACCCTGGTCGAGCAAGGCCTGCGCGAAGAGTACATCGTTCTGGTTGGCGGCGCGCCGCTAAACGAAGAGTTCGGCAAAGCGATCGGTGCAGACGGTTACTGCCGTGACGCAGCCGTGGCCGTGGAAATGGCCAAGGACTTCGTTTCGCGCAAACACAACCAACTGGCCGGCTGATCGGACACGTTAGACTGTTCAGGGGCCGTCCGGTTATCGGGCGCCCCTTTTTTGTTTCCGCAAGCCACACTATCTGTCGCCTATCTTCAGAGGGGCACCCAATGCAGCAGGACAAATGGCCGGACGATGCCAGCCTGACGACCAAGGGCTACGCTTCTGACACGCAGGGGCAGATTCTACTGTTGGCCTGCGGCGCGCTTGCGCGTGAGATTCTGGATCTGAAGCGACGAAACGGCTGGGATCACATGGCCCTGACCTGCCTGCCGGCGATTCTTCATATCCACCCGGAAAGGATCACTCAGGCGGTTCAGGACGCGGTCGCCAAGCATCGCGATCAGTACGACCAGATTTTTGTCGTTTACGCCGACTGCGGCACCGGCGGTCTGCTGGAAAAAGCCTGCGCGGAATTGGGCGTCGAGATGGTCAAAGGTCCCCACTGCTATTCCTTCTTCGAAGGAAATCAGGCCTTTGAGGCCCGGGGCGAGGATGAGACCACCGCCTTTTACCTGACCGATTTTCTGGCGCGGCAGTTCGATGCCTTTGTCTGGAAACCCTTGGGACTCGACCGGCACCCCGAACTGCGTGACATGTATTTCGGCAATTACACCAAGCTGGTCTATCAGGCACAGATCGACGATCCGGACCTGACCGAACGCGCTCGTGAATGCGCCGAGCGGATGGGGTTGGAGTTCGAACGCCGCTTTACCGGTTATGGCGATCTGGAATCCACCCTGACGGATTGGGCAACCCGCAAACCGGCGGACTGATCCGCGTCAGGCGTTTTCCTGCGCGACGTCCCGGATGCGTTCGATCATCGCCCGCAACCCGTTCGAGCGCTGCGCCGACAGGTGATCGTTCAGACCCAGCCGCGCCAGTTCACCCCCTGCGTCCACCGTGGGAACCTCGGCGACCGGCAGGCCGTTATAGAGCGACCGCAAAACCGCGATTAGCCCCCGCACGATCAATGCGTCGCTGTCACCATCGAAACGAAAGACACCGCCTTCGATGATCGGGTGCAGCCAGACCTGACTGGCGCAGCCATGAACCTTGGTGGCCGGCACCTTGAGCGCATCATCCAACGGGTCCATCGCCTTGCCCTGATCAATGACGTGGCGGTACCGGTCTTCCCAGTCCTCCAGAAACTCGAAATCCTCAACGATTTCCTCAAAGGCAGGCGTGGCCATGTTGCGGCGGTCCTTTTGTTGCGATCACATCTGTGACCTATGCCTCCAACCTGCGCCTGTCCACCCCCAAGCGTGGCTTTTCAAACCGAGGATTTTGCGATAACCCATTGCAGGAATTACTGCTCTGGACGTCTGCACCATGCAAAAATCGTTTACTGTTCTTCTGGTCGCCACCCTGACCCTCTCTGCCTGCAGCGGTTGGAGGGACTCTCGGGCGAACCCGTCCAACTGGTTTGGATCAAGCACTTCGGCTGATCCGGCTGAAACGGCGGTAAATGATGCGGATGCTTTGGTGCCGGACAGAAGAAAAGGCGGCGGGCTGTTCTCACGCCCAGAGCCCGAAGATATCAGCGTTCCAATCGCAAAAATTGATGAGCTGAGGATCGATCCGACCGCCAACGGGGCGATAGTTTATGCCGCCGGTACGGCCGCCCGGCAAGGGGCCTATAACGCTCGGCTTGTACGAGTGGACAGCGAAGAGAACCAAAAGAACGGCGTTCTGGAGTTCACATTCCGCGTAGACTATCCCGAAAAGCCAACCAATCAGGGAACCGAGCGTTCACGCATGGTTTCTGATGCCATCAACGTCAGCCGGAAAGATCTGAAGAACACCCGACTGGTTCGGGTCGTGGGGCAACAGAACGCACTGGAATCCCGGCGCCGCTAACCGCGCTTATAGGGATACAACCTTGACGCTCTGACCCTTAGCGGCCAGTGCAATTTTACCTTCGCACAGTTTCAGCGCGTCCTCGCCGAACACCTCAAAGCGCCAACCCGACATTGCAGGAAGTTCCCGCTCACCCGCAGCGATTTGATCCAGTTCCGAACTTGTGGCGATCAACTTTGCCGCGACGCCCGAGCTTTCGGTTTTAGATTTAAGCAGCACGCGCAACAAATCCGCCAACGCGGGATTTACCTTCAGCTTGTCACGGCTGTTGTCCACGCGCGGCAACTGGTCCGCCGGGCAGTTCACGCCTTTCTTCACGGCGGTCAGAATGCCCTCAGCAATCGCGCCCTTCCGCGCCTCGCGCAACAGCAGACGCGAGCCACCCAGATCGGACGGCGATTTGGGCTTGGTCGAGGCCAATTCGATCAGCGCGTCGTCCTTGAATACCCGGCTTCGCGGGACATTGTTTTCCTGCGCATAGGCCTCGCGGAACTGCGCCAGCTCGCGCACCACGGCCAGGAATTTGGCGGAATTCGTCCGGGTCTTTACCCGCTTCCACGCATCCTCGGGGCGAACGTCGTACGTCGTCGGTTGGGTCAGAATCTGCAGTTCTTCAGCGACCCAATGGCTGCGCTGTGACTTTTTCAGCTGTGCAGCAAGATGTTCGTAGATCCGGCGCAGATGGGTCACGTCGGCCAACGCATAGGTCTTTTGCGCCTCGGACAATGGCCGCCGGGACCAGTCGGTAAAGCGCGAGGTCTTGTCGACACCCTGCTTACAAATTTTGCGCACCAGCGTTTCATAACCCACTTGTTCGCCAAACCCACAAACCATCGCCGCGACTTGTGTATCGAACAGCGGATTAGGAAATACGCCTGCCTCAACCCAGAAAATCTCTAAATCCTGACGGGCGGCGTGGAACACTTTGACCACGTTCTCGTTGCCGAACAGCTCATACAAGGGGTCCAAGGACAGGCCCTGGGCCAGAGGATCGACCAAAACCGCGCTGTCTTCACCTTCGGACGGAACCGCAAGTTGTACTAGGCAAAGCTTAGAATAATAAGTTCGTTCACGCAGAAACTCAGTATCTACGGTGACATAGTCGTATTCCGCCGCGGCCTTGCAGAAATCGGCCAGCTCTTGCGTCGTTGTCAGGGTTTTCATGCGCGGTGCTATTCTTGCTCTTGTTTTCTTCGGCTGTTCGTAGGTTCCGTACCTAGCCGTAATGCGGACCATAGGCCGAATATGACGCGTGTGTAAATCACCCTGCGAGGATCACGGCAGCAGCACTGGAGTCCGATCACCATTGGCGTAACGGCGCAACACTGCGGGGTATAGTTTATGCTCCCACACCAATACGCGCGCGGCCAGTTCTTCCGGCGTATCACCGGGTTCGATGTTCACGCGCGCCTGTCCAAGGATCGGGCCATCATCCAGCGCCGCCGTCACCTCATGAACAGAACATCCGTGTTCCGCATCCCCGGCCTCGATAGCGCGGGCGTGAGTGTTGAGGCCTTTGTATTTCGGTAAAAGCGAAGGGTGGATGTTCAGCATCCGCCCCTGAAAATGTGAAACGAACTCGCCGGTCAGAACCCGCATGAATCCGGCAAGGCAGACGATATCCGGTTGCGCCCGTTCCAGTGGTTTCAGCAATTCAGCTTCAAACGCCGCACGGTCGCCCTTGAACGGGCGATGGTCCACCGAGGCCGTCGGAATGCCGCGCGCGGCGGCCTTTTTTAACCCACCCGCCTCGGCGTCATTCGACAGAACCAAGCAGGGACGCGCCGGGTGGTCTCCGACCATGCTGTCGACCAGCGACACCATGTTGGACCCACCGCCCGAAATCAAAATCGCGACGCGCTTGTGGCTCACAGCAGCTGGCCCGAATAGGCCATACCGGGGGCGTCAGTGACGGTACCAAGACGTGAAACCGTCTCACCTGCCTCGTCCAGAAGCGCAGTCAACTCGTCGGCGCGGTCTTCGGCACAGACAACGATCATGCCGATGCCGCAGTTGAAGGTCTTCAGCATCTCGGCCTCGACGATTCCACCGGTTTCCGCCATCCAACGGAAGACGGGCGGCAAATCCCAGGCATTCAGGTCGATCTCGGCGCCCAGCCCTTCGGGCAGTACGCGCGGCAGGTTTTCGGTCAGGCCACCACCGGTGATATGGGCCAGCGCATGCACGCCCCCTGCCCGGATCGCCTGCAGTGCAGGCTTGACGTACAACCGAGTCGGGGTCAGCAAGGCCTCGCCCAAAGAACCGTCGCTAAACGGAGACGCCGCATCCCAGCCAAGACCCGAAATCTCAACCAGTTTGCGTACCAGCGAATAGCCATTGGAATGCACCCCGTTCGAAGCCAGCCCAAGCAGAACGTCGCCTTGCTGGACGTCCGCAGGCAAAAGCGCACCACGTTCCATTGCGCCGACCGAAAACCCGGCCAGATCGAAATCGCCATCTGGATACATACCGGGCATCTCGGCGGTTTCACCACCGATCAGGGCGCAGCCGGAATGCACACAGCCCTCGGCAATGCCTTCGATGATCCGCGCTGCGGTGTCGGTATCCAGCTTGCCGGTGGCGAAATAATCCAAAAAGAACAGCGGTTCGGCGCCCTGACAGATCAGGTCGTTGACGCACATCGCCACCAGATCGATGCCCACACCGTCCACTACACCGGTATCAATGGCGATCCGCAGCTTTGTACCGACGCCATCGGTCGCGCCCACCAGAATCGGATCCTGATACCCGGCATCTTTCAGATCGAACAGGGCACCAAATCCGCCCAGCCCGCTCATCACGCCCGAGCGTTTGGTTCGCTTGGCCGCAGGCTTGATCCGGTCGACCAGAGCGTTTCCCGCATCAATATCAACACCCGCATCGGCATAGGTGATTCCGTTCTTGCCCGTCGTCATGGCCAGCCTCTCATGAATGGTTCCCGCGCGGGTTAGTCGATTGTGCGCCTTGTTGCAACGGTCAGGCTTGACGCGGGCGTTCACCGTGGTACTCAAAGCGCTCAGGCGGGCCTGTAGCTCAATTGGTTAGAGCAGAGCGCTCATAACGCTTTGGTTGCGGGTTCAAGTCCTGCCGGGCCTACCAAAATCCGCAAATTTTCCTTTAAAATCAACGATCGTGTGTCCCACGATTCGAAGATAGTGGCCCATATGATTCCAATGGCTTACAGGACGAGTGTCCCACGAAATTAGTACCCATGAACCGAATCCTGTTCAGGCCATCCCGGCAGCTTGTCCGGCGCTGGTACGTCGTGACACTCCAGCCATTCACGTATAGCGGCCCAGTGATCCTGCGGCTTGGGTGTGAATCGCATTGAGTGGAGATCGGATATCTTGCGCTCGAGGTCTGCCCACCACATCAGCTTGAGTTTCAGCGCGTGACGCTTTGCCCAGACACGCAGCGCCGCCTGCCAGTCATTGAGCGCGCGCGCTTCTAGTTCTTCGTGGAGGTCAAATGGGATTCGTCGGGGCCAAGTGGCCATGCCGGGGATATGAGGCAGTTTAACGAGAGCGGCAAGCGAACTCTGTTAGGTCATTCGTCACTACAGAAAAGCTCATGGAGCAAACCAACTGTTTTGCGCACCTTATCATCCACGATTTGATAATGTCTTTGCCCCCTAAAATTGTGCCACTACTTTGGCCGAGAAGGGGGAACAAGGGATGGCTCGGAAGCGATACTCGGACGAAGACATTCTG